>DASYQE010000292.1:0-9320 GCA_036005805.1 Candidatus Polarisedimenticolia bacterium | reverse complement strand
TGGTTCGACGAACGACGGCACCGCGGTCGTCCAGTCTTCGTACAACGGCTCGGCGAGCCAGCAGTGGGCGATCCAGACGCTTGGGAACCAACAGTCGGGCACCTATCTGGTGAGCCCGGCATCGAAGCTCGCGTCCACCCTCTGGCCGGTCGCCGGCTCGATGAACACGGGCACCGCGATCCAGGTCACCGGCTACGGCTCGCCCGACTCGCAGAAGTGGTTGATCACTCCGCTCTAATCAATCGCTAGCACCTCTTATCTGTTAACTTCCCGCCGCTCCCCTGGGCCCCCGCCACGCTAAGTGGCCGGGGCCCAAGGCCGGTTGAACCCTCGTTTCCGGCCGATGCAGGCAGCTCCCCCGCCGGCGTCGCAGCTGGGCGCCGCGGAGCTCGTTGCACGCGTTTGCGGTTGGCGTGATCTCGGCATCGGCTTGCAGGGTCGCAAGCCGCGCCGCAAATGCCTCGTCCCCAACTGGAATCTCGCTATGATTCCGACTTCCAGAAGGCTGAGAACACAAGGACTCACGAGTCGTGCGCCACCCGACCGAGGACCGTGCAGGTCTTCATCCCGCGATCCCAGGACGACATGAGTGATGTTCGACGACTGATCCCGATCCTGACGGGGTGCCATCGTTACGATGCCAGCCTGTCGCTGCGGGGGCGGGCACCGGGGACGATCATCGAGGCGCCGATCCTCGCGTACCTGGTCGAGACGGCGCACGGGCGGGTTCTGTACGACGTCGGGTGCGATTACCGTAAGATCGCCGAGCCGGCGCTGCGCGCCGCTTGCTACGACGCGGCCGGCTTCCCGTTCGGGCCACCGGAGATGCGCGAGGAAGAGCGGCTGCCGACGCTGCTCGCCCGCATCGGCGTCGCGGTGCGCGACGTCGACGCCGTTGTGCTCGGACACCTCCACTTCGATCACGCCGGCGGCCTCCACGACTTCGTGGGCGCCGACATCCATTGCCACCCCGACGAGTGGGATGCGGCGCGCGCCAACACAGACGGTGCCTACTTCGCCGGCGATCTCGAAGGGGCACACCGCTGGCGTTTTCAGCGCGACGAGGCGTCGCTGTGCGCGGGCTTGCGAATCGTCGACAGCCCGGGACACACGCCGGGGCACCGCTCGCTTGTTGTCGAGCTGGCCGCGGGACCACCGGTGATCCTGTGCGGCGACGCGGCCGATTTGCAAGAGAACCTGGACGTGGAGATCGCACCCGGGCTCCTGTTTCGCGACCGCGAGGGACGCGTGCGGGAGGATCTGGCGCTCGCCAGCATCCGGCGCCTCAAAGGGTTGGCCCGCGATCTCGGCGCCGAGCTCTGGCCGAATCACGACTTCGCCCATTGGCGACGGCTGGTCCAACGCGGATGGCTGTCACTGTCCGCCACTCAGTAGCCTAGCGCCAGGTTCGGGTGACCGCCTCGACGTTGGTCAGCGTGCCCCAGATGCCGCCCTCCTCCTCGATCATCTTCTCGCAGGCCCTGCGGATCTCGGGGTCGAAGCAGGAGATGGCGTCGGCGACATAGTGGCAGTCGAACCAGCGGTCGTAGGCCTCGCGCAGCGTCGTGTGGACGCACACGTCTGCCGTGACACCGGCCAGGACCACGGTGCCGACGCCGCGACCACGCAGCATCTTCTCTAGGTTCGTGCCGCAGAAGGCGCCGTAGCTGGCCTTGTCGACGATGATCTCCCCGGCCACCGGCGCGAGCTCTTCGATGATGTCGTGCCCGTGCTCACCGCGGATGAGCAGGCGGCCCATCGGCCCGGGCGAACCGATCTCGCTGCCCGCGTTGCGGCTGCGCTGCAGCTTGGCCGGTGAGCAGTCGGACAGATCTGGCGCGTAGCCCTCACGCGTGTGGACCACCAGGTGGCCGGCCCGTCGGGCGGCCTCGAGCAATCGACGCGCCGGGGCGATGATCGGCCGCACCCACTCGAGGCCTGCAAAGCGGTCCGAGTAGCCGCCCTCGGCGCAGAAGTCCCGTTGAAAGTCGACCATCAGGAGCGCGGTGCCGGTCACGCCGCTACCACCGCGAGCAGATCGATCTCGACGTCGGCTCCACCAGCCAGGGCCGTCACGCCGATGCAGGCGCGCGCCGGCAGCTTCTCGCCGCGGAACCAGCATCGGTACGCCGCATTGACCTCGTCGTAGCGGGCGAAGTCGGTCAGGTAGATCCGGCAATGGAGAGCGTGGTCCCAGTTGCTACCCGCGGCCTCGAGCACCGGTTCGAGGTTGCGCGTGACCGCGTGGGTCTGCTCGGCGAACGTGCCGCGCACATGGGCGCCGGTCTCGGGCACGATCGGCATCTGGCCGGTCACAAACACGAACATCTACTTCAGGAACGAAGGGTCGTAGAGGTGCGAGACGTCGACCAGCGTTTCATTGACCTTCTTGTCCTTGAAGAACTTAGCCACCTGCGCACTCGCGGACGGCGCCGGGCCGGCCATGACCTCCAGGTTCTGCTTTGGACTGTAGAGCATCACCTTGGGCAGCATGGCCTTCACCTCGTCAGGCTTCTGCTCCAACGCCTTCGACGCCAGGGCCGCTGCCTCATCGGTGTGCATCTGGACGAACTCGTAGCCGCGATTGAGCGCCTTGAGGAACGCGCGTGTCTCGGCGGGCTTGTTCTTCGCCGTCTTCGTGCTGATGGCCAGCACGTCCAGGATCAGGTTCGGCGTCTCCTTGGAGCTGAAGATCACGTGTCCCTTCTTCTCGCCCGAGACCTTGGTTATCCACGGCTCCCAGGTCACGGCCACGTCGATCTTGCCGGCGGCGAACGCCGACCCGGCATCGTCGGGGTTCATGTTGACCAGCTGGATGTCTGCGTCGGTGAGGCCCGCTCGCTCCAGCGCCTTCTCGAGCAGGAGCTGGTTGCACTGCCCCAGCGTGGCGGCGACCTTGCGCCCCTTCATCGCCTTTATGCCGCCAATGTCCTTCTTGGCGAGGATCGCGTCGGCGCCCGCCGACGTGTCGGTCAGGTAGACCACTCGTAGCTGCCCCGGCGCCTTGTCCAGCACGGTGAGGACGCTGTCCGCCGTGCTGAGCACGGCGTCGAGATCGCCGGTGAGCAGCGGCGTCAGCCCGTCACCGGGCGCGCTGAAGCTCTTGCCCTGCATGTCGAGCCCCTCCTCCTTGAAGAAGCCTTTCTCCCGCGCCACGAAGAAAGCGATCGATCCAATCCAGGCGTTGAAGCCGACGCGATAGGGCTTGAGGTCGGCGGCGCTTGCGGGCGCCGGAAACGTCGCGAGCCCCAGCGCGGCCGCCAGCATCAGCAGCGGGGACGCCGACTCGGTCTTGAGCTTGGTCATGGTGGTCTCCTCTCGGTTCTGGTTGTCATGTTGCCCGCGTGTAGGCCCAGAAGAACAGGCGCCGATTCAGAGCTCGGAATCCAAAGTCCAGCCCCAGCCCGATGAGCCCCAGGATCGCCAGGTAGACCCAGATGCGCGGCGTTTGCAGGAACCGCGAGAACTTGAGGATGCGATAGCCGAGGCCTTCGTTGGCAGCGACCAGCTCGGCGATCACGACGTAGGTCCACGCCCAGCCATTGCACATGCGGAGAGCATCGAAGATTCCGGGCTTGGCTGCGCACCACATCACCCGCCGGACGACCTGCCACCTGCTGGCGCCGAGGGTGTAGCTGACCTGGAGCATCTCGTAAGGGATCCGCCGGATCTCCTCGGCCACCATCAGGACCAGCTGGAAGAACGTCCCCGCCCAGATGAGCGCGATCTTCGACCGCTCCTCGATGCCGAAGATCACCATGCAGATCGGGATCAGCGCCGGCACCGGGATGTAGCGCACGAACTCGGTCAAAGGCTGCAGGAGACCCTCCCAGACCTTGAAGGCGCCCATCGCCAGCCCGATCGGCAGCGCCATCGCCGTCGCGAGCAGGAAACCAGCGGTCACGCGCAAGAAGCTGGCCTTCACATCCAACCAGAAGTTGGCGTCGGACAGCGAGGCCTGCCCGGCGGCCCAGACCGCCTGGGGGCTCGGCAGAAAGACAGGATCGACGAGCTCTTCGTGGCTGACGCAGGCCCAAAGCAACAGGCAGCTCGCGAAGCCGGCAAGGCCCAGGGCACGATAGGCCCAGACCGGGATGTCGCGCCGCGGTTCCAGCCAGCGCCTGCGACGCCGCACGATCGGGCGGGTGGGAAGCTCGGCGCCTGCCGATCGGTCGGACGCTGACGCAAGCATGGCGTCGCTGTCGGCGGACCGCGAGACCTTGACCGGCGGCACTAGTGCACAAAGATGCTCTTGGGGATCATGCAATGGACGCCCTTGCGCACGTCCACCACCTGACTGACGCGACAGTCGGCGGCCAGCGACGCCAGCGAATACGCTTCGGAGCGGTCCAGCCCCTTGCCAGTGACCAGGAAATCGACGGTCTCCTCCACCGCGATCAGCATCGCTTTGTCCAGGCTCTCATCGAAGCCGACCTGGATGAAGTGAGTGGGGGTCTCGATGCGCGGCCAGGTCAGCTTCAGGTCCTTGCGCACGATCGGCTGCAGCACGATGCGGTCGAACGAGCACTCCAGGGCAGTGAGGTTCACTTCGCCGTTGCCCTGCGCGCAGTGTGAATCTCCCGTCCAGATCAGGCCTCCCTTGAGGAAAACCGGGATGAAGATGGTGCTCCCCGCGGTCAGCTCGTTGATGTCCATGTTCGAGCCGTTCTTCCAGGGACGGAGCGAGCTGACCGGCGCCATCGGATCCTTCGATCCGCCTTTGCGGGGCGACGGGTCGACGGGATCGATGCCGACCGCCAGCGTTCCTGGAAACGGCCGCAGCGGCAGCAGGATGCCGGGCTTGAACTGGAATTGCTTCTTCTTGGCGTCGATGTCGAAGTAGCGCACGGACCCTTCCGGAAACGACGACGGCAGCGCGCCGATCGTCGGAAAGTCCTTGCCCGGCAAGTTGAAGTTCGTTCCTAGCTTCTTGGGGACGATCTCGAGGATGCGAATCTCCAGCACATCACCAGGCTCGGCGCCCTCCACGTAGACTGGTCCGGTCAACGAGTGGGGACCGCCTCCCGGATTGGCCTTACGGAGAGCGACGATCTCCTCCATCGATGTCCCCTTGTGGATCTGATCCTTGGCGTGCATCAGGGTCTCGATCGCGACCGAGTCGCCCGAGGCGATGGTGAGCTTGGGCGGCTCCCTGGGATCGAGCCAGCCCCACTGGACAGTGTCCTGGGTGGCGGCCAGTACGTGACGGCGCCCGGCTGTGCCCGCGCCCGAGAGTTTGCGGGCCATCTCGGCATGCCCGGTCGCGCCGGCCAGCAGGCCGGTCAACAGGAGAGTGGACACCGGCGCCCGCCGCGCCATCAGGCGGGTGGAAAGTTTGGCGCCCGCCGATCGATCGGGCGCCACCGCAAGCATCGCGTCGCTCTCGGCGGACACGTCTCAGCAACCTCCGTCCTAGACGACGGCGAAGCTAACGCGGACTCCATTGCGACGAGGTTTCCGCCTTGACAAGCGGTGGTAAATCTTCAGGGACCGGCGAGACCCGAGAAGAGCCTGGATCAGGGAGGAACGCGCGATGCCGGCAACGTGACAGTGCCGTGCATTGGGACGCTGACCTCCCAATCGAGGCCTCCTGGCGTCCAGCCCTTCTTTTCCAGCGCATACATGAAGGACGCGAACACGGCCGCGTTATCCAGGTGGGTCGTGTGATAGCCGCCGATCGGTTGCGCCTCTGCAAAGTACTCTGACTCGAACTCCGAGAAGTTGTTGAGGGCGTGGGGCTGCCGTGTCTGTGCTCGCTGTGTTTTCAGTTCCCGTCGACGCGGTGGCCGACGGTTATCTTGTCAGCGTCGGCGGCGATCCAGGCGCGGCAGGCGTATCGAGTCGGGGCATGCCGGTCCTTTCCGCGCCGGGACTGAGCAAGCTCGACGGGTTTGCCGGCGTCGCGCACGCCGAGATCGTCCAGCGTGCGGTCGTCGACGTCGATGGTCTCGTAGTTGACCGACTTCCAGCCGGCCTTAGCCGCCGCGGCGATCAGACGCTCGCGCAAATTCGCGGCGGATGGGCGCGCGCCCGCCGCGGTGGAGCCCTGTTTCCAGCGCAGCGTGAGGAAGCCCCAGGTGGAGAACATGTCCGACTCCGCCGAGAAGCTCGCGACGCGGTAGCCCTCGAGGTGCAGCAGGAAACGGAACGGGGTGTCCAGCGTGACGGCCGCCTTGCTTTCGGCGTCGCTTCCCCGCCACTCCTTCGAGAGGCAGGCGCCGCTAATCGAGAGACACGCCAGGGCGGATGCCAGAGCGACTGCGCGCCCGGTGCGACTCATGAGGCGCCGAGTCCTCGAGGATGCAGTCGACGGCCTGCGGGACGAGGTCGTCGACGATGTCGCCACTCGTGCCATCGAATCACCCGTCGCTCGACCGATCCTCACGGTACTCTCCCTTGCGCCGCTCGCGCAAGCATCAGGGCGCTGGCCGCTGATCGATGGCTGAAGCGGGATAGGACCGCGACCACACGATGCTCGTCAGCGGACGGGTGGTTGCTTTGTCCCCTGGACCGTCCTCGCAATCTCGCGGATCTTGGCGCGCACGAAGTTGCAGGGCTCGTCGTCGTCGGTGACGGCGGGCCACAAGAGCTCGGCGTGTGAGCCCTCGATCTTCATGGTGGGCGGCAACGGCTTTGTCTTCAGATGAGGACGGGCGGCGAGGATTTTCACCGCGACCAGCTCGGGGATGGTCGCGAGCATCGCCGTGCCGTCGACGATCGCGCCGATGTTGGCGAAGCTGGAGACCGAGCAGCGGACCTTGCGGTTCTTGCCGACCAGGTCCTCTACTATCCCGCGCAGGTCGCCGTTGTACGAAACGACGACGTGGTCGCGCGCGAAGTACTCGGCCTCGTTCAGCGTCCGCAGCTTCGTGTGGCGCGGATCGTAGAGGCAGGTGAATCCGCCGTAGAACAGACGCTCGCGCCGGATCGTCGCAGGCAGCTCGTCGGCGACGGTGATCGCCGCCGCCAGCCCGGAGGCCAGCTCGGCGGCGACGGTGCGGAACTGCACCGGGACGGCGATGATCCGGATGCCCGGGGCCTCGCGCTCGAGCACGCGCAGGAGGGGCGGTAAGCCCCAGAGCTCGGCCGAGTCGGAGAGGCCGAGACGCAGGGTGCGCTTGGCCGTCGCCGGATCGAACGTCGCCGGCGCCAGCGCCGCCTCGACCAGCGGACCGAGGTGCGCCTCCAGACCGGCGCGCAGCCGCTCTCCCCGACCGGTGAGGGCGATGCCGCGGCCGCTGCGCAGGAACAGTGGAGCACCCACCGCGTTGGTCAGGCGCCGCAGCGCCGCGCTGACCGCCGACTGCGTGAGGTAGAGGCGCTTGGCCGCCTGGGTGATCCCGCCGGTCTCCGCCACCACCGCGAAGACCCGCAGCAGGTTGAGATCGAGATCGCGCCCGAAATCTCTTCCATGAACGTTGGGCATGTGTCCCATATATCCTATTCACTGGATTCATGTGAGGACCGGGCCCAGATTTGGCCCATGCAAACCACAACGACAGAAACAATGACGAAGCTCGGAGCCGCAGGCCCTCGGATATTCCCGCTGGCGCTCGGCTGCATGGGGATGGGGGCAGGCAGCTTCTACGGCGGCGGCGACGAGGCGGAGGGGATCGCCACCATCCACGCGGCGCTCGACGCGGGCGTGAACCTCATCGATACCGGAGACTTCTATTCGATGGGGAAGAATGAGCTCCTCGTCGGCAAGGCGCTGGCCGGGGCCCGCCGCGACCGGGCTCTGCTCAGCGTGAAGTTCGGCGGCCTGCGCGGACCCGACGGCGCCTTTCTCGGCTACGACGCCCGCCCCGCCGCGACCAAGAACTTCCTCGCGTACAGCCTCTCGCGCCTGGGCGTCGACCACATCGACATCTATCGTCCAGCGCGCCTCGATCCCGCGGTGCCGATCGAGGAGACGATCGGGGCGATCGCCGACATGGTAAAGGCCGGCTACGTCCGCTACATCGGCCTCTCCGAAGTCGGCGTCGAGACGATCCAGAGGGCCGCGGCGGTGCACCCGATCTGCGACCTGCAGATCGAGTACTCGCTGATGAGCCGCTCGCCTGAGCGGGCCATCTTCCCGGAGCTCGCCGCGCGCGGCATCGCCACGACGGCTTACGGCGTGTTGTCCCGCGGCCTGCTCTCCGGCAGCCGGCCCGGCGGCCCGAGCGACTTTCGGGCCCACCTGCCTCGCTTCGCCGGCGAGAACGGCCAGAAGAATCGGGCCCTCGCCGACGCCTTGGCCAAGCTCGCCGCTGCCCGCGGTGTCAAGCCGGCCCAGCTCGCCATCGCCTGGGTGCGGGCCAAGGCGGCGGCTCAGAAGGTCACGATCATTCCGACCCTGGGAGCCCGCACCCGGGCCCAGCTCGCCGATGCGCTGGCCAGCCTCGACGTCGCGCTGAGCGCCGACGAGGTTGGCGCGCTCGAGGCGGTCGTCCCCGCCGGTGAGGTGGCGGGCACGCGCTACGCCGCGCCGATGATGGCCGCGCTAGACAGCGAGCGGTGATCAACCCGAGTCCTGTCGACCTGACCCTACCTGCAGGACAGCGCGATCCAAAGAGGGTCTCCAGTCCCAAATTGGATAGTGACCCGCTCGGTCGCCAGAGCCTCCGTGCGTGCTTCGACCTTCGAGCGTGGCGGCGGTCGATGACGGCCATGCTGCCTTCGCCGCGACGCTGTATCACTCGCGACGTTCCGTCCGCCCGTTTCCGCTGCCCGTGGGACGGCGCGAGCCATGACCTCGCCGTGGCGGTGCCGACGGCGCCGGGCTGGCACGCATCTCCGTGACGGCCGGGATCTCTGATCGCACCGGCTTTTCGTCCAGCGCGGCAAGCGCGGCGCCGGCGGCAAACAACGTCGTCAAGTTCACGGAACCCCCTGGAGCGTCGAGCCCGACAGCGTGATGCTCTTTGTGTTCGTGCCGACGGCGGTTCCCGCGTTGGTGACGCTGCCGGTCGATGCGCTGGAACAGGAGCCGCCCGTGTTACCGGTCATCGTCGTGTCTCTGATGGTCAGGATCCCACCGAAGTCGTTGCTGGTGAAGAAGAGGCCGCCCCCGAACGCCTTGACGCCTGCGTTGTTGTTGAGGACTGCGTCGCCACACAGGGTGACGTTCATCGAATTGCCGTCACTGTAGATCGCGCCGCCGTTGCCCCCCGATCCGGTCTCGCTGTCCGGACCGACCGGATTCACGATACCGAGTCGGGGGGGTCGGATCCCGCTCGATACGCTGCGCGCGCGGCGGCGGCGACGTCGGCCAGAATGGCGCGCGCTCGCGGAAGCAACGTCGCGCCGGGCGCGAGGAGGCGAACACCCCGCGAAGT
>DASYQE010000291.1:0-29733 GCA_036005805.1 Candidatus Polarisedimenticolia bacterium | reverse complement strand
TCCGCGGCTTTCCTGGACACGAGGTGCAGGCGCGTAGCTCAGGGGGAGAGCGCTACCTTGACACGGTAGAAGTCAGCGGTTCAAATCCGCTCGCGCCTACCACCCCCGGCCGCCCCCTCCCGGGGCCCGCCGCCCGCGGCGACCGGGTCGCCGCGCGTCATCCCCGATCGTCCGAATGAACGAAAGGCAGCCGCATCAAATGGATTCGATTCAGGTCACCTTCCCCGACGGCAGCGTCCGCGCCTTCCCGCGCGGCACCACGTTCGAGGACCTGGCGCGCGCCTGGGACCCGAAGGTGGCGAAGAAGATCATCGCCGCCACCGAGAACGGGACCGAGCGGGACGTCTACCTGCCGCTGCAGCAGGACGCGAAGGTCGAGTTCATCACCCCGGACTCCCCCGCCGCGCTCGAGATTTACCGGCACACCACCTCCCACCTGCTGGCCCACGCGGTGAAGGAGCTCTTCCCCGAAGTGAAGATCGGCGTGGGACCTGCGACCGAGGAGGGTTTTTTCTACGATTTCGAGCGCCCCGAGCCCTTCACTCCCGAGGACCTCGAGCGGATCGAAGCGCGCATGCGCGAGATCAAGGCCAGCAACTTTCCCATCCGGCGGCTCGAGCAGCCCAAGGCGGAGGCGCTGCGCTACTTCGAGGGGCTCGGCGACAACCTCAAGGTCGAGCTGGTGAGCGAGAAAGGCGGCGACGTCGTCTCCTGCTACCGGCAGGACTCCTTCATGGATTTCTGCACGGGGCCGCACGTCCCGTCCACCGGCCGCCTCGGCGCCTTCAAGCTGCTGTCGATCGCCGGCGCCTACTGGAAGGGGTCGGAAGAAAACCAGCAGCTGCAGCGCATCTACGGCACCGCCTTCGCCACCGACGAGCAGCTCCGGGCGCACCTCAAGATGCTCGAGGAGGCCAAGAAGCGCGACCACCGCAAGCTCGGTCCGGCCCTCGACCTGTTCAGCATCGAGGAAGCGGCGGGGCCGGGGCTCATCTACTGGCACGCGGCCGGCACCGTGGTGCGCCAGGTGCTCGAGGAATACTGGAAGGAGCAGCACCGCAAGCGCGGCTACCAGCTCGTGACCACGCCGCACATCGCCAAGGACGAGCTGTGGCGGCGATCGGGGCACCTCGACTACTACAAGGACAACATGTACACGTTCCCCATCGACGAGATGGGCTACGTGCTGAAGCCGATGAACTGCCCCGGGCACTCGCTCATCTTCAAGTCGCGCCTGCGCTCGTATCGCGAGCTGCCGATGCGTCTCGGGGAGCTGGGGACGGTGTATCGCTACGAGCGCAGCGGCGTGCTGCACGGCATGATGCGGGTGCGCGGCTTCACCCAGGACGACGCCCACATCTACTGCACCCCCGACCAGGTCGAGGCGGAGATCCTCGGCGTGCTCGACCTCTGCCTCGAGTTCCTGAAGACCTTCGGCTACGAGAAGTTCGACGTCGATCTGTCGGTGTGGGACCCGACGAAGCCGCAGAATTACGCCGGCGACGCGGCCGGCTGGGAGATGGGCGAGCGGGCCCTGCGGAAGGCGCTGGAGGCGCGATCGCTGGCCTTCACCCGCCGCGAGGGCGAAGCGGCCTTCTACGGCCCGAAGATCGACATCAAGATGTACGACGCCATCGGGCGCGCCTGGCAGGGGCCGACGGTGCAGTTCGACTTCAACCTCCCCAAGCGCCTCGACATCAACTACGTCGGATCCGACTCGGCCCCGGCGCCGGTGATCATGGTGCACCGTGCCATCTACGGGTCTCTGGAACGGTTCGTCGGTGGCCTCGTCGAGCACTACGCCGGGGCGTTCCCGCTGTGGCTGGCGCCGGTGCAGGCGACGGTCCTGCCCATCGCCGACCGCCACCGGGAGTACACCGCGCGGGTCCAGGAGACCCTGGCGGCGGCCGGTCTGCGGGTCGAAAAGGACGAGCGGGACGAGAGGATCAATGCGAAGATCCGCGACGCGCAGCTGCGCAAGATTCCCTACATGCTGATCGCCGGGGATCGGGAGGCGCAGGCGGGTACGGTCGCGGTGCGGAGCCGCAAGGAAGGGGAGGTCGGGGCCAAGTCGGTCGACGAGGTGCGCGATCTCATGACACGGATGCAGTCCGAGCGGGTTCTCGGGCCCTAGGGCCGAGGGAGGAACCATCGAGAAGAAACTGAGAATCAACGAGAAGATCCGCACGCGCGAAGTGCGGGTCATTGCCGACAGCGGCGAGCAGCTCGGGATCATGACCCCCGAGCAGGCGCTGCGCATGGCGATGGAAGCGGGGCTCGACCTGGTCGAGGTCTCCCCCGACGCCAACCCGCCGGTGTGCCGCATCCTCGACTACGGCAAGTATCGGTACCAGCTGAACAAGAAGGCGCAGGACGCGAAGAAGCGCCAGCGCATCATCCAGGTCAAGGAGGTGAAGTTCCGCCCCAAGACCGACGAGCACGACTACGAGTTCAAGCGCAACAACATGATTCGCTTCCTGACCAAGGGGAAGAAGGTCAAGGCCACGGTGATCTTCCGCGGCCGCGAGAACATGCACCGCGACATCGGGCACAAGATCCTCAGGCGGCTGCGGCAGGAGGTCGAGGAGTTCGGCCTCGTCGAGTCCGAGCCGCGCCAGGAGGGCCCGTTCCTGTACATGATCCTCGCCCCCAAGAAGTGGTCCGGAAGCGCGCCTCCGCCCGTGCCCCCGGCGCCGGCGTCGGCGCCCGCGGCCCCGAAGCGTTAGGAGATCGTTGATGCCCAAGATGAAGACCAAGAGAGGAGCCGCCAAGCGCTTTCGCCTGTCGGCGCGCGGCAAGATCAAACGCAGCAAGGCGTACAAGCGCCACATCCTGACTTCCAAGAGCACCAAGCGGAAACGCCAGCTGGACGTGGACGGTCTCGTGAGCACCGCCGACAAGCGGCGGGTGAACGCGATGCTGCCCTATGGCCGTCCCTAGGAGAACACCGTGCCGAGAGTCAAACGAGGAACCAAGAGGCGCCAGCGGCGCAAGAAGACACTCAAGCTCGCGAAGGGCTTCTACATCGGCAAGAGCAAGCTCTACCGCATCGCGCAGCAGGCGGTGGAGAAGTCGCTCGGCTACGCCTATCGCGACCGTCGCCAGCGCAAGCGCCAGTTCCGCACCCTGTGGACCGTGCGCATCAACGCGGCGGCGCGGCTCAACGACCTGTCCTACAGCCGCTTCATGGAGGGGCTGAAGAAGGCCGGCGTCGACCTCGATCGCAAGATGCTCGCGGAGCTGGCGGTCGCCGACCCGGACGGCTTCTCGACCCTGGCGAAGACGGCTCGCAGCGCGCTCGGCCGCACGTAGGACGGATGCAGGAGCGCGTCCGCGACCTGCGCCGCGATTTCGACGCCGCGCTTGCGGCCGCGCGGGACGCCTCGTCCCTCGCGGCGCTCCGGACACGCTGGCTCGGCCGCAAGGACGGTCTCCTGACCGCCCTGCTGCGCGATCTGCGGGACGTGGCGCCGGCCGAACGCGCCGTCGCCGGCCGCGTCGTCAACGAACTCAAACAGCACGTCGAGGGCTCGCTCGAAGCGGCGGCCGGGGCGTTGCTGCGTCCGGGCGCCGCGGCCTCCCTGCCGGCGCTCGAAGCGTCCCTGCCGGGCCGCAGGCACCTGCCGGGGGCGTCGCATCCCCTGGCGCAGGTCCGCGCGCGCATCGAGGAGACCTTCCTCGAGATGGGCTTCGCCCTCGGCGAAGGCCCCGAGATCGAGACCGACCACTACAACTTCACGGCGCTCAACATCCCGCCGCACCATCCGGCGCGCGACGCGCAGGACACCTTCTACGTCGAGGGCGGCCTGCTGCTGCGCACCCACACCTCGCCCGTGCAGATCCGCACCATGGAGCGGCAGAAGCCGCCCATCAAGATGGTGGCGATCGGCAAGGTGTTCCGCCGCGATCCGTTCGACGCCACGCACGCGCCGATGTTCCACCAGGTCGAGGGGCTGGTCGTGGACGAAGGGATCGCCTTCAGTCACCTCAAGGGAACCCTCGAGCGCTTCTGCCGCAAGGTCCTGCGGGACGACGTGCGGCTGCGGCTGCGGCCGTCGTACTTCCCGTTCGTCGAGCCGGGGGCCGAGTACGACGTCTCGTGCGTCTTCTGCGACCAGAGCGGCTGCGCCCGCTGCAAGGGCAGCGGCTGGATCGAGCTGGGCGGGACCGGCATGGTCCACCCCGCCGTGTTCGAAGGGGTGGGAATCGATCCGGAGCGCTACACCGGCTTCGCCTTCGGTCTCGGCATCGAGCGCATCGCCATGCTGACGCTCGGCATCGACGACATCCGCCTGTTCTTCGAGAACGACCACCGCTTCCTCGGGCAGTTCCCGGGATGAAGGCGACGGTGCGGCGATGAGATTCAGCCACGACTGGCTGCGCGACTACGTCGATCTCCCCGACGACCCGGACGCGATCGGGCGGAAGCTGACCTCGGTCGGGCTGCCGCTCGAGGCGGTCGAAGGAACCCCCGGCACGCCGGGGGGCGTGGTCTACGACCTCGACGTGTTCTCCAACCGTCCCGACTGCATGAACCATCTCGGCGTGGCGCGCGAGCTGGCGGCGATCTATGGCGTGCCCCTGCGGCGTCCCGCGCCGGGGTTGAAGGCGGCAGGGCCGAAGACCGCCGATCACGTCGCCATCGAGATCGCCGACCCGGAGCGGTGCCGGCGCTATGCGGCGCGCTGCGTGCTCGGCGTCCGCGTCGGCCCCTCCCCCGCCTGGCTGAAGGAGCGGCTGGAGCGGCTGGGGCACCGGTCGATCAACAACGTGGTCGACGCGACCAACTTCGTCCTGTGGGACATCGGCCAGCCGCTGCACCCCTTCGATCTCGACCGGGTGGCGGAGCATCGCATCGTCGTCCGCCCCGCGCGCGCCGGCGAAGCGCTCGTCACCCTCGACGGCGTCGTCCGGAGGCTCTCTCCCGAGGTGCTGGTGATCGCCGACCCGCGATCCGCCCTGGCGCTCGCCGGCATCATGGGCGGACAGTCGTCCGAGATCCGCGCAGGGACCGCCAACGTCCTTCTCGAGAGCGCATGGTTCGACCCGGTCACCGTGCGGCGCGGCGCCAAGGGCCTGGGGATGCACACCGACGCCTCGCACCGCTTCGAGCGCGGCGCCGATCCCGAGGCGATCCTGCCGGCGCTCGACCGGGCGGCGGCCCTCATCGCGGAGCTGGCGGGGGGCAAGGTCACCGACCCGCCTCTGGACGTCCGCTCCGGATCGGCCGAGGCCCGCCGGGTGTCCCTGCGTCCGGCGCGGGCGGCGGCGCTCCTCGATCACGACCCCGGGCGGGCGCGCATGCGCGAGATCCTCGAGCGGCTGGAGTTCCGCGTCGAGACGGACACGCCCGGGTCCCTCGTCGCCGTCGTGCCATCGTTCCGGCGCGACATCGAGCGCGAGGTCGATCTCATCGAAGAGGTGGCGCGCCACGCCGGCTACGATGCCATCCCATCCCGCCTGCCGGCGGTCGAGAACGCCGAGGGCGGCCGGCCGCGGCGCCTTAAGCGTCTCGATGCGGCGCGGCTCTCGCTCCTGCAGGTCGGCTTCACCGAGGCGGTGAACTTCGACCTGGCGGAGGCGGAGGAGAGCCGGCTCTTCGAGCCGGACGTCCGTCCGCTCGCCATCGAGAACCCCCTGCAGTCGCAGGCGGCTTCGCTCCGGACGACGCTCCTGCCGGGTCTTCTGCGCAACGTGGCCCACAACCTCAACCGCGGTCTGCAGGCGGTGCGCCTCTTCGAGGTCGGCTCGGTGTTTCACTCCGGTCCGAAGGGCCCGGTGGAGCTCTCGCGCGCCGCCGCCGTCGTGGCGGGACTTTCGCCCGCGTCGCACTGGAGCACTGGCCGGCGCGAGGCGGACCTGTTCGACGCCCGGGGGGCGGCGGAGGCGCTGCTCTCCGCGATGGAAGGCTCCCGCGCCCGGTTGGCTTCGGATAGAATCGCGTCCGGTGCGGCGCTCGCCGGCCCCGCGATCGAGGCGGACGGGCGGGCGTGCGGCCGGGTCGGCGAGATCGACCCCGCCGTCCTGCGGCGGTTCGAAATCGACCGGCCTGTCTTCGCGTTCGAACTGGATCTCCAGGCGTGGCTCGACGCTCCCGCGGCCTCCCGGACCTTCCGGCCGCTGCCGCGGGTGCCGTCGGTGCGCCGCGACTTGGCGCTCGTGGTGCCGGACCGGATGACGATCGACCAGCTCGAAGCGGCGATGCGGCGGGCGAGCCCCCTGCCCATCGCGGCGATCGAGGTGTTCGACCGGTATCGCGGCAAAGGGGTGCCGCCCGGCCACGCCAGCGTGGCGCTGCAGCTGGTCTTCCAGGCGGAGCGAACGCTCGAGGCGGAGGCGGTGCAGAAGGCGATCGAGGCGATCGTAGCGGAAGCGGAGCGGCAGGGGGCGCGCCTGCGCGGAACGGCACACGAGTCCTGATCCGGACCCCGGGCCGGGGTCCGTGGAGGAGGCACGGATGGAGGCGAAGAAGGTGGTGGTCGACCTGCAGCAGCTCGATCTGCTCGAAGAGCGGATCCAGCGCGCCGTCGAGATCCTGGCGGGGCTGCGCCGGGAGCGGGACGCGGCCCGCACCGAGGCCAAGGAGCTGCGGGAGCGCTGCGAACGCCTGCAGGCGGAGCAGCGGCGGTTCGAGGAGGAGCGCGCGGGCAGCCGCGGGCTGAGCGAGCAGCTCGACCTCCTGAAGGAGGAGCGCCAGGCGATCCGCGGCCGGGTCGGCCGCCTGCTCGAGATGATGGCGGAGTTGGAGGAGACGCACGCCGGGGCCCGCGCCGATCACTGACGCGCGGGCGCGGCCGGAGGCCCCCATGGAACGTCCATCGAGCCACCTCATCCAGGTCGAGATCTACGGACAGTCGTACAACCTCCGCGGCGAGGGGGACACGTCGTACCTGCAGGAGCTGGCCGGGTACGTGGACCGTCGCATGCGCGAGGTCTCCGAGGCCACGGCGACGGTGGACTCCCTCAAGGTCGCCATCCTCGCGGCGCTGAACATCGCGGACGAGGGGCGGCGCGAGCGCCCGGACGCGGCCTCCCGCCTGCCGGCCGCGAACGAGCGGATCGCCCGGATGATCGACCGCCTCGACCGCGGTCTCGCCGAGGCGTGAAGGGCGGAAGCCCTCCCCTTCCGGAGGTCTTCCCGTCCGACGCCGCGCCGGCCGCTCCGCTTGCGAAGCGGCGTGGAGAAAAATGACTTCCGTTCTGATCGTGGTCGCGGCGCTGGCCGCCCTGTGCGGCACGGCGGGGGGCCTGACGCTGCGCTCCTGCCGCCGGGCGCTCCAGCGCGCGCAGGAGCGCGCCGGCGCCGCCGAGGCGGACGCCGAGACCCGCGTCCGCCTGCGGCTCAAGGAGGCGGACCTCGAGATCGAGGAGCGCCGCGCCGCCGCCGAGGCCGAGGCCGAGCGCAAGGGTCAGCGGCGCCGCGAGGAGCTGCGCACCCAGGAGGATCGGGTTCGCGACCAGGAGCGCAATCTCCAGAGGCGTCTGCAGCTGCTCGGCCAGAAGGAGCGTGACGTCGAGCGACGCGAGGGAGCGGTGAAGGACCGGGAGTCGGCCGCGGCCGAGCGGGAGCGCGAGGCCGCCTCGGCGCTGCAGCGCCAGCGCCAGGCGCTCGAGCGCATCGCCGGCCTGACGGCGGCCCAGGCGCGCCAGGAGCTGGTGCACCAGATCGAATCGGAGGCGCGGCAGGAGGCCGCCCTGTCGGTGCGCCGCATCGAGGAGGAGGCGCGCGACGGGGCGCTGGCCTCGGCGCGCCGCCTGACGGCCGAGGCGGTGCAGCGCCTTCCCACCGGCGCCATCGTGGACAACGTCGTCACCGTCGTCCAGCTCCCCAGCGAGGAGATGAAGGGGCGCATCATCGGGCGCGAGGGGCGCAACATCCGCGCGCTGGAGATGGCCACCGGCGTCGACCTCATCGTCGACGAGACCCCGCAGGCGATCGTCCTCTCCTGCTACGACTCGTTCCGCCGCGCCGTGGCGCAGACGGCGCTCGATCGGCTGATCCAGGACGGCCGCATCCACCCCGCCCGCATCGAGGAGGTGGTGCTCAAGACGCGATCCGACCTCGAGGAGGGGCTGGAGGCGGCCGGCGAGTCGGCGGCGTTCGACCTGGGACTGACCGGACTCCCTCCCCGCCTGACGCGCCTGCTCGGACGGCTGCGCTATCGCGTCGTGTCCGGTTACAACCTCCTGGCCCACTCGACGACAGTCGCCCGGCTGGCGCAGCAGATGTCGACCCTCCTCGGGGCGCGGAGCGACGTGGCGCTGCGCGCCGGGCTGCTGCACGAGATCGGCCACGCCGAGGAGGCCACGGACGGCGGCCCGCACCCGTGGATCCTGAGCGCCGATCTCGCGGCGCGATCCGGCGAGGACCCGCGGGTGGTGCAGGCGATCCGCTCCCTCGCCGCGTCCGAGACGGCTCCGTCGGTCGAGGCGGTCCTCCTGCAGGTCGCGGAGCGGGCCGTCGTTGCCCGCCCCGGCGAGCGGGACGACAATCTGGACGTCTTCATCGAGCGCCTGCGCCGCATCGAGGAGATCGGCGCGTCGTTCAGCGGCGTGGCGCGGGTCTTCGCCATGCGCGCCGGCAAGGAGGTGCGCGTCATCGTGGAGCCCGCGAGCGTCAACGACACCGAGGTGGCGTGGCTCTCCAAGGACATCAGCCGGCGCATCGCCGCGGAGGTCCAGTTCCCGGGGACCGTGCGGGTGAGCGTCATCCGCGAGACGCGCGCCGTCGATTACGCCACGTGATGCGGCTCCCCTGGTGGCCTCCGGCGGCGCGATGAGAGTGCTGATGATCGGCGACGTCTACGGCCGCCCGGGCCGGCGGCTCCTGCAGGAGCGCCTGCGGTCGCTCCGGGCCGAGCGGGGCATCGACTTCGTCGTCGCCAACGTCGAGAACGCCGCCGACGGATTCGGGATCACCCCCGAGCTGGCGGAGCAGCTGCGCGGCGCCGGCGTGGACTGCCTGACCTCGGGCAACCACATCTGGGACAAGCCGGAGATCGTCGACTACATCCGCCGCGAGCCCCGCCTCCTGCGGCCGCACAACTACCCGGAGGGCGCGCCGGGGACCGGCGTGTACGTCGGCGCCGCGCGCGACGGAGAGCCGATCGCGGTGATCAACCTCATGGGGCGGCTGTTCATGCCCCCGTGCGACGATCCGTTCCGCGTCGTCGAGATCGCACTCGAGGCCATCGGCGATCGCACCCGGACGATCCTCGTGGACATGCACGCGGAGGCGACCTCCGAGAAGCAGGCCATCGCGGTCGTGCTCGACGGCCGCGTCTCGGCCGTGTGCGGCACGCACACGCACGTGCAGACCGCCGACGAGCGCCTCCTGCCGGGCGGCACGGCGTACCTGTCGGACCTGGGCATGACCGGCCCGTACGACTCGGTGATCGGCATCGACAAGGAGCTGGCGGTGCGGCGCTTCACCAGCGGTCTGCCGGTCCGCTTCACGGTGGCGCGTCACGACACGCGCCTGTGCGGCGCCATCGTCGACGTGGACGCCGCGACCGGGCGCGCCACCGGGATCGAGCGCCTGCAATGGCGCTCCTCCGGGGAGAGCCCCGCCCGGGAGCACGATGCCAGGCCTGTTTGAGTCCCGGCCGGAGGACGCGGCGCCGAAGCCGTCGCGCCGGCCCCTCACGGTGAGCGAGCTGAACGCCTGGGTGCGCGCGCTCCTCGACGAGGGGATCCCGCAGGTCCTGGTGGAGGGAGAAATCAGCAATCTGAAGCGTTACCCGAGCGGCCACACCTACTTCACCCTCAAGGACGCCGGCGCACAGGTGGCGGCGGTCCTGTTCCGCGGCAACGCGATCGGCATGCGCTTCCGCCCCGCCGACGGCGGGCACGTCGTGGTGCGCGGGCGCGTGTCGCTGTACGAGGCGCGCGGCGCCTACCAGGTCGTCGTCGAGGGGATGGAGCCGGCCGGCTTCGGGGCGCTGCAGCGCGCCCTCGAGGCGCTCAAGGAGCGGCTGCGGGCCGAGGGGCTGTTCGATGCGGCGCGCAAGCGGCCGCTGCCGCGGCTGCCGCGGCGGATCGGCGTCGTCACCTCCCCGCGCGGCGCCGCCCTGCGCGACATCCTGCGGGTGCTCGACCGGCGCTTTGCCGGCCTCGACATCGTCCTGTCCGCCGCGCGGGTGCAGGGGGAGGGCGCGGCGGAGGAGATCGCCGCGGCGATCCGGGCGCTCGACCGGCTCGACGGCCTCGACGTGGTCATCGTGGCGCGCGGCGGCGGATCGACCGAGGACCTGTGGGCCTTCAACGAGGAGCGGGTGGCCCGGGCGATCGCCTCGAGCCGCGCCCCGGTGATTTCCGCGGTCGGTCACGAGATCGACGTCACGCTCGCGGATCTCGTCGCCGACCTGCGCGCCCCGACCCCGTCGGCGGCCGCCGAGATGGTGGTGGTGTCGCGCGAGGAGATGATCGCGCGCCTGGGGTCGCTGCGGGCCCGACTGCTGTCCGGCGCGCGGCTGCTCGTCGCGGAGGCGCGCCGGCGCTTCGAGCGGGCGCGCACCGACCGGGCGCTGCGCGAGGCGGCGGCGCGCGTGCACCAGGGCATGCTGCGATCCGACGAGTTGCAGGCGCGCCTGCGCGCCGCCGTGGCCGCCGCGGCGCGCGGGGCCCGGCACCGGCTGGAGCGCGGCGCCGATCGGCTCTCGGCCCTCTCCCCGCTCGCGGTGCTGGCGCGCGGCTACGCCATCTGCACCATCCCGGACGGCGGCATCGTGCGCGAGGCGCGCGCGCTCGCCCCGGGGGAGCCGGTGCGCGTGCACCTGCACCGCGGCCGGATGCTCTGCGAAGTGAAGGAGGTCGACGATGTCGCCCCGGAAGACTGAAGGCCCGCGCCCCAAGGAGCCGTCGTTCGAGGACGCTCTCGCCCGCCTCGAGGAGATCGTCGTGGCCCTCGAAGGGGGCGACCGCCCGCTCGAGGAGTCGCTGAAGCTCTTCGAGGAGGGGATCGCGCTGACGCGGCAGTGCGCCTCCCGCCTCGACCACGCCCAGCGGCGGATCGATCTGCTGTCGCGCGACGCGCGCGGCGAGCCCGTGCTCGTCCCCTTCGATCCCGGCGGGGAGGCTGCGGACGATGCGGAGGCGGACGACACCGGGACGGGCGAGGACGGGGACGAGCCGTGACCCGCACGCCGCCCCGCTGGATGGACGCTGACCGGCGCGCCGTGGACGCGGCGCTGCGGCGCCTGCTGCCCCGACCGGGCGCGGTCCCGCCGACGGTGCGGCGCGCCATGGCGTACTCCCTCTTCCCGGGCGGCAAGCGGCTCCGGCCGGTCCTGGCGCTGGAGGCGTGCCGTGTCGTCGGCGGCCGGCTGCGCGACGTCCTCCCGGCGGCCGCGGCGATCGAGATGATCCACACCTACTCGCTGGTGCACGACGACCTCCCCGCGCTCGACAACGACGACCTGCGCCGGGGGCGCGCCGCCAGCCACCGCATGTTCGGCGAGGCGATGGCGATCCTCGCCGGCGACGCGCTCCTGACGCACGCCTTCGAGATGCTCGCGTCCGCCCCGGGGTCGCACCGCGACGCCCCGCAGCGCGTGCGGGCGATCGCCGCGCTGGCCAGGGCCGCCGGCGTCTCCGGGATGATCGCGGGGCAGGTGCTCGACCTCGAGGCGGAGGGGCGCCCCTACACGCTCGCCGCCCTCGAGCGCATCCACCGCGGCAAGACCGGCGCCCTCATCCGCGCCTCGCTGCAGATCGGCGGGCTGCTCGGCGGCGGCCGGGCGCACGAGGTGGACGCGCTGTGCGAGTACGGGGCCGGCGTCGGGCTGGCGTTCCAGATCGTCGATGACGTGCTCGATCTCGAAGGCAGCGCCGAGGGACTGGGGAAATCGGTCGGCAAGGACGCGCGCGACCGCAAGGCGACCTTCCCGGCGCTCCTCGGCGTCGAGGCCTCGAAGCGCCGCGCCGGGCGCGCCGCCCGCGCCGCGGTCGCGGCGCTGCGCCCCTTCGGCTCGCGGGCCGCGCGGCTCGCCGATCTCGCCCGCTTCATCGTCGAGCGGGCGCATTGACGCCATGCCCGAGGGGCGTGCGCGCCGAACCCGGCTCGATCGCCTGATGGCCGACCGGGGCCTGGCGCCCAGCCGCGAGCGCGCCCAGGCGCTCATCCTGGCGGGACGCGTCCTCGTGGACAGCCGGCCCGCCGGCAAGGCGGGAACGATGGTTCCGGACGACGCCGAGGTCGTCGTCACGTCGCCCGATCACCCGTTCGTCGGACGCGGCGGCGTCAAGCTCGACGGGGCGCTCACGCGCCTCGGGGTCGAGGTGGCCGATCGCGTGGCGCTGGACGTCGGCGCCTCCACCGGGGGCTTCACCGACTGCCTGCTCCGACGCGGCGCCCGCCGCGTCTACGCCCTCGACGTCGGCACGGGTCAGCTCGACTGGTCGCTGCGGCAGGATGCGCGCGTCGTCGTCATGGAAAAGGTGAACGCCCGCCATCTGCAGCCCGGGGATCTCCCCGAAGCGATCGATCTCGCCGTCGTCGACGTCAGCTTCATCTCGCTGCGGCTGGTGCTGCCGCCGCTGCGGCCGCTTCTTGCCCCGGGCGGGCGCGTCGTCGCCCTGGTGAAGCCGCAGTTCGAGGTCGGCCGCAACGACGTCGGCCGCGGCGGCATCGTGCGCGACCCGGAGCTGCACCGCCGCGCCGTCCTCGCAGTCGCCGAGGCGGCGGTTTTGGCCGGGTTCGCGCTCGCGGGGGGCTGCCCCTCCCCTCTTCCTGGCGCGGAGGGGAATGTGGAATTCTTCCTCCTGCTCGACGGCGCCGCGGCGTCCCCGACGGGGCTCGAGGCCGCGGCGCTGGCCGCCGCGATCACCGCCGCGACCGATCGGCCGACGGATCCGGAAGCGGGAGGGACATGCGAGGGATGACACGCCACGACAAGCCCGTCATCGAGCGCGTCCTGCTCGTCGGCAAGCGGGACAGCCCGCGCGCCGACGCGACCGTGCGCCGCATCGCCCGCTTCCTCGAGAGCCGCAAGGTCACGGTGCTCTACGAGTCCGCGACCGCGCGCGCGGTCGGCGCCCGCCCGGTCCGCGATCTCGAGGGAGTGGGTCTGTGCGTCGTCGTGGGCGGCGACGGGACGCTCCTGGCCGCGGCGCGGCAGCTCGCCGGGCGGCCGGTGCCGATCTTCGGCGTCAACCTGGGGGGCCTGGGCTTCATGGCCGAGACCGGGCCGGCCCACGCCGTGGCGCGCCTCGAGCAGGTCCTGCAGGGCCGGCACGAGGTCGGCCGGCGCATGACGCTCGAGGCGACGCTTCTGCGCGGCCGTCGCGAGCGCCTCACCCAGGCCGCTCTCAACGACGTGGTCATCGCCAAGAGCGCCATCGCGCGGATGATCGACCTCAAGGTCACGATCGACCGCAACGTCGTCACCACCTATCGCGCCGACGGGCTCATCGTCTCGACGCCGACCGGCTCGACCGCCTATTCCCTGTCCGCCGGCGGGCCGATCATCCACCCGGAGATGGAGGCCCTGGTCATCAGCCCGATCTGCCCCCACACGCTGACCATGCGGCCGCTGGTCGTCCCGGCGACCTCGCAGGTGGAGCTGACCCTCGGGAGCGACGGCTCGCGCGTCTACCTGACCATCGACGGCCAGGTGGGCCAGCTGCTCGAGTCGGGGGACCGGGTGCGGGTGCGGCGCGGCCTGTCGGAGGTGCTGATGGTGCGATCGCGCCGCCTCAACTATTTCGACGTGCTGCGCCGCAAGCTGCGCTGGGGCTAGCCCGGGCGCCGTCAGGGTTTGGCGGCGGGCGGATTTCCGGCGTGCGACGGGAGCGTCTGCGGAGGCGCCGGGTTCTTGAGCAGGCAGGCGGCGCCGAACTTCTCCTCCATGGCCGCGTCCGCCTCCTCCGGAGTCTTTCCCTGGGCCGCCAGCTCCTGCACGTAATGCTTCATGTCCTCCGACCCGTTGGGATTCTTGCAGGTGCAGACCGACAGGTTGTCGTTGCAGCCGCAGATGCAGCGGTAGCGCTCCGCCAGGATGGCCGCCTCGGGGCTCAGCCGCGGCGGGGCCTTGGCGACGATCGGCGTCCCGTGCTCATCGGTCGCGGC
Source organism: Candidatus Polarisedimenticolia bacterium (assembly GCA_036005805.1). Taxonomy (GTDB): domain Bacteria; phylum Acidobacteriota; class Polarisedimenticolia; order Gp22-AA2; family Gp22-AA2; genus DASRAU01. Next base: position 15,665 of record DASYQE010000291.1, on the reverse strand, counting down.
GGCGCTGTCGGACGCTTCCGCCGCAGGGGTCTGCGCCGTGACGGGGGTGGAGGTCGTGCCGCGGCGATAGAGGGCGAAGCCCACGAGGCCGATCAGCACGACCGCTCCCGCCAGGGCTGCGATCGGCACCGTGCGCTGGGGGGCGGCGCCGGCCGGCTCCTGTCCTGGGGTTGCGTCGCTCATCTTGAGAATCGGGCTCGTCGCGTCGGGCGAAAGCCGGCGGATGATAGCACGGCGTCGCGGTGTGGCATCATAGGCGCCGCCGCGACGGGACGCGGTTCTGGAGGCCTATCGTGATCGAACGCCTGCAGGCCGACCTCAAGGACGCCATGAAGAAGGGCGACACGATCGCCGTCTCCACCCTGCGGATGCTGATGTCCCAGATGCAGTACGCGAAGATCCAGGCGGGGCACGCGCTGACCGAGGCCGAGACGATCGCCGTGTTCGAACGGGCGGTGAAGACGCGCCGCGAGGCGATCGAGCAGTACGAGAAAGGCAACCGTCCCGAGCTGGCGCAGAAGGAGCGCGACGAGATCGTCGTCGTCACCCGCTACCTGCCGGAGGCGATGACCCCGGAGGAGACGGCCGCCGCGGTGGACGCCCTCGTCGCCGAGCTGCAGGCGAAGGACAAGAAGGACCTCGGGCGCGTCATGAAGGAGTTCCAGGCGCGCCACCGCGGCCGCGCCGAGGGCAAGACGGTCAGCGCCCTCATCGCCTCGCGACTCTCCTGACCTTGCCGGCCCCGCGGCGGATCCTCGCGTGGCGGCTCGCCGCCGCCGCGCTGGGACTCCTGGTGATCGCCCTCACCTTCACGCCGATCACCAACAACGATCTCTTCCTGCATCTCCTGACCGGCCGGCTGGTTCTCGAGCAGCACGCCGTGCCGACGGTGGACGACTACTCGGCGCTGGCGCGCGGCCGGCCGTACATCGCGCACGAATGGCTGTCGGCGGTCCTGTTCCGGCTGATCCAGGCGGCCGGCCCCGGCGACGGCTTCGATCGCCTGGTGTTCGCGAAGGTGGCGCTGTCGCTCCTGCTCGCGTGGATCCTGCTGCGCGCGGCGCGCCACGCCGGGGCGTCGCGGGCGGTCGCGCTGCCCTGCCTCGCGTGGGTGATGTGCCTCGCCGCCGCCCGCGTCCAGGAACGGCCGCACCTGTTCGCTTACGTGCTGCTCGGTTCGTACCTCCTGATCCTGGCGCGGCGCGCCCGCAGGCTCCGCACGGGGCGACCCGATCGCGGACTCTGGCTGCTGCCGATGCTCCAGGTGATCTGGACCAACCTGCACGGATCGTTCCTGGTGGGACCGGCCCTGGTCGGGTTCGCGGCGATCGGCTCCGGGTTCGATCGCCTGACGGCGCGTCCGCCGCGCCGCACCGACCTGCGCGCGCCACCGGCGCGACGCGAGGCGGGAGCGGACACCGCACGCGAGCCGGCGATCCTCTCGGCCCTCGCGGCGGGGCTCCTGCTCCTCTGTCTGGTCAATCCGTACGGCGCAGGGCTCCTGAAATTCCCGTTCACGCTGACCGGCAGCCGCTTCATGGAGCAGATCTACGAGTGGCTCCCGCCGTACGCGGAGGCCTTCCGCACGACCTACATGGCGCGCTACTACCTCGTCTGGGGGCTCGTCTCGATCGCGGCGTGGCTCGTGGCGCTGCGGCGGCCGCGCGGGCTCCCGGCCGGAGCGGGCTTCCACCTCCTCGTCTTCGGCGCCTTCCTGGCCCTGTCCCTGCGCATGAACCGGAGCGTCACCGACTTCGCGCTCGCCACGCTTCCGGGGACGTCCCTCCTCCTGACGGCGCTGCTCGCGCGGCGGGCGGAAGCGACCCGCCGCCCATCCGCGCTTCTTCCCGCCGGGCTGGCGGTGGTGTTCCTCGCCGCGGCGGCGTGGTTTACCTTCGCGGGCTACGCGTACAACGCCGCCACCGTGCGACTCCCCGGGAGCGGTCTCGGCCCCGGCGTTCCGGTGGCTGCCGCCGACTACGTCGCCCGCCGGCACCTCGAGGGCGCCTGCTTCAACACCTACAGCGCCGGGGCCTACCTGGCGTGGCGTTTCTATCCCGCTCTGCGCGTCGGCATGGACTCGCGCAACGACGTCTACGGCGAGGCGCTCTACGCCGACTACGAGCGCGCGCTCCGCGAGCCCGCGGCGCTCCAGGCCATGCTCGATCGCCTGCACGCCTCGTTCGTCTTCATCGACTGGGCCGAGCCGGGCATGGTCGCGACCGGTCAGACGGTCCGGGCCCTCACCCCGCCGTGGCGTCCCGTCTATTTCGACGACGGCACGGTGATCTACGCGGCGGCGCAGGGGGAACGGGCCGGCCTGGTGCGCGGCGACGGATTCGCCACGCTCGATCCGATGCTCTTCCGCCCGGGACAGTGGACCCCGCAGGAGGCGCGCGCCGCGCTCGCCGAAACCGACCGAGCCCGCGCCGCGGGGGATCCGCTGATCGCCCGGGTCATGCGGGTCGAAGCGCTGCGGACCCTCGGAGATCGAGCGGGTGCGGATCGGGAGGAGGAGGCGCTGGTCCGCCTCGACCCGCCGCTCTACCACATCTGGATCCTGCTGGGACTCTCGCACCTCGAGCACGGCGAGGGACCGGCGGCGGCGGATCGCCTGGCGCAGGCGCTCCGGCTCAATCCACGCTCGACCGCCGCCGCCTCGGCGCTGGAGCAGGCGCGTCGTCTCGGCGGCTGAGACGGGCGCAGCGTGCCGTCCGCGGCCGCCCTCCACGCCCGCCTTCAGCGGTCGCCATCAACGACCCAGGAGGCCGGCCGCACCGTGACCTTGCCGTAACGTCCGAGCGGCTCCTTGAGCGCAGCGGCGGGGCCCACGACGACGATGGCGCGATCCTCCCCCGGAAGGCCGCGCCGCACGGCGGCGTTGGCGTCGTCGAGGCGCACCGCCCGCAGCTCGTCCGGAAAGTGGACGAACCCGGTCGGGTCGAGGCCGAGCAGGCGTCTCTGGACGAGCGCGGCGGCCAGCGCATCGGGGGACTCGATGCGCAGCGGCGCGAGACCGGCGAGATAGCTCCTGCCCGCCGCGAGCTCCTCCTCGCTGAGCCCCTGCTTCTGCATCCGGCCGACGAGATCGAGGAGCAGGCCCAGGCTTTCGATCGCCTTCTCGTTGCGGGTCGCCGTGGCGACGACGAAGATCGCGCCGGCGCGCCGCGGCACGAGGTAGCTGTCGATGCCGTAGGCGAGCCCGCGCTTCACCCGGATCTCGTCGTTGAGCCGGGACGAAAACCCGCCGCCGAGCACGGCGTTGCCGACGGCGAGCGCCGGCCAGGCGGGATCGGTGCGGGGAAGCGTCGCCTGCGCCATCCGGATCTGGCTCTGGGTCGCGTCGGGCCTGTCGATCAGGAGGATGTCCCGGCCCGGAACCCGCGGCAGCGCCGGGAGGCTGTCTTCGGCCGTGGCGCCCCGCGGCCAGTCGCCGAAGGCGCGATCGACGGCCCGGCGCGCCCGCGCCGCGTCGATGGGCCCGACCACGGCGAGAAGCGCCTTCCCGGCCGTGAAGTGACGAGCGTGCCAGCCGGTGACGTCGTCCCGCGTCAGCGTTTTGAGCGTGGACCGGAAGCCCTCGACCGGCCGCGCGTAGGGGTGACCCGCGAAGAGCACGCGCGACAGCGCCTCCTCGGCCAGCGCCTCCGGCGCATCGAGCGCCGCGTCGCGCGCCGCGACGAGCAGGTCCCGCTCGCGCTCCACTTCCTCGCCGGAGAATGCGGGACGGCGCGCCATTCCGGCCAGGAGCGTCAGCCCCGTCTCGAAGTCGCGGGCGGCGAACTCCCCCGCGACGAGGGTGCGATCCGCGTCGGCGTCCGCCTGCAGCACGCCACCCAGGTACTCGACCTCCTCGGCGAACTGCGCGGCACTCTTTCCCGCCGAGCCGCGCGACAGGAGCGCGGCCGTGAGGGAGGCGAGCCCTTCCTTGCCGGGAGGATCGGCCGCGCCGCCGGAGGGGATGAGGAGCAGCAGCTCGACGAGCGGCAGAGAGGTCCGCTCCAGCCGATCGACGGTCAGGCCGTTCTTCAGGACGACGGTGTCGAGCACCGGGACCGCGGCGGAGGACGCCCCCGGGGCCGCGTGAGAGGACGCTCCCGGGGCCGCCGCGAAGGACGCCGCGGCGGTGCAAAGCGCCGCGGTCATCATCGCCGCCAGCGACGCATGGCGCGCGGCGCGACGGATGCCGCGGGTGCGCGCGGCGCGACTCATGGCCTGGCCTCCTCTTCCGCCTCGGCCGGCACGAGGTGCACGACGGTGCGGTTGTCGGCGCGGAAAAAGCGCGCCGCGGCCGCCCGCACCTCTTCCGCCGTCACCTGCTCGAGCGCCTGCGGACGATCGAACAGCTTCTCCGGCGCGCCGAAGAAGATGGCGGCGGACCCCAGCAGCTCCGCCTTGCCGGCGCTCGTCTTGAGCTGTCGCAGCAGATCCATGCGGGACTGGTTCTTCGCCTTCTGGAGCTCGTGGTCGGGGACGCGCTCGCGACCGAGGCGCTCGAGCTCGGCGACAATGCCCCGCTCCAGGGCCTCGAGCGATGCCCCCGGGCGCGCCTCCGCCCGCACGACGAACAGGGAGGGATCGATGCGGGTGAGGTTTTCGGCCTGCACCGAGGTGGCGAGCGGCCGATCGCGCACGAGGGCCTGCTGCAGCCGCGACGATTCCCCCCCGCCGAGGATCGTCTGGAGGAGGTCCAGGGCGAAGACGGTGGATCCGCCGTCCTTCGTCCCGGGCACGTGGAACGCCATCGCCAGCGCCGGGAGCTGCGCCGGGCGGCGCAGCAGGGCCCGCCTCTCCCCTTTCTGTTCCGGCTCGTCGGCGACGACGGCGGGAGCCGGCTCCTGGGCCGGGATGGCGCCGTAGCCGCGGCGCAGCGCGTCGAGCGCGGCGCGCGGCTGCACATCTCCCGCGAGGACGAGCACGGCGTTGTCGGGGGCGTAGTGAACCCGGAAATAGTCGCGGCAGTCGTCCACCGTGATGGCTTCGAGGTCGGCCGGCCAGCCGACCACCGGCCAGTGGTATGGATGCGCCATGTAGGCGGTCGCCTGCAGCAGCTCGTCGAGCGCTCCCATCGGGTCCTCCTCGACCCGCTCGCGGCGCTCCTCCTTCACGACCTCCCGCTCGCTCTGGAGCGAGGCCTCGGTGAGGGTCAGCCCGGTCAGGCGGTCCACCTCGAGATCGACGACCGTCGGCAGCGCCGCCGGGGGGAACACCTCGTAATAGCCGGTGACGTCCTCGCTCGTGAAGGCGTTGCTCGTGCCGCCGCGCGACTCGAGGGCGCGGTCGAACTCCCCCGGTCCGTATTTCTTCGCACCGTTGAACATGAGGTGCTCGAAGAGATGGGAGATGCCGGTGCGTCCGGTCCTCTCGTGCCGTGATCCGGTGCGGAAGAAGGTGAAGAGCGTGACCACCGGCACCGTGTGATCCTCGACCACGAGGATCTCGAGGCCGTTCGACAGGCGCTCGCGCGTGATCGGGAAGCGCAGGTCGCCGGCGGCGAGTGCCGCGGCGTTGCGATCGCGCGCCGCCTCCGGCGCCGGGGTCGCGACCGGGGCCCGATGCGTGGGACCCGCCGCGGCAGCGGGAGTCCCGGCGAGCAGGGCGAGGACCGCCGGGACGATCGCCGGGTGGGACCTGCGAAGAGGCATCACGTCGATGGAGTGTCCGCCCGCGACGGGCCGGGGATGATAGCACGCGGTTTTCGTCCGCCCCCGGACGTCGCGGGAGAATCCCCGCGCAAATCCCCGCCCGCCGCCGCGTTGCGCGTTGCCGCACCGCGCGGGCCTCGGTATACTCCGGGAGCCCCCCCAAAGACGAGGCTGCCCGCACCCATGACGAACCCGACCCTGAAACGATACGTCCCGATTCTTGCCCTGGCCGGCGTGGCCCTGCTCGGCGCCGCCTGCCATTCCAGCAGCAACGAGAACGACATCAAGCCGGTCCACGCCAGCGTTGAGTTCGAGCTCCAGACGCCGCCTCCCGGCCCCGTGGTCTATCTCCGCGTCGCGTCCAACTACGACCCCTCCCTCGACCTGGTGCCGCTCGAGGTGGTGCTCGACCCCGGCGGCGGCTCGGTCACGTTCGACGCCTTCAACGTCGAGATCCTGCCGACCGATACCGTGAACACCGGCCTGGTGCGCGATGGCGTCGTGTCGATCGTCTTCGACGCCGCCGCGGGGACAACCCCGTTCGGCGCCTGCAACACCTGCATCGCCACCGCCGGCTGCGGCTTCACGCCACCGGCCGCGCCGCCTGCCTGCACCGCCTGTTCCGCGTCCATCTGCTCAGGATTGACTCCGCCTTCGAGCACGGCGACGACGCCGCTCTGCTTCGCGGGGAAGACCAGCACGCACTCCACGCAGGTGTCGGTCGCGAGCGTCCCCGCGAGCGGCTGCGCCGCGGCCACGGTATCCCAGCCGACGGTGATCGCGACCATCACTGCCGTCGCACAGACGACAGGATCGGTTCTGCTCCGATTTGTGGATGACCAGGTGACGCAGAACAGCGGGACCGACTGCGCGATCCTCCTGAACGGGGTCGATCAACACATCCAGTTCAACGAGCGGATCAAGACGACCTTCACCGCCAACCGCTGACGTCCGGAGTCACGCGTCGCATCCTCGCCCGGGGAATGACGCCGTCCCTACGGCGCGGCGCATTGGTCGCCCCGCGATCCGCCGCGTATGCTACGGGCACTCTCTCCCCTCCCGGACGAGGCCCGCATGACCACACGCGACGGATCCATCACCCTGGTCCTTCCTGCGCTCTTGTCGCTTCTCTGTGCCTGCAACTCCTCCGGCGGCGGCGACCATGTGAAGCCGGTTCACGCGAGTGTTTCGACCCCGAACCCGGTCCCGCTGGGGCCGGCCGTGTACTTGCGCGTCGCCGCCTCCGACGATCCCAGCGACGATCTCGTGCCCCTCGAAGTCGTGCTGATTCCGGGCGCCGCGCCCCTGATGTTCGACGCCTACAACGTCGAGATCCTGCCGACCGACCCCTCCGATCCGAATGTGCTGCGCGACGGTGTCCAGCAGATGCTCTTCGACGCCGTGGCGGGATCGACGCCGTTCGGCACGTGCGGCGGCTGCGTCTCGGGAGGCGCCACCTGCGGTCTGTGCGTTCCGTGCGGCTCGTGCGCGCCGGGAACGCTGAACATGCCGGTCAACACCCCCACCTGCTTCACCGACTGCTGCAGCGACAACCACACCTTCCAGATGAGGGTGCAGAGCGTCACGGCGAGCGGCTGCGCTCCGGTCATCGCGAATTCCGAAATCGTGCTCGGCGTCGTCACGGTCCTCACGCGGACTCCGGGCACCGTGCGCCTGCACTTCCGCGTGGTCCCGAACGTCGCCGGAGATTGTGAGATACTCCTGCAGAACGCGGAGCAGGCGGTCGCGTTCGACGATCGCGGGGCCGTCTTCACCGCGTCGCGCTGACACGGACACCTGATGGAGGGGGGTGGCATGGACGAGAAAGTCGTCGCGCACTTTCAGGACGGCCGCACGCTGCGCGGCACCACGCAGGATTTCCGACCCGAGGCGGAGGCGTTCCACCTGCTGCCCAGCGAGGGAGGGGGCATCCCGACGACGATCCGCCTCACCGACCTGAAGGCGCTCTTCTACGTCAAGGACTACGGCCTGATGCGCCGACAGCTCATCCGCTCGCAGAAATTCGGCTCCAGCCTGCCGGGCCAGAAGACCATCGTCGAGTTCAAGGACGGCGAGCGGCTGTGGGGATTCACCGAGGAGTACGCCCCCGGCGGCCGCGGCTTCTTCTTCACCCCCGCCGATCCGCAGGAGAACAACGTCCGCATCTTCGTCATCAACACCTCGGTCAAGCAGATCACATTCGAGGACTGAACATGGCCATCCACCCGGTTCGCCGCCTGGTCGCCGCCCTGTCCCTCTCCGTCCTCCTGTTCTCGCCGGCCGGAGCCGCCCTCAACTCGGCGCAGTACAAGTTCGAAGGGAATCGCTGGCTGTCGCTCGATCTCGCCGTCGGGGACGTGCGCACCGACGTCATCCGGTTCGACTGGCCCTCCGCGGTGCTCGGCATCAAGACCGGCTACAAGGCGACCGTGAAGGTGGTGAACGCCTCGGCGAGGCAGGCCACGGTCGGCCTCGTCGTCGCGGTCTACGACGGCTCGGGCAAGCTCGTCGGCGCCGGCACCAGCGGCACCAGGATCGGCACCATCGACCCGGGCGACAGCGCCGACTTCTCCATCGAGTTCAATAACGTCACCGAGCGGCTCGAGCAGGCGGCGCAGTTCCAGATCGCACTCCAGACGCGCTAGACGCCCGGCCTTTCCCCGCCGGGAGTTTTCGCCGGCGTGAGTTGATCCCTGCGGATCCGGCTCCTATATTCCGCCCCGCTCCGGCCCGTCCGGAGGAGGGAGGATCCGCATGCCGCAGGGACCCCGTTCGAAGACGACCCGCCTCCGCCTCCGAGGTCTCCTCTTCGCGGCCGCCGTCGCGGCCGGATCGGCCGTCCCCGCCGCCGCGGCCACCGATCTCTTCTACGATGCGAGCCTGGGGCTGAAGATCTCCGACGACGCGCGCTTCTTCCTGAACGTCACCCACCGCTTCTACGGGTCGCAGCAGCAGGCGGTGCCGGTGCTCGAGCGCTGCCCGAATCCGGACCAGGACTTCCCGGTGGTGATGTTCCTGGCGCAGATCTCCGGCAAGCGCGCCGACGCCGTCCTGTCGCTGCGCCGCAAAGGCATCTCCTGGTCGGAGGTGATGGTCCGCCTGCAGGTGCCGCCGGATCGCCTGTTCGTGGGTCTCGACCGCGATCCGGGCCCGCCCTATGGTCACGCCTGGGGTCACTACAAGCAGCAGCGCGGTGAAGAAAAGCCCCGTTTCGTCGCGGACGATCGCCTCGTCCAGGATCTCGTGCGGCTGCAGATCGCCAGCGGCGCGCTGCGCGTCAGCCCGTACACCATCGTCTCCGAGCGCCAGCGCGGCATGACCGTGGATCGCTTCGTCGTCATCCACTCGCAGCCGAGTGGCGTGGTCGAGGCGAAGTCACATGGCCCGCGGGAACGCGGCCAGGGACACAACGGCCAGGGGCGCAAGAAGCCGCAACCCGTGCACGTGGAGCGCTGAGACACCTTCCCCGGCCCGCGACTCACGGAAAGACGGCTCTCCGTCATATCATCCCTGCGCCCGGCACCGATCCGACCGGGACGAGGGGATCATTTCCATGGGTTTCGCGACCGACGCCATCCACGCCGGCGTCCGCCCCGATCCGACCACCGGGGCGGTGATGACGCCGATCTACCAGACCTCCACCTACGCCTACGAAGGGCTCGGGCGCGGCCGTGGCTACGACTACGCCCGCACCATCAACCCGACCCGCTCGGCCCTCGAGGAGAACCTCGCGGCGCTCGAGGGTGGCGTGGCCGCGTACGCCTTCGCCTCCGGCATGTCGGCCATCCACGCCGTCACGGCGCTCCTGAAGGCCGGCGATCACGTCGTCTGCGGCAACAACGTCTACGGCGGGACCTACCGCCTCTTCTCGAAGGTCCTCGAGGACTTCGGGCTGCGCTTCTCGTACGTGGACACATCGCGTCTCGAGAACATCGAGGCGGCCCTGCAGCCGACGACTCGGATGGTCTATCTCGAGACGCCCACGAACCCGATGATGATCCTCACCGACCTCGCAGCCGCGGCGCGCCTGTGCCGCGCGAAGAACCTCATCTCGGTCGTGGACAACACGTTCCTGACGCCCGCCTTCCAGAAGCCGCTGGCGCTCGGCTGCGACATCGTGGTGCACAGCACGACCAAGTTCCTGAACGGCCACTCCGACAGCGTCGGCGGCGCCGTCATCCTGGCGCAGAAGGCGCACGCCGAGCGGATCAAGTTCGTGCAGAACTCGGCCGGCGCGATTCTTTCGCCCTTCGACTCCTGGCTCGTCCTGCGGGGGATCAAGACGCTGCCCCTGCGCATGCGCCAGCACGACGCGTCGGGTCGGGTTCTCGCCGACTGGCTCACCCGCCATCCCAAGGTGGCGAAGGTGTACTACCCGGGCTTGAAGGATCATCCGCAACACGCCCTGGCGGCCAAGCAGGCGACCGGCTTCGGCGGGATGATCTCGTTCCTGCTCGCCGATCGGGTCGACGTGACGAAATTCTTCGATTCCTTGAAGCTCTGCGCCCTCGCCGAGAGCCTGGGCGGGGTCGAGACCCTCGTCTGCCAGCCTTCGACGATGACCCACGCGTCGGTCCCGGCCGAAGACCGGCGGAAGATGGGACTTCTCGACAACCTGGCGCGCATCTCGGTCGGCTGCGAGGACATCGAGGACCTGATCGCCGATCTCGACCAGGCCCTGAAGGCCGCCTGATTCCCCCGGAGACGGCCCGCATTCCCGCGGGCGCGACCCCCGGGCCGCGCCTGCGTTACAATCCGCACGTCCCGCTCCGCGTGGAGCGCCCGACGTCGCGGCTGCGGGTCTGAAGGAGAGAACGATGAGACGCTTCGCCCCCCTGCTCGCCCGCGCGGCCCTGGTCCTGGCCGTGGGAGTCTGCTTTTCCGCCCTGGCGCGCGCACAGGAGGAGCCGGAGCTGATCCCGACGGCCCCGGCCGCCCCCGAAGCCAAGCCGGCCATCGACACCACTCCGCCGGCTCCGGGCACCGCCACCGGGCCCCTGCGCCCGGCGCTGGATTTCCAGCGCTGGCGGGAGATGACGGCGCGCGAGCGTCAGACCTTCGTCGAAGGGGCGGTGCAGTCGATGTCGGCTCTGGCCCTGCGGATGCGCTCCGACATCGAAGTGGGCGGCAAGGTGCCGCCGGAGAATCTGGCGTCGGTGGTGCGGTTCATCCACGAGCACTACCCGAAGTTCCCGCCGTCCTCCTACCTGCGCGAGATGGAGGCGATCTACGGTCGGGCCGACGGCCAGAACCTCAGCATGGCCGAGTGCTTCGAGCAGGCGTTCCGACGGATCAACGCGCGTTGAACGGGGTGGACCGGTTCCGCGGACCGGTTCGCTCAGGAACGCTTTCCGGCAGGGCCGCCGGTTTCAGGGATGGTCTTTGCCGGGCTTGACCGACGAGGCGATCCAGGCCAGGACGTTCGGCTCGCCGTCGGCCACCGTCACCGCCAGGATCTCGGGGAGCTCGTAGGAGTGCAGCTCCTTGACGGTCCGCTTGACGTCCTCGAAGGCCTGCGGCGTGGTCTTGATCACCAGCAGTTGCTCGGTCTCGTTCCAGACCTTCCCCTTCCAGCGGTAGACCGACCGGACCATCGGGACGACGTTCACGCAGGCCGCCTCTTCGCGGCCGACGAGGGCCTCGGCGATCGCCGCGGCCTCCTTCTCGGTGGAGGCGGTGACCAGGACGATGATGGCGCTCGCGTCACGCATGGCCGCGATTATACCGCGCCGCAGGATCCCCCGGCCTGATGCGCCCCGGCCCCGACGGCTGGCGGGGTCGTCTCGCCGACGACGTGACGCTCGAACGGCTGCGGCGCCTCGCCTCGGCCTGGGGCGTTTCTCTCGCGGCGTCTCCCGGACGCGGCCGCCAGGGGGTCGTTGTCGCGCACGACGCGCGCTTCCTGGCCGATCGCCTCGCGCAGGCCGCCGCGGCGGAGCTGAAGTCCCTCGGCCTGCCGGTGGTGCTCCTGTCAGGACCGGTGCCGGCGCCGGCGGTGGCGTGCGCCGTCGTCGCCGGCCGGCGCGGCGGCTCCTTCTACGTCACCGGCGCGGACGGCCCGGCGGAGGAGTCGGGTGTCTCGATCCTCGACGCCGCCGGCGCGCCCGCTCCTGAAGAGATCCTGCATCGCATCGACGCGGCGGCGCGGGCGGCCACGCCCCCGGGCGGAGCGCGCCCGGACGGCGGCCCGCGCCGGCGACGCGGCGGGCCCGGACGCAGGACGGCGCGCCCGGCGATCCGGCGGCTGGACCCTTCTGCCGCGTACCTGACCCGGCTCTTGCGCTCGGTGCCCGCGGCGCGCGTGCGCCGCGGGCGGCTGCGCCTGGCCGCGGACGCCCGTCACGGCGCCGGGTCCGGCTTCCTGCAGGCCGCGCTCGGACGCTGCGCCACGGTGGTCGAGACGATGCACGGCACGGCCCGCCCCGATTTCGGCGGGCTGGCGCCCACCTGCGGCGAGCTCGACCTGAAGACCTTCGGGCGAGCGGCGCGGCGCGCCCGCGCCCGGCTGGGGCTGGCCATCGACGCCGACGGAACGCACTGCGCCGTCGTGGACGAACGGGGCGCGCCGGTTCCTCCCGGAGCGCTCGCCGCCCTGGTCGTCGATCGCCTCCTCGCGGACGACCGCTCGCCCGGGGCCGTGGCGCGCAGCGTCGCGGCGACGCACCTCCTGGACGACGTCGCGGCGTCGCACGGCCGCCCGCTCGTCGAAGCGCCGTTCGGCGCGGCCTGCCTCGCGGCGGCGCTCCGCGGCGGCGCCGGCCTCGCGGTGGACGAGTCGGGGGGCCTGGCGCTCGCGTCCCACGCGCGCGTGCCCGACGGGATCCTGCTGGCCCTGCTCACCACCGAGCTCGCGGCGCGCGACAAACGGCCGCTGCGTGATCAGATTTCCGATCTGCAGCGTCGATTGGGGCCGCGGGTCGGACGGAGAATCGACTATCATGTCGACGCGGTCGCGCGCGATCGCGCCCTGGCGCGGCTGCGGGACGTGCCGTCGCGTTTCGCGGGCCGGCCGGTGCGCGCGGTCGCCGCCGACGACGCCCGCAAGTGGATTCTCGACGACGGCTCGTGGGTGCTGTTCCGGGCCGCGCCGGAGGGAGGCTCGCTGCGCTGCCATCTCGAAGCGCGGAGCCTGCGGGATCTCGAAGCGATGACGGCCGCGGCGCGCGACTGGGTCACGCGTCCCCCGGGCGCATGAGGGAGTCGAAGCCGGCATGGTGAAGATCGCCGACGTGGCGGCGCGCGAGATCCTCGACTCGCGCGGCAATCCGACCGTGGAGGTGGAGGTCATCCTCGACGACGGCAGCGTCGGCCGGGCGGCGGTGCCGTCCGGCGCGTCCACCGGGTCCCGCGAGGCGCTCGAGTTGCGCGACGGCGACCCGGGCCGCTTCCGCGGCAAGGGCGTGCAGAAGGCGGTGAACAACGTCGTCACCGTGCTCCGTCCCGCCGTCTTCGGGCTCGACCCGGGCAACCAGGAAGTCCTCGACGCGCGGCTGCGCGAAGTGGACGGCACACTCGACTGCTCGCACCTCGGAGCGAACGCGCTCCTCGGCGTGTCGCTCGCCACGGCGCGGGCCGCGGCCGCGACGCGGCGGCTCCCCCTCTACCTGCACCTCGGCGGCGAGGGGGCGCGCGACCTGCCGGTGCCCCTGTTCAACATCCTCAACGGCGGCGCGCACGCCGACAACAACGTGGACATCCAGGAGTTCATGGTGCTGCCGGTCGGCGCCTCGACGTTCCGCGAGGCGCTGCGCATGGGGGCGGAGGTGTTCCACGCCCTGCGCGACTTCCTGAAGAAGCGCGGGCTGCGCTCCGGGCAGGGGGACGAGGGGGGCTGGGCCCCCGACCTCAAGTCGAACACCGAGGCCGTGGAGGTGGTGCTGCAGGCGATCGAGCTGGCCGGCTACCGCCCGGGCGAGCAGATGGCCATCGCGCTCGACGTGGCGGCGAGCGAGCTCCAGCGCGACGGCGCCTACCTGCTCGAGGCCGAGGCACCGCCGCGGCGCACCAGCGACGAGATGGTCACGTTCTACGAGGGACTCGCCTCCCGCTACCCGATCGTGTCGATCGAGGACGGCCTGGCCGAATCCGACTGGGCCGGCTGGGAGAAGCTGACCGCGGCGCTCGGCGACCGCGTGCAGCTCGTCGGCGACGATCTCTTCGTCACCAACGTGTCGCTCCTCGAGGAGGGCATCCGGCGCGGCGTGGCCAACTCGATCCTCATCAAGCCGAACCAGATCGGCACGCTGACCGACACGCTGCGCGCCATTCACACCGCCCGCAAGGCGGGCTACACCACGATCATGTCGCACCGTTCCGGCGAGACCGAGGACCCGTTCATCGCCGACCTCGCCGTCGGCCTCAACCTCGGCCAGATCAAGACCGGGGCGCCGTCGCGCGGCGAGCGAGTCGTCAAGTACAACCAGCTGCTGCGCATCGAGGAACAGCTCGGCAGCCGCGCCCGCTACCCGGGCCGCGCCGCCCTCCAGCCGCAGAGCGCGGCCCGGCCCGCTTCATGAGGATCCCGCGATGAAGCTCCGTCTCGACCCGCACACCCGCCGCAAGGCCCTCCGCTCGGCGCTGGCGCTCGTGCTCGGGCTCGCCCTCTTCAACCTCGTCCTCGGCGACATGGGCCTGGTCGAGTCGTGGAGGAAGCGCCGCGCCGTCGCCCGGCTGCGTGAGGACGTGGTCACCGCGCAAGCCAGCATCGACGGCCTCAAGGCCGACATCGTGGCGCTGCGCAAAGACCCCTTCCGCATCGAGGCGATCGCCCGCGAGCAACTCAACCTCGCGCGCCCGGGAGAGATCCTGTTCCTGTTCACGCCGGAGGCCCCCGGCAAGTGACACGTTGACCTTGGCCGCGTCCCTGCTATAATCCGCCCCTCCTGTCGCGGGGTGGAGCAGCCTGGTAGCTCGTTGGGCTCATAACCCAAAGGTCGCGAGTTCAAATCTCGCCCCCGCCACCAAATTTCCTAAGAAAAAAGGCGTCCCCAGTGGACGCCCTTCGTTTGTGTGACCGAACCATGACTTTTCTCTTTCACGCCTGACCCTGTCGCTCCCCGAAGTTCACTACGTTCCCAAGCCTCTGCGCCACTCCTTGACGCACCAGCGTGAATAGCGAACTGAAGGTGACCCGGTCAGATCTCCTGGTCGCTCACGCCACGGTACTGCGATTGACCGCCTCGCCGACGTCGTCGCTCTTAGCGGGCCGCACGTGTTCAGCAACTCGCAGTGCTGATTAAAGTTAGCGGACGCAGGCGCATACCTCAGCGCACTTGCCCTCGCGCGGAGGGGGTGTTCCCCACTGTGTTCCCCCTCCTGTTCGACCCCGCTTGGCCGCCGCAGCACCGGGGAGAATGAGAACTGCTACCGCTTTGAACACCTTGCTGAATCCTTTTCGACCGAATGCCCCTCCTTGTCTACGATGCTCGCGGTGGTCGGGCAGATCGAAGTGATGAGATGTTTTATCGCAAGAACATGGGCTCCAAGGAAAGCTGGGCGCGGGTGATCGGCGGTGCGTTGATCGTGGCCTGCTCACTCACGCAAATCGGTCTGACGCCGCTCGGCTTGGTGCTTGCCATAAGTGGCGTGCTAACGGCGCTGACGGGGCTGATTGGCTTCTACCCCGCTTGCGCCATGGCTGGCCGCAGGTCGCTCGAAGGTCCACGGTGATCCGGGTCGATGCAGCCTTGTTCGCCGCCGCCCAGGCCGGCGATCCGGTCGCTCTGGAGAGGATGCTGCGCGAATTGCAGCCCGACATCCGCCGCTATGCGAGGCGCCAATGCCATCGTGCGACGGCCATCGAGGACGTGGTTCAGGAAGCTCTGATCGTGCTGTACCGCCGCGTGGGCACGGTGCGCGACCCTCTGGCCATCGCGGGCTGGATATTCCGCGTGGTCACCCGGCTCTGCATGCTTCCCGTGCTGGCGCTGATACGGGGTGCGGAAGAACTGACCGAGCGGCACGAGGCTCAGTACTTTGCGCGGGTTCCAAAGGACGATCTGCGTATCGACGTCGTCCGTG
>DASYQE010000290.1:0-9430 GCA_036005805.1 Candidatus Polarisedimenticolia bacterium | reverse complement strand
GCCGGCTCGTTCGTGCCGGCGACCGAGGTCTCCCAGTCGCCGTACTTCGCCATCGCGGCGAAGGTCCGGTTGCCGTCGCGGAAGTCGTCGAAGTTCGGGTCGGCGAGCCGCGAGGTGCCGCCGCTCGGGTTCACCTCCCAGATCGCCATGATGCGGTCCGAGTCCGGATACGGCAGGGGGCTCAGGAGCACGCCGTACACGACGCTGAAGATCGCCGTCGCCGCGCCGATCCCGAGCGCCAGGGTGAACACCATGATGCCGGTCGCCCCGGGATTCCGGGCAAGAAGCCGGGCCGCGTGTCGCAGGTCGCTCATGAACATGACGGTCTCCCCGGGTGGCGCGGAAAGTCTACGTCCTCCCGCCCGCGGCGGTTCCCGGTGAAGACCTGGCTTCAGGATGCCGGCCGCAGCGCGGGGCGGGTGCGCCGGATGCGCGACGTCAGGATGAGCGCCGTGCCATAGACGGCGAGCGCGACGAACAGCATCGAGGCGGTGGAGACGCGGAAGTCCTCGATCACGATCTTGACGCCCCCCGCCCCGAGCGCGGGATAGGCGAGCCAGCCGAGCTCGCCGCCGAACGGCAGCCGGGCGACGAGGGCGAGCGCCACCGCCGCGGCCGACAGCACGATCGTCTTGAGCGAAGCCAGGCGGCCCGGATCGGGCGGAGTGCCCGCGACGAGAGGTCCCGCCGCGAGCACGATCAGGCTGCCGGCGGTCGCGACCAGCACGAGCGCGAGGACGAGACGCGACATCGACGCGGCGATCTCCAACGCGCGGCTGGGGGCGCGTCGAGGAATGAGCCCGCCGGGGAGCGCGGCGACGAGTACGACCGCTCCCGTGAGCGGAAACGCCGGCCAATGCGCCGGTCGCGCCAGCCAGATCGCCGTCGAGCACGCCACCAGGCCGGAGGTGGCCGCGGCGGCCACGGCGAACACCGCGCTGTGCGCGGCGAAGACCACCTGCACCCCGCGTGCCCCGAGCCAGGCGGTCGCGAGCGCCAGGGCCGTGAAGGCGATGTCGCGCGCCGCACCGGAGAAAAGACGGGAGGTGGCGAAGACCAACAGCAGGAGCCCGAGGACGGCGCAGTAATGGACGCTGCGCGCCTCGACGGGCCGCAGGCGCAGCAGCAGGAAGGCCGCGCCGTACGCCAGCGCGCCGAGCAGAAGGGTGAAGAGAGCGAGGCTCCCGGCGACGTCCGGCCCGAGATGGCCGGCGGCGGCCGCACCCGCTCCCAGCCCGGTGACGAGGACCAGGAGTGTCTGCGCGGCGTCGAAGACCCGCACCGCTTCGTGGCGCCGGATCCGCCGCGCGACCAGGAGGAGGGTCGTCCCGATCAGCAGCACCGCCGCGGCGAGGACGCCGGCCGGCGCGTCCAGCGGCGGGTTCCGCCCGGTCCGCAGCCACAGCCCGCCCATCGCGATCACCGAGGCGAGGGCCGGCGGCCACTTCAGCCACGGCCAGCGAGCCGCATCGCTCAGGGCCCAGGCCACGGCCGCGATCCCGATGAGCAGCACGGCATTGGGGAGCAGAACGCCCGTGGCCACGGCCAGGACGAGCGCCAGCCCCGTCGCGCCGAGCGCCGCCGCGCCGGCGAGCGCGGGAAGGCTCCGATGCCGGGCGACCGCGAAGGCGGCCGCGACGAAGATTGCGACCGCCGCGGCGCTCCAGCCGGGCGACAGGAGTCCGAAGCGCGTCGAAGCCTCCCACACGATCGGCAGCCCGATGAGCACCCCCGCCAGCGCGTGGAAGGTGCCGCTCACCGGCCGCCGCAACGCGGCGCGGTCCGCCGCGACGAGCCAGGCGAGCGCATAGAGGAAGCCCAGCGCGATGCCGGTGTTCAGGGGCAGCCGTCCGGCCTCGGTCAGGGCGCGCAGGAGGTAGGCGCCCCCCAGCACCAGGCAGGTGCGGCCGGCGGGGGTGAGCAGGCTGACGGGATCGACCGCCTCCTCCTGCGCTGCGCCGCGGCCGGTCAGAGCCTCGACCTCGTCAACGCCTGGCGCGGAGGCCGGCGTGAGCGGGTCGGGAAGGACGCCGGGAGCCGCGACCATCGGCGGAAGCCCCTGCTCGAGGGCCGCGACGCGGGCCGAGAGCCGGGCGACGCGGGCCGCGAGGCCGGCCACCTCGGCCGCCATCTGCTCCAGGCCGGCTTCGATCCGATCCGGGCGACCCTGCATGCGAACTCCCGTGAGCCCGGGGCGCGGGCTGGCCCGCCGTTGCGGCCGAGCGCGCCGCCGCGCCTCCTACGCCCGCGCCGCCTCCGTGGCGCCCGCGTGCGCCTCCTCCCTCTCCCCCGGCCAGGTCGGGAAGATCCGCAGCAGCACGGCCAGGAACACGAAGGGGAGCACCATGATGACCAGCGCGGGCAGCAGTCCCTCGCGCGTGGCGAAGCCCATCTTGTAAGTCGTGTAACCGAGGAAGCTCTTGGAGAAGAGCTGCCCGCCGATCACCACGTTCCAGCGCATGGCGAAGATCCCCAGGAGCGTCAGCAGCCCGGCCGAGACGTACATCCCCCGGCGGATCGGCTCGCGCAGCCGCACCACCTGCGTCAGAGCCAGCAGGCCGATCGGGACCAGCGTCCCGACGACGATCTGCAGGACGATCTGGGACACGAACAGCCGGGTGTGCACCATGAAGTCGAGGGCTTTCAGCGACTCGTCCGCCTCGTACAGGCGGTGGACCAGGTCGAGCATCTCCAGCGAGAAATCGACGAGGAACGCGTAGAAGAGATACGAGGCGATGGTGTCGACGCAGGCCATGTCGATCGCCACCTTCCGGATCCGGCACAGGGCCATGTAGAGGAGCAGCACCAGGGCGATGCCGGAGACGATGGCCGAGAACAGGAAGACGACGGGCATCAGCGGCGTCGACCACCACGGGTTCGCCTTGACCGACCCGAAGATGAAGCCCACGTACCCGTGCAGCAGGAAGGCCGAGGGGATGCCGACGATGGTCAGGATCCGCCCCAGGCGATCGTCCAGCCGCAGCGCTTCGGGGCTGACGTCGTCCGACCAGAGCGAGAGGAGACCGTAGAACTTCTTCTTGAGGCCGCCCGACTCCTTCCAGGTGCGCACCAGGTCCTTGCGGAAGTCGAACCAGATCTCGAGCACCAGCACCGCCATCAGGTACCAGAGGTAGACGAACCCGAACATCGCCATCGCCGATTCGCGGTGCGGCGTCAGGTACATCTCGAAGGAGCGCTCGGGATGCCCGAGATGCATCTGCAGCGGCAGCGGCGCGACCAGCAGGAACGCCAGCGCCGTCAGGAGCGCCAGGCGGTAGGTCGGCCGCACCGCCTTGACGTTGAAGACGCGCTCGAGCGACGCGAGGATGAAGGCGCCGGCGACCAGGCCCGTGAGGAACGGGTACAGGACGATGAGCACGCTCCACTGCAGCTCGACTTCGTTCGGGTAGATGTAGCCTTCCACGCCGTGCATCGGGATCTCCTAGCGCACCGAGCCGTCGAGCCCGTTGTAGTAGCACTTGGACCCGGTGGCCATCTGCGGCTTGAGGACGTGCACCTTGTGCGTGCGCAGGAACTCGTGCACCGGGTCGTTCGGGTCCTTGAGGTCGGCCAGGCGCCGCGCGCCCGTCGGGCAGACCTCGGTGCAGGCGGTGGTCAGTCCCCTGGTGATGCGGTGGTAGCAGAGGTTGCACTTGTCGACCGTGTTGGTGCGCGGGTCGATGAAGCGGCAGCCGTACGGGCACGCCTGCACGCAGTACCGGCAGCCGAGGCAGCGCTTCTTGTCCACGAGCACGACGCCGTCCGGGCTCTCGAAGGTCGCGCCGACCGGGCAGACCTGCGTGCAGGGCGAGTGCGCGCAGTGGTTGCACATCTTGGGGACGAAGAAGACCTTGGTCCCTTCGGCGAGGTTGGTGATCGGCTCGAAGCCGTCGTAGCCGCCGTTCGGCGAGTCGACGACCGGGTGATCCGGGTCGTCGGTGCGCACCTGGTAGCGCTCCACCCAGGTGCGGAAGTTCCCCGGCTCGTTGAGGACGTCGTTCTCCTGCTTGCAGGCGCGCACGCAGTTGCCCGAGCCGATGCACCGGTCGACGTCGATGGTCATCGCCCACCAGTGATCGGTGAGCTTGTAGTTGGAGGCCCGCTCGGGCGTCCCGGCGAGGATGGAGTCCCAGGCCACCGCGGCGGCCCCGGTCAGCATGATGAACTTGCCGGTCTGGGCGAGGAAGTTCCGGCGGTTCTGATCCATGCGGCCTCCTAGCCTCCCATTCCGTCCATCGGGTGGTGCGGGTTGTGGCACGAAGTGCAGGCGTCGTCGCCGGCGTGCTCTTTCGCCTCGACCTGCGGGAAGCCGTCGTATTTCCCGGCCATCTTCGCGTGGCAGGTCAGGCACAGGCGGCGCGGGTTCAGGGTCGCCGGCTTGACGTTCTCCGGATCGTCGGCGTGCTTCGCGAGCGCGCCGTGGCACGCCTCGCAGTGCAGCGGCGCGTGGGCGCCCTTGGCCCTGGTGTCCTGGACGTCGGAGTGGCATTCCACGCAGGTCGCCTGACCCGCGTAGGCGATCGGGCGTGCGGCGATCTCGTCGAGGGCCCCGGCGCGGAAGAAGCCGTAACCGTCGAGGTTGAAATCGGGAGGGACCAGGACCTGCCGGACGATGACGAAGGCGACGAAGCCGAAGAGGAAGAGCCCCGCGACGCGGAGCACGTGCCCGTAATGCCGGTTCCCTCGATCCATCGGGTCACCACGCTTCCCGGTACGGTCACCAGGCGGCGAAGCCGCTGCTCCCCGTTTCGCGCGAGAGTCTTCGCGCGGAGCGAGTTGCGCTGGTGAGAGCAAGGTGGGTGCCACACGGCGCCGGCTCGATTCGGCTGTCGCGCACCTCCGGGTTGGAGCGTTTCCATGGCGACCGCGCGCGCGCGACGGCGGAAGCGGCGCATTTTTTTCGCGGCGCACTTCCCGAAGCGCAGTTCTTTCACGCCGGTGTGGACACGGCCCGTGCGCACGGCTCCCGGAGCGGAGCCATCGGGCGACGGCGCGCGGCCGGATCCGCGCCTGCCGGGATGCTACCACCCGCCCCCCCGGCTGTGGCACCATCCGTGACATCACGCGGAGGACGGCCATGGACTGGACATTCGACATGAAGCGCCTCGCGGCCCAGGCGGAGAAATCGCCGGAGCCCTGGCAGGAGTTCCTGCGCGTCCCCGATCTCAGCGCCGGGATCTACCACCTGAAGGCCGGGGCGAACGACGCCCAGACACCGCACGGCGAGGACGAGCTGTACTACTGCCTCGCGGGCAAGGCGCGGCTGCGGGTTGAGCGGGAGCACTTCGAGGTGGCCCCGGGCCGCCTGCTGTTCGTCCCGGCGCGGGCGGAGCATCGCTTCGAGCGCATCACCGAGGACCTGACGCTCCTGGTCATCTTCGGCCCCGCCGAGGGGTCCCGGCCCGACCGCCGCGACGACCCGGCCTGACCCCGTTTGACAGGCGCGCGGTCCCCCGTCCATAATTGAGACTCAGTATCAATAAGGACGGGGGGACCGGACCGCCGGAACGATGGACGCCGCCGAACGCTTCTCGCGCTACCTCGCGACCAACCGCCTGCGCCTGACCCGTGAGCGCCGCGGTATCCTCGAGGAACTGCTGCGCATCAAGGGGCACTTCGACGCCGACAGCCTGCTCGTGCACTTCCGCAGCCGTGGCCTCCCCGCCTCGCGCGCCACCCTCTATCGCACCCTGGCCCGGCTGGTGGATGCCGGCCTGGTCCACAAGATCGAGATGGAGAAGGGGCAGGCGCAGTACGAGGTGATGGTCGGCCGCCACCACCACGACCACATGATCTGCGTCCGCTGCGGGCGCATCGTCGAGTTCGAGAGCCGCGAGATCGAGCGCCTGCAGATGGAGATCTGCCGCCGCAAGGGCTTCTCCATGACCGGCCACATGCACCAGATCCGCGGCCACTGCTCCGACTGCCGCGACAAGACGGACGACGCGAAGGCCCGCCGTGTTTGAAGCCCTGGTCATCACGCTGCGCGAGGGGATCGAGGCGGCCCTCGTCATCGGCATCATCCTCACCTGCCTGAACCGGGGCGGGCGCGCCCACCTGGCGAAGGCGGTCTTCGCGGGGCTCGGCGCGGGGGTGCTCGCCAGCCTGGCCGGCGCGGGGATTGTCAGCCGGCTCGGCTGGTCCGAGGAGCGCTACGAGGGCTGGCTGATGCTCCTCGGCTCCGCCTTCGTGCTGTCGATGGTCCTCTGGATGTGGCGCACGGCGCGCGGCCTGAAGCAGGAGATCGAGGCGAAGGTCGCCGCGGTCGTCGAGCGCGCCGGGGAGACCGGCGCCGCCTGGTGGGGACTCTTCCTCCTGACCTTCGTGCTCGTGCTGCGCGAGGGGCTCGAGACGGTCCTCTTCCTGGCGACCGTCAACCTGACGACCGATGCGCTGCTGTCCTTCGCGGGCGGCGTGCTCGGCCTGCTGCTCGCCGCGGCGTTCGGCGTGGCGCTGGTGCGCGGCGCCGTTCGGGTGGATCTCGGCCGCTTCTTCAAGGTGACGGAAATCGTCCTGCTGGTGCTGGCGGCGCAGCTCTTCATCGGCGGTCTGCACGAGCTGGGCGAAGCGGGTCTCCTGCCGGTCGGGCGCAGAGAAATGTTGCTCCTCGGCCCGATCGTCAAGAGCGAGGCGCTGGTCTTCGCGGCGCTCCTGGCGCTGCCTCTCCTCGCGGTCGCGCTCCCCGGACGCCGCGATCGGCAGCGCCGCGCCGAGGCGGATCGTCTCGAGGGGCCCGATCGCCGCCTCGCCCTCGCCGCGCTCGGCCGCGAGACCGGCTGGCGACGGATCCTGGCGCTCAGCGGCGTCGCCGTCATCGCCGCCCTCACCATCTCGCACGCCTTCACGCGGCTGCCGGCGAAACTCGATCCGCCCAGGATGCTGACGCTCGATGAGGGAGGCGGCATCCGGCTGCCGGTGACGGGGCTCGACGATGGGCACCTGCACCGCTTCGGCGTCGCGCTCGACGGCACGGTCGTGCGCTTCATCGTCATGAAGACCGGCGCCAGGCTCGTCGCCACCTTCGATGCCTGCGTGGTCTGCGGGGCGCGCGGGTACATCGAGCGCCAGGGACGTCTCGTCTGCCTCGCCTGCGCCGCCGACATCAACACCCAGACCCTCGGCACCGGCGGCGGCTGCAACCCGATCCCTCTGCGCTACACCGAGGAAGACGGTGCGCTTCTCATCACCGCCGCCGATCTCCGGGCCGAGGCGAAAACCTTCCGCCAGGACAACGACGTCGCCAAGCGCGGCGCCGCGCCGACCGGCGACGCACCGCGTCGCGACGGAGATCGCTGAGTCATGTTCCTGCGCGTTCTCGGCGACGCCCTGGCGCGGCAGAAGCGGCGCAAGGCGATCGTGCTCGTGGCCGTCGTCCTCGGCACCGCCGCCGCGTCCGCGCCGGCCGACATCGCGCTCGACGTCGGCGATCGCATGAGCCGCGAGCTGAAGTCGTTCGGCGCCAACCTCGTCGTGGTGCCGCGCGGCGGCTCGGCCCCGGTGCGGATCGGCGGCGCCGATTTCTCGTCGCTGCACGTCCCCGCCTATCTCGCCGCCGCCGACGTCCTCAAGGTGAAGGACAACTTCTGGAAGAACAACATCCTCGCCTTCGCGCCCATCCTCGACGTCCCGGCCGGGCTGCCGGCGAGGGGCGACCAGGCGAACCTCGTCCCGGGCCGGACGGGGCGCGCGGGGATCGTCCTGCGCGGCGCGTGGTTCGATCGTCCCTTCCGTCTCGACGGTGGGACGCCCCTCCCGCCGGACGCCGAAGGTGCCCCTGCGCCGCGCACCGGTCTGGCTCTCCTCAATCCTTACTGGGGCATCGAGGGAGCCTGGCCGAAGGAGCCGATGGAATCGGCCGGCACACCAACCGGCGAGGTCGCGCGTCCCCAGGCGCTCGTCGGCCGGCGGCTCGCGACCTCTCTCGGCCTGCGCCCCGGCGATTCGTTCGCGGTCGAAGCGCCGGCGCGCGACGCCGGCTTCATCGTCAGCGGCATCCTCGCCACCGGCGGCGAGGAGGACGACATGGTCCTCGCTCCTCTCGAGGCGGTGCAGCAGGCCGCGGGCCTCGAGGGGCGTTTGTCGCGGGTGCTGGTCTCGGCACTGACGACGCCGGAGTCGGCGGTGTACGAGCGCAAGGCGCTCGACCCGCGCGCGCTCAGCCCGAAAGAGTTCGAGTCGTGGTCGTGCACGCCGTTCGTCTCGTCGATCGCCTACGAGATCGAGGAGTCGTGGCCCGGCGCCGAGGCGCGCGTGGTGCGGCGGGTCGCCGACGCCGAGGGGGCGGTGCTCGGCCGCGCCTCGGGGCTGATGATCCTCGTCGCGATCATGGGGGTGTTCGGCGCGGCGCTGACGGTCGCCAGCGCCCTGACCGCGGGCATTCTCGAACGCCGGGTCGAGATCGGACTGCTGAAATCGCTCGGCGCGCGCGACGCCACCGTCATCGGATTGTTTCTCGCCGAGGCGGCGACGCTGGGGCTCGTCGGAGGGCTGGCCGGCTCGGCGGCCGGGGCGTGGCTGGCGCGTCTCCTGTCGGCCTCGGTCTTCGGGACGCCGGTCGCCATCCGTCCGGTGTCGATCCCGCTCGCCGTCGCGTGCGCGCTCGGGATCACGCTCGTCGGGTCGATCCTGCCGGTGCGGCGGATCGCCGGATTCCGTCCGGCGGAGGTGCTGCGTGGCGCGTGAGCGCCGGCACGGCTGGTGGGCGATGTCGGCGCGCCTGTTCGGCCGCTCGCTCGGGCGGCGCGGCGCGACCTTCTTCGTGGCGCTCGTAGCCATCGCCGGTGGGTCGGCGGTGGCGGCGACCATGCTGACGCTGAAGGCCGACCTGCGCGCGAAGATGACGCGCGAGCTGCGCCGCTTCGGCGAGAACCTGGCCCTCGTGCCGGCGGAGGATCGGCCGGGCGCGACGCTCGACGAGGCGGCGGTGCGCCGGGCCCTCGGCGACGCCGCCGCGCCGGTCCTGCTGGCGCGCGGCGAGATCGGCCGCGAGACGTCGGCGAGTGAAGCGGCGGCGATCCTCGGGATCGATCCGGCGGCGCACCGGAAGCTTCATTCCTTCTGGCGGCTCGACGGCGACTGGCCACGCAACGCCGACGACGCCCTCGTGGGCGCGGCCGTGGCGCGCCGCCTGGGGCTGCACCCGGGCGATCGCCTCACGCTGCGCCTCGAAGCCGGTGGCGAGCCGCTGGCGCTGCGCGTCGCCGGAACGGTGCGCACCGGCGAAGGAGAAGAGGACCAGGTCTTCGTGCCGCTGCCGCTCCTGCAGGCGCGCACCGGCCTGTCCGGACGCGTCTCGCTGGCCACGCTCTTCGTCGAAGGAGGCGAGCGCGGCGTCGACGCGGCCGCCGCGCGCCTGGAGCGCGAGATCCCCGGCGCCCGGGCGCGGCCGCTGCGGCCCATCGCCGCGGCGCAGGGCGCCATCCTCGACCGC
>DASYQE010000289.1:0-6597 GCA_036005805.1 Candidatus Polarisedimenticolia bacterium | reverse complement strand
CGTCGCCGCGGCGGTGTTCGAAGCGAACTCGCTGACGACGATGGTCAGCGCGATCGACGCGAACAGCAGCCCCTCGGGCGTGCGGGCGAAGGCGCTGCCGGAGAGGCCCGCGCCGACCCAGCGGGCGATGCCGGTTGTCTCCGCCAGCGTGCCGAGGGACAGCCCGCCGCCGAAGAGCAGGATGATCCCCCAGTTCACCTGGCGTCCCTCGTCCCAGGAGAGCGCGAAACGGCGCTTCCTCCAGGACACCGGCGCGACGAACAGCAGCGCCGCCGCCAAAAGCGCCACCGCGGCCTCGGGGAGCACCGCGCCGAGACGCTGGGCGCGCGGGTCAGAGGGGCCGAGCACCGCCGACACGACCGCCGGCAAAAGCCACAGGAATCCCGCCAGAGCGAAGGCGGCGATGGTGAAGCGCGCCCCGCGCCGGGTCTCCGGGTCGCCCGTCGCGGGGTCGACCGGGGCGACCCCGGACGCGCTCTGCGTCGCAGTCAACCCACGCTGCGTCACGCGCACCCACAGGAGCGAGGCGGCGAACAGCACGAGGGCGATCGGCGCACCGCAGACGAGCCACGCGGCGAAGCCCACCTTCACCCCCGTCATCCGCTCGATCATTCCGGCGGTGAGGAGGTTCGGCGGCGTTCCGACGAGGGTCGCCATGCCGCCGATCGAGGCGCCGTAGGCGACCATCAGCAGCAGCGCCGCCGACAAGGGGGTCGCCACCGGCCGCGCGCGCGCTTCGCCCACGGGGGTCCCCGCGAGACCGACGGCGATCGGCGTCATGAAGGCGGCGGTGGCGGTGTTCGACAGCCAGCACGACACCAGCGCCGAGGCGGCGCCGAGGCCGGTGATGCGCCGCCACGCCCCGCCTCCCTGGCCGAGCAGCAGCGCCGCGACGCGCCGGTCGAGACCGTACTTCGCGAACGCCTCCCCGAGCAGGAACGACCCGACGAACAGGAAGATGACCGGGTCCGCGTACGGCTGGAAGACCTCGCGCGCCGGCGCCACCCCGGCGACGATCGCCAGGCCCGACACGAGCAAGGCCGTCGCCGGCAGCGGGATCGCCTCGGTCACCCAGAACGAGATGGCGAGCACGAGCAGCGCGAGCAGGCGCCGCGCCGGCTCCGGGTGCCCGCCCGGATGCAGCGCGTAGACGGCGATCGCGAGGAGCGGTCCGGCGAGGAGTCCGGCCGTGCGGAAGCGTTCTTCGAACCGGCCCGTCGCCTCGAGCGGCGCCTCGGGTCGGGTCATCCCTTCAGGATCGGCCGAAGTGCGAAAGGATCCGGTCGGCGACCTTCGGTCCGGTGAAGCCGAACTCCTCCTGCAGGACCTTCCACGGGGCGGAGGAGCCGTAGCGGTCGATGCCGACGAGGAGCGCGTCGGTGCCGGCGATGCGTTCCCAGCCGTTGAGCGACGCCGCCTCGATGACCACGATGCGGGAGCCCTCGGGCACGACCGCGTTCCGGTACGACTCGGGCTCTTTCGCGAACAGCTGCGGGCACGGCATCGACACGACGCGCGACGCGACGCCCTTCTCCTTGAGGATCTTCTGCGCCTCGATCGCCGACCCCACCTCGCTGCCGCTGGCAATGAGCACGAGGTCCTGGCCGCCGTCCGAGAGGACGTACCCCCCCTTGAGCATCAGCGCCGGGTCGAACCCGGCGGGCCGCTCCAGCACCGGCACGTCCTGCCGCGTCAGCACGAGGGCGGTCGGTCCCTTCTGGCGCTGCAGCGCCAGGGTCCACGCGGCGGCGGTCTCCGGGCCGTCGGCGGGCCGCACGACGATGAGATTGAGCACCGTGCGCAGCGACGCCAGCTGCTCGATGGGCTGGTGCGTCGGACCGTCCTCACCGAGGAAGATGCTGTCGTGCGTGAAGACATAGACGACCGGGAGCTCCATGAGCGCGGCCAGGCGCATCGGCGGCCGCATGTAGTCCGAGAAGATCAGGAAGGTCGCGCCGTACGGGATGACGCCCCCTTCGAGCGCCAGGCCGTTGAGGATCGACCCCATGGCGTGCTCACGCACGCCGAAGTGGAAGTTGCGCCCGGAGAACTGCCCGGGGGCGACGGCCGGGCTTCCCTTGATCCAGGTCTTGGTCGAGGGCTCGAGATCGGCGCTGCCTCCCGCGAGAGCCGGCACGACCTCCGCCGCGCGCTGGAGGATCTTCCCCGAGAGATTGCGGCTGGCGTCCGGCTTCGCCGGCGTCGGCAGCGCACCGATCAGCTGCGCCAGCAGGTCCTTCGGCACCTGCCGCTCCAGGATCGCGTCCCACTCCTTCGCCCCGTCCACGTCGCCCTTCTTCCAGGCGGCGAGCCGCTTCTCCCACTCGAGGCGGGCCGTCTTCCCGAAGGCGGCGCGGGCCTGGTAGGGCTGGCGCGCCTGGTCGGGAACCAGGAAGGCGGGCTCGAGCGGCCAGCCGAGGTTCTTCTTGGTCTCCGCGGTCTCCTCGGGACCGAGCGGCGAGCCGTGCGCCTCGGCGGTGTCCTGCTTGTGCGGCGCGCCGTGCCCGATGTGCGTGCGGCAGACGACGATCCCCGGGCGCGCGCGCTCCTTCGACGCCTCATCGAGCGCGGCGTGGACTGCCTTGAGGTCGTGGCCGTCGATGCGCCAGACGCGGAAGCCGTAGGCCTCGAAGCGCTTGCCGACGTCCTCCGACAACGCCAGGTCGGTCGAGCCTTCGATGGTGATGTGGTTGTCGTCGTAGAGCAGCGTCAGGTTGCCGAGCTGCAGATGTCCGGCGATCGACGCCGCCTCCGATCCGACCCCTTCCATGATGTCGCCGTCGGAGCACAGGGCCCAGACGCGGTGATCGATGAGCCGGCGGTCGGAGGTGTTGAAGCGCGCGGCCAGCCGCTTCGCGCCGATCGCCATCCCGACGCTGTTGCCCAGACCCTGGCCGAGCGGTCCGGTGGTCGTCTCGATCCCCGGGGCGAAGTGGTACTCGGGATGGCCCGGCGTCCTGCTCCCCCACTGGCGGAAGCGCTTCAGCTCCTCGAGCGGCAGGTCGTAGCCCGACAGGTGCAGCAGGCCGTACAGGAGCATCGAGCCATGACCGGCCGACAGCACGAAGCGATCGCGGTCGGGCCAGTCAGGACGCTCCGGGTCGAAGCGGAGGAATTTCGTCCAGAGCGTGTAGGCGACCTCGGCCATCCCCAGCGGCATGCCGGGGTGCCCCGACTTCGCCTTCTCGACGGCGTCGACCGCCAGCATCTTGAGGGTGGTGATGGAGAGTCGGTCCTGGTCCCAGGACCCGAACGGATCGGTCATTGGAGGCGACTCCTCAGCGGGACTGAGGAGGGACGCCGACACGCACCGCCGCCTCCTCGGGGATGGGGACCGGATAGTCGTTGGTGTAGCAGGCGGTGCAGAAGCCTTTCGCCCCGCCCGCCGCCCGGGCCATGCCTTCGAGCGACAGGTAGCCGAGGGAGTCGGCCTCGATGAAGCGGCGGATCTCCTCGACCGAGTGACTCGAAGCGATGAGCTCCTTGCGGCGCGGGGTGTCCACGCCGTAATAGCAGGGGCCGACGGTCGGGGCGCAGGAGATCCGCATGTGGACCTCGCGCGCGCCGGCCGCGCGCACCATGGAGACGATCTTGCGGCTCGTCGTGCCCCGCACGATGGAGTCGTCGATGAGCACGATGCGGCGCCCCTCGAGGAGCCGCCGCACCGGGTTGAGCTTCAGCTTGACGCCGAAGTGCCGGATCGACTGGCGCGGCTCGATGAAGGTGCGGCCGATGTAATGGTTGCGCACGAAGCCGAACTCGAGCGGCAGCTTCGACTCCTCGGCGTAGCCGAGGGCGGCGTACACACCGGAGTCGGGGATCGGCACGACGACGTCCGCCTCGACCGGCTGCTCGCGCGCCAGCTCGCGGCCGAACGCCTTGCGCACCTCGTGCACGCTGCGGCCGAAGACGAAGGAGTCGGGGCGCGAAAAGTAGACGTGCTCGAAGATGCACTGCGCCGTCGGCGCCGGCGGGAACGGCCGGTACGACTTCAGCCCCTGGCCGCTGATGACCACCATCTCCCCGGGCTCGACCTCGCGCACGAAGGTGCCGTCGATGAGGTCGAGGGCGCACGACTCGCTCGTCAGGACGTGGGCGGTGCCGACGGCCCCCAGCGCCATCGGCCGGAAGCCGCGCGGATCGCGCACGCCGATGATCCGGTCGGGGGTGATGAAGACGAGCGAGTAGGCCCCCTGCACCTGCTTGAGGGCGTGGACGATCGCCGCCTCGAGGTCCGCCTGCGGCGCCTTGGCGATGAGGTGCAGGATGACCTCGGTGTCGGAGGAGGACCGGAAGATCGATCCTTCCGCCTCGAGGTCGCGGCGCAACTGGTCGGCGTTGACCAGGTTGCCGTTGTGGCCGATGGCGATCTCGCCCTTGCAGGAGTCGATGCGGAACGGCTGCGCGTTGAGGATGGCGCTCTTGCCGGCGGTCGAATAGCGCACGTGGCCAATGGCGTGCCGCCCCTTCAGGCGCAGGAGGTCCTTGCGCTTGAAGACCCGGCCGACCTGCCCCATCCCCTTCTCCTCGAGGAGGCGCTCGCCGTTGCTGGAGACGATGCCGGCCGACTCCTGGCCGCGGTGCTGCAGGGCGTGCAGGCCGAGGTAGACGAGGTTGGCCGCCTCGGGATGGCCGAAGACGCCGAAGACGCCGCACTCGTCGTGGAAGCGGTCGTCGCCTTCACGGTCCTGGAGAGAGTCGTGTCCCGGGAACATCTGTTTCAGCGGGTTCATGCACCGGTCCGTATGAGGGACCTCATTATAACCTCCGGCGTCAAGCCTTCAGCGCCAGTCGTCGACGAGCCACCGGGATCCTTTCTTCACCAGGGTCAGGGTGCGCGGCGTTCCGTCGAGCGGCCCCGGGCGGTCCGGGACCACGTCCACGAGGCTCACCTTCGCCACCGCCCCCGTCGTGCCGGAGGGATCGAGTGACTGGATGCGGAATGCGGCGTGGCGCTTGCCCTCCGCCGGGGCGAAGAGCTGCTCCAGACCGGACCCTTTCGCCTCGACCTTCTTCAGGAAGGAATCGGTGCACAAGGTCCGCGCCGTCGTCAGGTCGCGCTGGCGCCAGGCGCGCAGCAGCATGCGCAGCGTCGTGACCCCCGGCACCGCGTCCTTCATCCGGAGGTTCTCCGAGCCGGTCTTCGTCAGCGAGGCGACGCGCCAGGGGCCGGTGGGATCGCGCTGCAGTCGGGCGGTCTCGCTGCGCTGCTCCACCGCCTCGCCCTGGTCTTCCCACAGGGTCCTGATGGCGGCGCTGAGACTCGTGGCCCCGGGCTTCGGCGCCGGATCCTTGTAGTCCCACGCCGCCAGCCGCACGCCCTTGCGACCGTTGTAGTTGACCGAGTCGTGGTCATACGCCGCCTTCGCCTGCGGCGTGAGGATCGACTTCAGCTCGCGGATGGTGCGGTAGTCGCGCGAGGCCATGAAGAAGGCCAGCGCTCCCGACGGCGTCTCCCCCGGATCGTTGGCGGGCGGCACCAGCGCCTCGCCTTCCTGGGGCTCGGGCGTCCCGGTTTCCCCGGGAGGCGGCGCGGGAGGCGGAGTCTGGGCGGCGGCCGGGAACAGGCCGACCAGAAGTCCGAATCCGAGGGCGTGAATCAGGTGACGGCGGCGCGATGCGAGTCTCATGGGGCTCATTGTCTCTCGGAGGAGACGAAGGGACGAAGGCGCTTCTCGACCGCCGTCCGCAGCTCTCCGGGGAAGCACAGCCTGTGGATCTGTCTCGGCTCGTTGCGGATCGAATCGATGAGCGGGGAGATGGTCCGCTCCGACATGTAGCCGGCGATGACGCCCCCGCGCGACAGGCCGATGTCCTCGGGAGCGCGTCCCAGCCGATCGGAGTAGGCGAGGTCGCGGTACGGCAGATCGGTCGCGTCGTCCTCGAGCAGGTAGTAGCGCGGGTCGAGGCGCCGCTGGCGGAAGGTCTCCCTGAGCTCCTGCAGCGCCGCCCCCCAGGCACGATTGCTCGTGTCGGGCCTGAGGCGCACCGTCTTGAACAGCCGCCGCCGGGTGATCCGGTCGCACAGGTCGCGCAGGATCGGATCGATGCGGTTCGCGGGGGCCGCCGCCCACTCCTGGAAGGCGGAGAGAAAGAGCCAGTCGTCCAGCCGCAGATAATCTTCGGTCGGCAGGTCGCCGCCGGTCTCGATGAGGCGGCGGATCGGCAGAGGACAAGGCTCCGGCACGCGGCCCCCGTCGCGCGACGCGTCCACCAGCCGCTGCAGGGCCGTGCGGATCATCTGCTCCGCCGCCCGCGCCGTCTTGTGGTAGTAGACCTGCTGGTACATGAGATAGCGGGCGATGACGAACTGCTCCGCCGCGTGGTAGCCCTTGGCGGCGTTGAGCGCCAGGCGCAGCTCGCCGTCCCGCCCGCGCCTTGCCAGCCTCAGATTGACGAGGATCCACTCGAGGTCGTACTGGCCGTAGGCGACACCGGTCATCAGCGAGTCGCGCAGCAGGTAGTCGAGCCGGTCGGCGTCGAGCTGCGACGACACCAGGTCGCTCACGAAGGCCGGCCGGTACGATCGGTCGTAGACGCGCAGCACCTCCTCGGTCATGCCGGCGCGCCGCAGCAGCCGCGCCACCTCTCCCCCCT
>DASYQE010000288.1:0-8540 GCA_036005805.1 Candidatus Polarisedimenticolia bacterium | reverse complement strand
CCCGCCGCGGTGGCCGTCGGGGCTAGAGGCTCCAGTACTGCACGCGTCCCTTGGGCAGCGCGACCGGCTCCAGCGCGCTCTTCACGTCGATCAGCACGCCCCCGGGGTTGATCCGCTGCGCCAGCGCGGCGGCGCCGAGGTCGAGGTACTGCTTGTGCGCCACGGCGAGGATCAGCGCGTCGAGTCCCTGGAACTCTTCGAGCGGCGACAGCGACAGCCCGTACTCGTGGCGCGTCTCCTCGGCGCCGGCGTACGGGTCGTGCACCATCGGGGTGATGCCGAAGGCGCGCAGCTCGCGGAGGATGTCGGGGACCTTCGAGTTGCGGATGTCGGCGACGTTCTCCTTGAAGGTCAGGCCGAGGACGCCGACCTTGGCCCCCTTCACCTGGCGGTCGGCGTGGATGAGCATCTTGATGGTCTTCTGCGCGACGAATGGGCCCATATCATTATTGATACGGCGGCCGGCCAGGATGACCTGGGGCTGGTAGCCCAGCTCCTCGGCCTTCGTCGTCAGGTAATACGGGTCGACGCCGATGCAGTGGCCGCCGACGAGGCCGGGGGAGAACTTCAGGAAGTTCCACTTGGTGCCGGCGGCTTCGAGCACGTCGCGGCTGCGGATCTCCATCCGGTCGAAGATGAGCGCCAGCTCGTTCATCAGCGCGATGTTCAGGTCGCGCTGGGTGTTCTCGATGACCTTGGCCGCCTCGGCGACCTTGATCGAAGCCGCCCGGAACACGCCCGCCTCGATGATGGCGCCGTAGGCGGCGGCCACCCTTTCGAGCGTGGCGGCGTCCTCGCCCGACACCACCTTGGTGATCTTCTCGAGCGTGTGCTGATGGTCGCCGGGGTTGATGCGCTCCGGGGAGTAGCCGAGGCGGAAATCGCCGCGCGCCAGGCCCGAGACCTTCGCCAGGATCGGGGCGCAGATCTCCTCGGTGACGCCCGGATAGACGGTGGACTCGTAGACGACGACGTCCCCCTTCTTCAGGGCGCGGCCGACCGTCTCGGAGGCCTTCACCACGGGGGTGAGGTCGGGGCGGTTGTTCCCGTCCACCGGCGTCGGCACGGCGACGACGAAAAAGGTCGCCGCTTTGAGATCCGCCGGGTCGGAGGTCATCCTGAGCGAGGTCGCCTTGAGCGTTTCGGGGGAGACCTCGCCGGTGATGTCGCGCCCGTCCTTCAGGGCCGCGACCTTGGCGACGTTGATGTCGAATCCGACGGTCCCGGGGAACCGCCGCGCGAACCCCAGCGCGACGGGCAGTCCGACGTACCCCAGGCCGACGACGGCAATCCTCTCGTTCGGTTGTGTGCTCACGGAAGGATCCTATCTCAGGCCGAACCCGGTGCAGCGATGAATGGCGACCCGGGCAGCCTCGCGAATGTCGCCAAAGGAGCCCGGAGCAGGTTCTAATATTCGGGTGCGGAAGAGCGATGGTCGCGTGCGGACGCCCCTCGGCGGACCGCTTCTCGGTCTCCTGATCGTCCTTCAATGCGTGACGCTCGTGCGCGCCGAGCCGGTCACGGTGCGCCGGGCGGAAGGGCTCATCCACGGGTTCCTGGCGCTGCGCACGCTCGACGGCACGACGATCGCCGAGGGAGACCTGGTCCAGCTCGCCGCCGGGAACCAGGTCACCCTGCGTCTGACGTTCCACTTCAAGGATGGATCGCTGCACGACGAGACGACGGTCTACACCCAGCGCAAGGTCTTCCGCCTGGTGAGCGACCACCTCGTCCAGAAGGGGCCCGCGTTCAAGCTGGAGGACCTCGATGCGACCATCGACGCCCGCAGCGGACGCGTGCACGTCCGGTACAAAGAGGAGGACGGCAAGGAGAAGGTTCTCGACGAACGTCTCGAGCTGCCGGCCGACGTCGCCAACGGCTTGATCCTGACCCTCCTCAAGAACATCCCTGCGGATGCTCCGAAGACGACGGTGTCGCTGGTCGCCATCGCCCCGAAGCCGCGCCTCGTGAAGCTCGAGCTCACCCCCGCGGGCGAAGAGCCGTTCGTGACCGGAGGCCAGCGCCGCAAGGCGATGCGTTTCATCGCGAAGGTGGACATCCCGGGCCTGGCCGGTGTCGTCGCGGACGTGCTCGACAAGACGCCGCCCGATTCGCACATCTGGATCCTGGAAGGGGACGGTCCCGCGTTCGTGAAGTCCGAGTCGCCGTTCTTCCCGGGCGCACCGCTCTGGCGCATCGAGCTGGTGAGCCCGACCTGGCCTTAGCGTGCGGGGCGCGATCGCCCTCGCCGCTGTCGCGCTGGCGGTGCTCTCCGCCTGCGCCACCACGCAGACGAGGCCCGGTCAGCAGGCTCCCGAACCCGGGCGCGCCCCCCACGCGGAGGTCGGGCTCGCGTCCTATTACTCGAAATCCCTCCAGGGCCGGCGCACCGCCAGCGGCGAGCGCTACGACCAGCAGGCGCTGACCGCGGCGCATCCCACCCTGCCGTTCGGAAGCCGGGTCCGGGTCACGAACCTCCACAATGGCCTCTCGGTCGTGGTCCGCATCAACGACCGCGGTCCGTTTGTCGAGAAGCGGGTCATCGACCTCTCCTACGCCGCCGCGAACGAGCTGAAGTTCATCCACAAGGGAACGACGAAGGTGCGCCTGGAGGTGCTCGAGCCCGGCCGCTGAGGAACCCGGTCGCGCATCCCTCCTCTGGCGATCGGCGCCGGGTGGCTGAGCGCCGACTCGTCCGGGCTTCCCGGCTGGCTGGAGCCAGGCGGGGAACCCGATTCGCCTTTCCGGCGTAGGCCCGGGAGAGGGGCGCGAGCGCGTCTTCGAGACGAGAGGGCCGAGATGCTGAACCTTGGCGGGAACATCCGATACGCGTTGCGGCAGTTCTGGTCGGCGCCGCTGTTCTCGGGGGCGGCCATCCTGACGCTGGCGCTCGGCATCGGCGGAACGACGGCCATCTTCACGCTGATGGACGCGGTGATGCTGCGGTCGTTGCCGGTGTCCGACCCGGCGCGGCTCTGGCGGGTCGGCGAAGGAGACAACTGCTGCGTCGAGGGCGGCCCCCAGGACCGCTGGGGCATGTTCTCGTTCTCCCTGTTCGAGCGGCTGAAGGGGGAGGCCCCCGAGTTCGATGCGGTGACCGCCTTCCAGGCAGGGCGGGGCCGGCTGAGCGTGCGGCGCGAGGGAGAGAGAGCCGAGGCGGCGGCCCGGCCGTTGCGCTCCGAGTACGTGGACGGAAGCTATTTCTCCGTGCTCGGCGTGCAGGCGCGGGCCGGACGCGTCATCACGGCAGAGGACGACCGCCCGGCAGCGGCGCCGGTCGCGGTGCTCAGTCATCGCGCCTGGCAGACGACCTATGCGGCCGATCCCTCCGTCATCGGCGGGCATTTCGCCATCGAAGGGCAGCCGTTCACGGTGATCGGCGTGGCGCCGGCCGGGTTCTTCGGCGAGACGCTCGAGGACGACCCGCCGGACCTGTGGATCCCACTGCAGCAGGAGCCGATGATCGCCGGACAGACGTCGCTTTTGCATTCACCGTTCTCCGCCTGGCTGCGGATGATCGGACGGCTCAAGCCGGGTGCGAAAACCGACGGCATGTCCTCGCGCCTGACGTCCGTGTTGCGCCAGTGGATGGAGCATGACGCCGGCTATCCCGCGAACTGGATGCCCGAGGTCATCCGGATGCTCCCCAAGCAGGTGCTCAATGTCGTCCCCGCCGGCGCGGGTGTCGCGGTCCTCAAGGAGGAGTACGGGCGAAGCCTCAACATCCTTCTGTCCGTGTGCGGGCTGGTGCTCCTGATCGCCTGCGCCAACGTGGCCAATCTCCTGCTGGCGCGCGCGGCGGCGCGGCGCAGCCAGACCGCCATCCGGCGCGCGCTCGGGGCCACGGCCGCGCAGCTCATCGGCGAAGCGTTGACCGAGAGCATCCTCCTCGCGGTCATCGGGGGATTTCTCGGGCTCCTGGTGGCGGAGGGAGCGGCGCGGCTGCTCCTGGTGCTGGCGTTCCGCGAGGCCACGTTCCTGCCCATCGAGACCTCGCCCTCGCTCCTGGTGCTGGGTTCGTCCATCGGCCTGTCGCTTCTCACCGGAGTGATCTTCGGGGCGGCGCCGGCCTGGTTCGCCACGCGCACCGACCCGACCGAGGCGCTGCACGCCTCGAGCCGGACCACGCACGATCACTCGTCCTTCACCCGCAAGGTGCTCCTGGTGGCCCAGGCCACCGCGTCGGTCGTGCTGATCGCCGTCGCGACCATGCTCGCCAGGAGCCTGGACAAGCTGAAGGGGCAGGATTTCGGCTACCCGGTCGAGGGACGGGTGCTGGTCTCGCTGCACAATCCGTCGGCGGGCAAGGATCTGCCCGCGCTGGCGGCGCTCAACCGGCAGCTCGAAGAGCGCCTCGCCGCCCTGCCCGGTGTGGAGTCGGCGGGGCTGGCGCTCTACAACCCGCTCACCGACAACTGGGGCGAGCTGATCCTGGTGTCGGGCCATCCGCCTCCCGGGATGGACGAGGACGCCGGGGCGTCGTGGAACCGCGTCAGCGCCGGTTATCTTCAAAGCCTGGGCGTGAAGCTCGTGCGCGGCCGGATGTTCACCACCGCCGACAACGAGACGACGGCTCCCGTCGCCGTGGTCAACGAAGCCTTCGTGAAGCGCTTCTTCAAGCAGGGGGAAGACCCGCTCGAGCAGCACTTCGGCCTCGACATTCCCGAGTACGCCGACACCTTCCGCATCGTCGGCGTCGTGCACGACGCCAGGTTCGCCGGCTGGGGCCTGCACCGGCCGGCCCGGCCGATGTTCTACGTGCCGCTGGCCCAGAGCGTGGCCTACCATCACGACCTCATGGACAGCATCGAGCTGCGTTCGCACAACGTCGGCGGCGTCCTGCTCGTCACCCGGCAGTCCGCCGGTGCGCTGGAGCCGCCGCTGACCCGGGTGCTCTCGGATCTGGATCCGAACCTGACCGTCACCTCGATCCGCACGCTGCGGCATCAGGTTGAATTGTCGTTCGACCAGGAGCGCGCCGTGGCGGGCCTCGCCGCGCTGTTCGGATCGGTGGCGCTGATCCTGGCCGCCATCGGGCTCTATGCCGTGACCGCGTACTCGGTGGCGCGGCGCACCAACGAGATCGGCATCCGCATGGCGCTCGGATCGGATCGGTCACGGGTGATCCGCAACGTCATCGGCGGCGCGCTCGGCCAGGTGTCGTTCGGGCTCATCCTTGGCCTGCCGCTCGCCATCGGCGCCGGGTCCCTCATTTCGACGGAGCTCTACGGCGTGAACCCGTGGGACCCGCCGGCGCTGGGTCTCGCCGCTCTCGCGCTCGGGATCGGCTCATGCATCGCCGGCGTGATCCCCGCGGCCCGCGCCGCCAGCATCTCGCCCGTCATCGCCCTGCGCGCCGAGTGACTGGCATCCACCTTGCTTGCCCTTTCGAACATGCGGAGGATCGCCGCGTCGAAAGCGCGGTCCCCGATTCCAGGAAGGGAGGTAGCAACATGACCGCTGCTCTCAAGTCCGCCCTGCTGATCCTCGGAGGCGCCGCCATTGGCGCGACCGCGGCGCTGTTCACCGCTCCCTCGTCGGGGCGAGACACCCGCCGGAAGCTGAAGCGAGCTTCCGGGGAGCTGGCCCAGAAGGTGTCCCGCGTCGCGTCGGCGACTCAGGAGGCCTGCAAGAGGGCCACGGTGGCGGGCAGGGAGGCCTTCACGCAGGAGATGAATGCCTCGGCGCTGCAGCCCCAGACGATCCCACAACAACACCACTGAAAGAAAAACGGGGAGGGCGTCGCCGCCTTCCCCGTCTGTGTGGACTCTGAGCTTCAGTAAATGCTGCCGTTCGACGAGGACAGGACGCCGCCCTCCGCGGTCAGAGTGTAGGAGATGCCGCCGGTGCCTCTCCAGCGGTTGAGGTCGAACGTGCCGCCGGGGCTGATGCGGTAGACCGTCACGTTGCGGTACGTCAGGGGCACGCCCGACTGGCACACCTCGGCCGGTCCGGAGCGGCGCAGGAAGTAGACGTACGGAGTCGGATGGTCGGCGTTGGCGATCACCGAGATGGTGT
Organism: Candidatus Polarisedimenticolia bacterium; assembly: GCA_036005805.1. Lineage (GTDB taxonomy): Bacteria > Acidobacteriota > Polarisedimenticolia > Gp22-AA2 > Gp22-AA2 > DASRAU01. Next base: position 2,522 of record DASYQE010000288.1, on the reverse strand, counting down.
TGGTGGCCGGGTCCATGAGCGCCGTGGTCTCGCGGTCGGCGGCGATGGCCTTCGCGTCCGTCGTGTAGCCGTCGTTCACCAGCCGCGCCATGAACGCCAGGGTGCGGCCGATGCGATCGCGCTCGATCAGGTGCTGGTCGGTGATGATTCCCTGCAGCCCGGACAGGGCCACGAAGTCCTTGTCGAGCGTCAGGTTCACGTCGAACGGATTGGCGAGCGCCATGGTGGACGTGAGGGTGTACTTCCCCGTGGCGGAGTTGATGAACTGGCTCATGATCGCCATGCCGGCGCTGGTCCCGCCGATGGGCGCGGGCTTGCTGGCCACGAAGTTGATGGCGTCCTCGATCGGCGTGTTCTTCCAGTACTTCACGTACTGCGACTGATCGCCGCCGGCGATGAACAGCGCCTCGGCGTTGCGGATCTTGTTGATGACCACCGGATCGGTCGAGGCGTTCGTGTTCTTGAAGACGATGGTTTCGACCGAGTCGCAGCCGCACAGGTCGAGGATGTACTGGTTGTAGGCGTCGGTCCCGCCGACGCGGATGACGACGAAATCGCCGCCGCCGGACGCCGCGCCCATGCGCCGGAAGTTCTCGTCCACGTCCGTGCCGCCGCCCTGCATCACCCACAGGCCGGTGGTGGGCCGGACGACGTCGGCCGGGTTCCCGACGATGAAGCTCGCATACCCGGAGGCCGCCATCGCCGGCGCAGCGGACAGCATGAGGATGAAGGCGCCCATGAGGATGCCGCTGCCCACAACCCACCCTGAGGTCTTGTGTCGCATCGTGGTCCCTCCCCGGTCCGGACGGAACGGGCGCACGGACACCGTGCCGGCGCCGCGATTCCGGACCGACCCTAAGTACGCCGAGTCACCCCCGGCGGCAACCTGAACGTGACTTGAAGATCTCTACTTGAAGAGCCCGAGAGCCTTGAGGATGAAGATCAGCACCGCGGCGCCGATCACCGCCACGATCCACTGCGCGACGACACCGTAGGCGGCCAGGCCGAGCACGCCGGCCAGCCAGAAGCCGAGGCTCGAACCCACGATCCCGACGATGACGTTGGCGATGAGACCCATCTGGGCGTTGGTCTTCATCACCATGCTGGCAAGCCAACCGATGATCCCGCCGACCACGATCGTGACGATCCAGTGCATTGGGTTCCTCCTGTGATCGTGCTGCGTGAACGGGTGACAGGTGACTTCGCGGGCGGATGCTACCATCTCCGCCGCGCCGCGTCGCGCCAGGGGGGGTGAATGGGGCCACGGTTCTGGATCTCGGGGGTCGTGACGTTCGTGGTCGTGATGCTGGGCGGGTTCCTGATCCACGGGACGATTCTGCACGCCGACTACGCGGCGCAGCCGAACCTGATGCGCACCGAGGCCGATGCGCAGGCGCACTTCCACTGGATGTTCATCGCGAATCTCGTGATGGCCTTCGGCTTCACGTGGATCTATCGCAAGGGACGCGAGTCCGGCCGGCCATGGCTCGGACAGGGGCTGCGCTTCGGCGTGGCGCTCGCGTGCGCCTTCGCCATCCCGATGTACCTCATCTATTACGTCGTGCAGCCCTGGCCCGGGGCGATCGTCGTCAAGCAGATCGCCCTCGAGACCGTCATGGCGCTGGTCACCGGCGTCGTCCTGGCGGCGATCAACCGCGACTGAGCGGCGGGCCGGTCCGCCGCGACCGAGCTGCCGCGAGGGTTACGGCTGTGACCTGGGACGAGCGGCGGCCTACGACCGGTAGGCCTTCTCCAGCGCGGCGATGTCGAACTTGACCATTTTCATCATCGCGTCGGTGGCCTTCCTGGAGCGCTTCGGGTCGGGGTCGGCCATCATCTCTTCCATGACGGCCGGAACGATCTGCCAGCGCAGGCCGTAGCGGTCGGTCAGCCAGCCGCACGCCTGCTCCTTGCCGCCGTCCTTCAGGAGCGCGTGCCAGTAGCGATCGATTTCCGCCTGGTCCTCGCAGAGCACCGCGATCGAGATGGAGTCGTTGAAGTCGTCGTGCTTGCCCGCCGTCATCGCCTGGAAGCGCTGGCCGAGGAGCGTGAAGTCGACGACCTTCACCGAGCCGGGCGGACCGCTCGGCGATTCGCTCATCATCGTTGTGACCCTGTCGACATGGGAATCCGGGAAGACCGAGGCGTAGAACTTCGCCGCCTCCTCGGCTTCCTTCGCGTACCAGAGGAACGGGAAGATCTTCGCGCGCGTTTTCGTGGGCATGAGGTCTCCTGTGCGAAATGCGGCGCCGCTTCGGCCGGCCGCATCGGGTTCGTGATCCGCTGATCGCAGGGTACTACGGGTCGCTCGGCCGCATGCTCCGGACGCCCGGCAAAGAGCGACGGTCTCCGGGGCAAGTCTCCATCCACCTCGATGCCGTAGATTGGGCGTCGGTCACCACCCTCAGGTGTCCTCATCAAGGAGACAGAACCATGGCGAGATTTCTGGTCGAGGTTCCGCACGATGCGGGGATGGTGCCGTGCGCGCGGGTCGTGGACATCTTCCTCAAGACCGGTTCGCA
>DASYQE010000287.1:0-6725 GCA_036005805.1 Candidatus Polarisedimenticolia bacterium | reverse complement strand
GCCGTGATCGGGTTCACCAGGTACTGGCTGTGCAGCGGCATGCGGTCCATCTGCGACTTGACGGCGGCGATGACCTCGGGATGGCGGTGCCCGAGCGAAAAGATCCCGTAGCCGCCGAGGCAGTCGATGTACTCGTCGCCGTAGATGTTGCGGATGATCGACCCCTCGCCGCTCCACTCGACGAGGTTCCGGTCCCGGTCGCGGTCCTTCTTCTTCGGGAAGCGGCGCAGGTACTCGTTCCAGTTGTCGATCCCCTCGGCGGCGATGGCGTCCTGCGCCGCGCGGTCGAGCGGTCCTTCGATGGGCAGCTTCACGTCAGGCTCTTGAGGGTGTCGTCGAGACGGTTGAGGACTTCGTCCACCTGCTCCTGCGGGATCGACAGCGCCGGCTCGATGCGGATGGTCTTGGCGTTCAAAAGCGTCCCGGCGACCAGCACGCCGCGCCGGAACAGCCCTGAAGCCACCGCGTAGCCGAACTCGGTGTCGTTGAACTCGACGCCGATGAGCAGCCCCTTGCCCCGCACGTCGAGGATGACGTCGGAGTAGCGCGCCTGGATGTCCCGCAGCCCCTGCAGGAACGCCGCCCCCCGCTCCGCCGCCTGCCCGGGCAGGTCCTCGGACAGGGTGACGTGGATCGCGGCGATGCCGGCGGCGCACGCCAGGGGATTGCCGCCAAACGTTGAAGAGTGCAGGAAGGGATTCTGCTCCAGCACCTTCCAGATCTCCGGGGTGGAGACGAAGGCCGACAGCGGCATCACGCCTCCGCCCAGCGACTTGCCGAGGCACATGATGTCCGGCACCACGTCCCAGTTGTCCACGCCGAACATCTTTCCGGTGCGCCCCATGCCGGTTTGGACCTCGTCGGCGATGAGCAGCACGTCGAACTCGTCGCAGATCGCCCGCAGGCGCGGCCAGTAGTCGTCGGGCGGGACGATCGCCCCCGCCTCGCCCTGCACCGGCTCGGCCACGACGGCGGCGATGTCGGCGCCGACGTCACGCGCCTTCTTGAGCTGCCACTCCACCTCGTCGGCGTCGCCGAACTCCACGAAGTAGACGTCCTGGAGGAGCGGCTCGAAGGCGATGCGGAACTCCGCCTTCCCCATCAGCGACAGCGAGCCATAGGACTTGCCGTGGAAGCCGCGGATGGTCGAGATGAAGCCCGACTTCTCGGTGTAGAGGCGGGCCAGCTTCATGGCCCCTTCCACCGCGTCGGTGCCGTTGTTGATGAAGAAGCACTTTTGAAGATTGCCGGGGGTGATCTCCCCGAGCAGCTCGGCGAGCGCGCCGCGCAGCGGGTCGAGCAGCTCCTGGCTCGACAGCGGCATGCGCTCGAGCTGGGCGCGCACGGCCTCGACGATTTTCGGGTGGCGGATGCCGGCGCTGTAGATGCCGAAGCCCCCCAGGCAGTCGATGTACTGCCGGCCGGTGATGTCCTCGAGCATCGTCCCCTGGCCGGTCCACTCGATCGAGGCGTACTGCTCCGCCTCGGCGACCGATTTCCGGTAGGCCAGGAAGCCCGAGTTGAAGTAGGTGGAGAACGACTTGACCGTCTCCTTGATCACCCGCTTCTTCTGGGCGGGCGTGAGCCGGTCGCTTTTCGAGATCAGGTCGAGCCAGCGGCCCGACTCGGCGATCACCTTCTCGACCGAGAAGCGCCGGGCGCTCTTCCGGGCTCGGGCCTTGGCGCGGGCCCGGCGGCTCACCGGGATGGCCCGAACCGGGGCTTCGACCGCCTGCAGCCCGGGCCCTTCGTCCTCCCCGCCGGGGACGACCACCGGGCCGTGGGGCTTCTGGCGGCCCCGTCCGGCCGCCTGGAGAGGATGGATTGGGAGGTTCTTGAGGGCCCCCCTCGGATCACGCCTGGTGCCGTTTTTCATGGCCCAACCTCTTTCTTCACAACGATTTACTGCGATGCCCGTGGCGTCGTGTGAAGGCCCCTAGAGGTCGAAGAGAAAGAGGTGATCGGCTCTGAGCATGGCGGAAACCTCGGAAGGCGTCCGCGATCGTAGCAGAGTTTTCAGGCGGTCAAGATTGCGGTCCGCCCCGTGAACCGCGCGATGCGGGGGGCTTCTGCGGAGCGGCGCCGTCGGAGGAGGGCTTCTCACGGAAGGAGGCCCCGGCCGCATCCTCCGCCATCCCCCGGCTCAGGGCATAGCGGGTCAGCCCGGCGGCGTTGTGGATCTTGAGCTTGGTCATGATGCGGGCGCGGTGCGCCTCGACCGTCTTGATCGACAGGCGCAGCTCGGTGGCGATGAGCCGGTTGGTGTAGCCCTCCGACACGAGCTGCAGCACCTCCCGCTCGCGCGGGGTCAGCAGGTCGTCCCCCTCTTTCGGCTTGCTGCCGTCCAGGTACCCGTTCACGACGGGGCCGGAGATCGCCGGGTGCAGGTAGCAGCCCCCGGCGTGGACGGCCCGGACGGCGGCCAGGAGCTCCGAGAACGGCGCCTCCTTGGGGACGTAGCCGCGCGCTCCCGCCCGGAGCAGCGCCCGGACGTGGCGCTCTTCCTGGTGCACCGTGAGGACGACGATGCGGGTGCCGGGGCTGCCGGTGTTGATGCGCTGGGTCGCTTCGAAGCCGTTCAGCCGCGGCATCGAGACGTCCATGATGACCACGTCGGGTTTGAGGGCGAGGACCTGGTGCACCGCCTCGCGGCCGTTGCGCGCCTCGCCGATCACCTTGATGTCGGCTTCCTTCTCGAGGAGCGACCGCAGCCCCTGCCGCACCAGCGTGTGGTCGTCGGCGAGCAGGACGCGGATCTTCCCCGCCCCGCTCACGAGCGCACCGGCCCGGGTGTTCCGGGGAGCGGCTGGCGGGGACGCAGCGTCACGACGAGGCGCGTGCCGCGTCCCGAGGTCGAGATGAGCCGCAGGGTGCCGCCGACGTCGCGCACGCGGCGCCGCATGCCGGACAGGCCGAGACCCCAGCGGCTCCTTGCGACCGCCCGCCCGCCGGAGCGCACCAGCCCGATGCCGTCGTCCGCGATGCTCATCACCATGCTGTCCTCCGAGCATACCAGCCGGACATCCACACTTTTCGCCCGGGCGTGGGTCGCGACGTTGGTCAGCGATTCCTGGAGGATGCGGAACAGCAGCGCCTGGGCGTCCTGGCAGAGGGGCAGCGCGCCCCCTTCGATGACGAAGCGGGTCGCCGCCCCGGTGCGCCGGGAGAAAACGCGCAGCAGGTCGCGCATCGCCGGCTCGAAGCCCTTGGCGTCGAGGGCGAACGGCTGCAGATCGGCGGCGATGCGGCGCGTCTCGGCGAGCGTGCGCGAGACGATGCGGCTGGTGTCGTGCAGGATGCGCCGCACCTCGCGCGGTCCCCCGCGCGCCCAGGCCTCGAGCAGCTCGAGGTTGTAGCGCGCGGCGGCCATCGTCTGGCCGATTTCGTCGTGCAGATCGGCGGCGATGCGGCGCCGTTCACGGCGCAGCGCGCGCGCCACGGCCACGGAGACGGAAGGAACACGCGTGCTGCCCGCGCCGCCCCGCCGGGGACGGCGCGCACGGGATGCCTCTGTTGAATCGTCGTCCGCTCTCACACGACTCCACGGGAGCGTCCTGCGCGGCGAAGCCAGAGCGAGTGGCGTCATTGTGGAGGCGCCGGCGTTCACCTGTCAATCCTCGGACCACCGCCGTTGCGCGCCAGCACCGCGGCGATGCGATCGGCGGTCCGCCCGTCCCACAGCGGGATGGACGGGGGTTTGCGGGGCCGGGCGCCGAGCGCTTTGCGCGCCTCGCGCACGATGCGCCCCGTGTCGGTGCCGACGAGGCGGTTGGTGCCGCGGGTCAAGGTGATCGGACGCTCGGTGTTCTCACGCAGCGTCAGGCACGGGACGCCGAGGATGGTGGTCTCTTCCTGGATGCCGCCGGAATCCGTCAGCACGAGCGCGGCGTGCTTCTGCAGGTGCAGGAAGTCGAGGTACCCGAGCGGCTCGACGATCCGCAGCCCGGAGCCCTGGTCATCTCCCGCCGTCCCGGCGCCGCTTTTCGCCGGCGCCAGCCGCCGCAGCCGCTCGGCGGTGCGCGGGTGCGCCGGGAAGAGCACCGGCAGGCGCTGCCCGATCTGGCGCAGCGCGGCGAGGATGCGCCGCAGGGTCGGCTCGTCGTCCACGTTCGACGGGCGGTGCAGCGTCAGGAGCGCGTAAGGCGGCCGCAGTCCCAGGCGATCCCGCACCGACGATCCGTCGGAGCGGGCCGCGAACGCCTTGAGCGTGTCGATCATGAGGTTGCCGACGCGGTGGATGCGGCGGCGCGGCACCCCTTCCCTGCGCAGGTTGGCGTCGGCGTCGGGCGAGGTGGTGAACAGGAGATCGGACAGCGCGTCGGTCACCAGCCGGTTGACCTCCTCCGGCATCTCGCGATCGAACGAGCGCAGCCCCGCCTCGACGTGCGCCACCGGGATCGGCGGGCTCATCTTCGACGCCACGAGCGCGCAGCCGGCGGTGGAATTGACGTCGCCGACCACGACGACGCGATCGGGCTTCGTCTCCACGACCACCGGCTCGAACGCTTCCATGATGCGCGCGGTCTGCACGGCGTGGCTCCCCGAACCGACCCCGAGGTGCTTGTCGGGAGGCGGGATCCCCAGCTCGTCGAAGAAGACGTCCGACATCGCCTCGTCGTAATGCTGGCCGGTGTGGACCAGGAGCGGCTCGAAGCGCTCCGGACGCCGTCGCAGCGCGCGCAGGAGCGGCGCCACCTTCATGAAATTCGGCCGCGCCCCGGCGACCAGCAGGAGCCGCTGCCGGCGGCGCGCCTTCATGCCGCCTCGAGCGCCGCGCCGAGGGCCTGCGCCACCCGCTCGGCCTGGCGGTCCTCGAGGTGCGGATGCATCGGCAAGGTCAGCACCTCGCGCGCCGCCCGCTCGGACTCGGGGAAGGAGCCCTCCCGGAGCCGCATCCCTTCATAGGCCGGCTGCAGGTGCAGCGGGATCGGGTAATGGATCCCCGTGTCGATCCCCCGGGCCGCGAGCCGCTCGCGCACCGCGTCGCGCCGTCCCGGTCGGCCGGCCGCGCCGACCGTGGCCGGGACCCGCACGGCATAAAGATGCCAGGCATGGCGCGCGCCGGGACGCTCCACCGGCAGGCGCAGCAGCCCTCGCTGCTCGAAGCGCGCGAGGCGCTCGCCATAGATCGCCGCGAGGGCGCGGCGGCGCGCGTTCCAGGCCGGCAGGTGCCGGAGCTTGACGCGCAGGATCGCCGCCTGGACCGCGTCGAGCCGGCCGTTGTAGCCCTCCTCGGCGTGGCGGTATTTCTCCGACTGGCCGTGATCGCGCACGCGCCGCACGCGCGCCGCGAGCCGCGCATCGTCGGTCGTCACCATGCCCCCTTCGCCGCAGGCGCCCAGGTTCTTCGTCGGGTAGAAGGAAAAACACCCGGCCGTTCCCAGGGCGCCCGCCATGCGGCCTCCGAGGGAGGCGCCGTGCGCCTGGCAGGCGTCCTCCACGACGATCAGCCGGCGCTCACGGGCCAGGGGCTCGAAGGCGGCCATGTCGGCCGGATGGCCGTAGAGGTGGACCGGCATCAGGGCCGCGGTCCGCGAGGTCACGGCGGCGCGCACTTTCACCGGGTCCAGGGCGAACGTGTCCTCGACGATGTCGGCGAAGACGGTCTTGCCGCCGGCCTGGTGGATCGCCTCGGTCGTGCCGATGAAGGTGAACGGAGAGGTGATCACCTCCGCCCCCGCCTTCAGGTCGGCGGCGATGAGCGCGAAGCGGAGCGCGTCGGTGCCGGTCGAAACCGCCACGGCGTGCGCCACGCCGCAGAACGCCGCGAACTCGGCTTCGAGCCCTTCGATCTCGGGGCCGCCGACGTAACGCCCCGACGCCAGGACCCGCGCCACCGCCGCATCGATCTCGCCGCGGGCGGCGGCATACTCGGCCGACGGGTCGAGCGCCGGGACGCGCTCCTGGTCACCCGTCATGGCGTTCAGGAAAACGAGACGGAAGGCTGCGGGGTCGCGAGCATCGCCGTCGCCCCGGACCCGCTCGAGGGCTTGGACTCTTTCTTCGGCTTCTTGCCGGAGGATTTCTTCTTCCCTTCCGGCTCGGCGCTCTTCGGAGCCGCGGTCGTCCCGCCGGGCGCCGCGAGCGACGTGTCCGGCGTGGAGACGGCCCCGGGGTCGGTGAACGACTGGGTCGCACCGCCCTGCGACGGCGCCCCGGGAGCGGCTCCCCCCTTCTTCTTGAGGGAGAGGGACAGGAGCAGCCGCTGGTTCTCGTGCAGGTCGATGAGGCCGTTTGTGACGTACAGGTTCTCGTCCGGGGCGTCGATGGCGATGTCGTAAGTCCCCGCCGGCAGCCCGGCAATCTCGTAGGCGCCGTTCACCCCGGTGTAGACGCTGGAGTAGCGCCGGCCGGTGCGGACGTTGATGGCCGTGACCAGCGCCCCCGGCAACCGGGTGACCTCGTCGGCCCGATACAGGATGCCGTGGATGAGAGCCGGCGCTTCTTCCCCGGCCGCGCGCAGGAGCGCGGCCGGCCCGACCACGACGATCGAGGCGGCGATCAGAAGCAGAGTCGGAAGAACGCGACGCGTCGGCATGAGCCTCGGACTGTAAAGGAACGGGACACGGCGGTCAAGCAAGCGCCGGCTAGGATTTCATCAGGGCGTTGGTGAGCAGGAGCCCCCAGACCGAGCGACACACCTGGAAATCCCCCATCTGCGACGCCTCGCACATCTCCCCCAGGGAGGTCGGCGTCCGGCACATGGTCAGAAGGGCCCGCTCCCC
>DASYQE010000286.1:0-3648 GCA_036005805.1 Candidatus Polarisedimenticolia bacterium | reverse complement strand
CGGTCCCGGCGGGGCCACGACGGGGCCGCAGGTCTCGAGGGCCCGCACCTGGCCGCCGCGCTTCTCGAGGAAGCGGCCGAGCGACGCGCGCTCGAAGAAGCAGATGTGCGGCGCGTTGTTGTTGGTCCGGACCTCGCGCTCCCACTCGTTCGGGACCTCCAGGACCAGGAGTCCGCCGGGGGCGAGCACCTCGCGCACCGACCGGATCAGCGCGTCCGGATCGGCCGGGTGCTCGAGGACGTGCACCAGCAGCACCACGTCGAACGGCCCGTGCGCCGCGATGGCGCGGCGGGCGTCCACGCCGCTCCAGTCCCCTTCGAGGCGCGCGGCGCCGAGCTTCTCGAGCGTCGGGCGGCAGGACGGGTCGGCTTCGCTCGCCACCAGGAGCGCCTGCGGGCGCGCCTCGCGGAAAGCGGCGAGGTTGTGGCCGAAGCCGGCGCCGATCTCGAGAATGCGCGCCTGCCCGGCCAGGCGACCGTGACGCTCCACCAGCCGCCGCAGCGCGCGCCCGCGGGACAGGCGGTTGCGGCAGTCCCACGGGAAGTCCCCCGGGTCGGCGCTGGCGTTGAACCCGTCGCGGCGATAGTCCTCGCGGTAGAAGCGCGCCAGTGCTTTCGCGTCGGGCACCGGATCGATCTGCATCAGGGCGCAGGTCCGGCAGCGGACGATCGATCGGCCGCCGAAGAGCGCGCGGTGCGGCGGGTGCTCGACGTTGTAGGGACCGAGGCGAGAGGAGACGCGGCCGCCGCAGCCCAGGCACTGGAACCCCGCCGGGATCAGGCCACGCCTCCGACGACCAGCCGGTTCGAATCACCGCGGCCGAGGCGCCAGATGTAGGCATCCACGACGAAGTGGTGGATGTTGACCAGGGCGACGACGGCGAGGCGCGCGTCGTAGTACTGGAAGCCGGCCCATTTCCCGGCCAGCGGCAGGATCACGAAGAGCGCGTAGCCGAGGACGAGGCTGGCGACGTAGAACCACGCGGCGTGGAACAGCGGGCCGCGGGCGGGGCCTTCGCGCGCCGCCTGGTCCTTCGCGTCGAAGATCATCACGATCGCCATGTACTGCAGGCCGTGGAAGATGGTGGCCCACAGGAACGCGTCGATCGGGTCGAGGACGAAGAACCAGACGGAGTTCGACAGAAGCGTCATCAGGGCGATGAGCGGCATCGGCCCGCTGGCCCGGCGCCACACGAAGGCGTAGAGCGCCGCAGGCGCGATCCAGCCGGCGAGGCGCAGGGCCGACTTCGCCGGAATGGTGATGGCCGCGATCGACGCTGCTTCGAGGCCGGTGAACTCCGGAAGCCGCGTCTGGGCCAGGTGCAGCAGCATGAAGAAGAAAGGGATCAGGGCGATCCAGTAGAGCGCCTTCTTGTCCATGGCGCCGAGCCGGCACCCCGATCGGTACGAATAGACGACCGCCAGCCCGTACGCCTGCGCCGCGTAGTGGTACGGCGACCAGGCCAGGTACAGCGAGTCGACCAGCCTTCCCGCGGACCCGCCGAGGAACAGGATGGCGGCGAGCAGGCCGAAGGCGATCCACGGCACCCACTTCGACAGGATCGGCAGGCCGGCGGCGGCGCCGGGCTTGGTGTACAGCCGCACCGTCGAGGCGGCGAAGTGGGCGCTGGTGCAGAACAGGAGCAGGTACGACATGGTCGCCGACGAGACCAGCAGGTCGCCTTTCGGCGCCGCGACCAGGAACGCCGTCACGAGCAGACTGATCCCGCCGCCGATGATGGCGTAGTCGAAGACCGGATGGATGAAGGTGCGGCCGAGCAGGCGCGCCCCCGTCGAGGGCACCGCGCCGTTGCCGACCTGGCCTCTCGGGGGGGACGTCGCTCCGGTGGGAATCGGGAGGCTGGTGTCCGGGGCGCTCACTGCGAAGGACCGCTCACTCCCCCGCCGCGAGCCGGGCCCGCTCGTCGAGGAACTGCAGGACCCGTCGCACCGAGATGAAGCGCAGAGGACGGCCGGGGTGCTCGATCGGCACGTGCCGCACGTTGTCGATGGCCATGCGGTGGACGACGAACGCCAGCGTGTCGTCCTCGCGCAGCGCCCTGGGCTGGCGGCTCATCACCGACGCGACCGCCATCCCCTCGACGTCCCGGGGCTTGAGACCGGTCAGGCGCGTGACGATGTGGCGCTCCGTGAACACGCCGACCAGCCGGTCGTCCTCGACGACGAGGGCGCTGCCGACCTTGCGGTCGCGCATCTTCTTGATGACCTCGAGAACAGGGTCACCCGGCGCCACCGTCAGCGCGAGCGCCGGCTGCAGCTCGCCGATGGTCGTTTCGAGGAGCGTGTGCCGCAGCGCGGCGGAGGGCCGGCCCGCGGCGGCCGGCGCGAGGGGCTGCCGGCACTCCTCGCAGTCGGCAGCCCCGGCCAGGTTGGCGTGACCGCAGTCGGGGCAGACCAGCGGGATGCCGCCCTTCGACCCTTTCGACTCGCTCTTCACTCCTTGACGGTCCAGGTGGCGCCTCCCTTGAGCAGCCGCTCGAGGCTGCCCGCCCCGAGCGACGCGGTCGCCTGCGTCGCCTGCTTCTCGAGCACGTCCTCCAGGCACGGCCGCGTGGCGCTGTAGAACACGCCCATCGGCACCGGGAACTCCGGATAGGTCATGCGCGACAGCAGGTACGCGAGGGTCGGCTCGCGGCGCTTCTCGTCGTGCACCAGGATGTCCTGCTCGCGCACCCCGTCCTGGCCGAGGGTGACGACCTCCGGCTCGAGGCCGACCAGGCGGATGCCGCGGTTCTTCTCACGGCCGAAGATCATCGGCTTGCCGTGCTCGAGCACCAGCAGCCGATCCGATCGCACCTCCTTCGCCGCGAAGGCGTCGAAGGCGCCATCGTTGAAGATGTTGCAGTTCTGGTAGATCTCGATGAAGGCGGTGCCATGGTGGCGCGCCGCCCGCTCGAGGATCACCGGCAGGTGCTGCGAGTCGGTGTCGAGCGAGCGCGCCACGAAGGTGCACTCGGACGCGATGGCGACCTCGAGCGGGTTGATCGGCTGCTCGGCGGTGCCGAACGGGCTCGACTTGGTCTTCTTGCCGTACTCGCTCGTGGGCGAGTACTGCCCCTTGGTGAGCCCATAGATCCGGTTGTTGAACAGCAGGATCTTGATGTCGAGGTTCCGCCGCAGGGCGTGCAGCAGGTGGTTGCCGCCGATGGACAGGCCGTCGCCGTCGCCGGTCGCGACCCAGATCGACAGCTCGGGCCGGCTGATCTTCAGACCGGTCGCGAGCGTCGGAGCGCGTCCGTGGATGGTGTGGAACCCGTAGGTGTTCATGTAGTACGGGAAGCGGCTGGAGCAGCCGATCCCGGAGATGATCACGAACTTCTCGCGCGGGATCCCGAGCTCGGGGAACACCGCTTGGACCGCGGAGAGGATCGCGTAGTCGCCGCAGCCGGGGCACCAGCGGACCTCCTGGTCCGACTGGAAATCTTTCTTGGTGAGCGCCGCCGAATCAGTGGACATGAGGCTTGGACTCCATGAGAGCTTCGATCTTGGCCAGGATCTCGCCGCGGAAGAACGGCTTGCCCTGCACCTTGGGATAGGAGACGACGTCTTTCAGATAGTGGCCGCGCAGCAGAAACGCGAGCTGACCGAGGTTCATCTCGGGGACGAGCACGCGCTCGAAGCGCGACAG
>DASYQE010000285.1:0-2226 GCA_036005805.1 Candidatus Polarisedimenticolia bacterium | reverse complement strand
ATCCCGAAGTTATGGCAGGAGGTGGCCGTCGTGCAGGCATTCTGATCGTCGCACGACGCGCCCTCCGGCAGCAGCGTGTGATGGCACTGCCCCGTCGCCGCGTCGCAGGCATCGAGGGTGCAGCCGTTGCCGTCGTCGCAGAGGGTGTGGCCCTGGACGCACTCCCCCGCCTGGCAGAGGCTCGGAGACATGCACGGGTTCGTGCCGCACTCGATCCCGTCCGGGACCGGGGCGAAGCGGCAGCCCAGGCCGGGCTCGCAGGAATCGACCGTGCACGGGCTGAAGTCGTCGCACACGACCGCAGGATGCACGCACTGGACGGTCGCCGGGTCGCAGCGGTCCACCGTGCAGGGATCGCCGTCGTCGCAGGAGGTCTCGCAGACCACCGCCGGCTTGATGGAGGCGGCCGCGGCGGGCTTCGGTTCCACCCGGGCGGTCGTGGGCGGCGTGGCGGGCGAAGGTCCCGTATCCGCCGGAGGCTTCACGGCGGGCGAATCCGGCGTCTTGACGCCGGCCGCGGCTCCCCGTGCGATGCTCCGCCGCGAGTGCACCGAGGCGATCACCGGCAGCGCCAGGAACGCTGCGAGGACGAGGGTGAAGAGGACGGAACGACGGCCGCCGGACGTTCGCAGGAGCATGAACGACCTCCCTTCCCCCGAGGGGGGAACGGGTTGCGCTTCAGTGCCTGCGGCGCGGCACGGGCTTGGGTGTCTGTCTGTCAGCAGAGCGGCGAGGCTTGGGCGAGTCTATACGCCCACGGCCGGGGGGCTGTCAACGAGATATTCCCGGGAGGACGGCAAACCTACCGAGGACGCGACGGCCAGATGGTCCAGGTCCCCTGCGCGGTCGCGAGGATCTTCCCGTCCGCGTCGCGGACCTCGCCTTCGGCGAAGGCGGCGGCGCGGCCGCGGCGGGCCATGCGCCCTTCGGTGGTGATCACGCCGGGGAAGATCGGCTCGCGAAACTGCACCGAGATCTGCAGGGTGCCGCACCACTCCTCGGGGGCGATGGCCGAGACGACCGCGGTGCCGAGCGCCATGTCGAGAAGCGAAGCCGCGACGCCGCCGTGCGCCACGCCGCGGCGGTTGAGGTGGTCGGGCCCGACCGTCAGCTCGTAGCGGGCGCGCCCGCCCGCCTTCTCGATGAGGCGGGCGCCGATCAGGGCGTGGAAAGCGGGCTCGTCGCGCGGGATGCCGCTCATGGCAGGCGATTTTGACACAGCCGCGCCGGGCGTAGAATGTCCCGCATGAGCCCGCGCCTCGTTGCCATCGCTTCCTGTTTCTGGCTCGCGGCCGGCGCGGCCCCCGCGGCGCCAATCGCTTCACCCGCCGCGGAGAGCCTGCAGGCTCTGTGGGGAGCGCGGCTGCTGCATGCCGTCGTCATCGCCGACGTGGCGGCGGGAAGTCCCGCCGAAAAGGCCGGCCTGAAGATCGGCGACGTCCTCGAGTCCTACGACCGCATCGGCGTGGACGATGTCGCGGGCTTCGAGGATTTCGGCGCCGGCTTGAAGAGCGCCGCCCGCAACGGTCCCGTCGCCGTGAAGATCCGGCGCTTCGAAGGAGAGGCAGGGCCGCCCCGCACGCTCAGCGTCGAGCTGCGGCTCCCGGCGGACACCGAGACGCGCGTCGGCCTCGCCATCCATCCCGGCGTCTTCTTCCTCGACATGAAAGAGGCGGGAGCCGCGGCGAAAGCCGGGATCAAGCCGTGGGACTGTATCGACGGGGTCGAAGACGAGAGCCTCTCCGACCGCCCCCGCCTGAGCGATTTCGAGGCGCACGTTCTGACCCAGCGCAACAAGGAAGGGAACGTCCGCCTCACGGTCGGGCGGTGGCGCCCCGCGGCTCCGGGGGCGGAGCACAAGATCGCTCTCGAAGGGATGCGGGAGATCGCCCTCCCCGTTCCGGCTCCCTGAACGGCCCGTCCTTGCCGCTCTCCTCGTTCAAGTCCATCCCCGTCGCGCACCCGCGCGCGCCGCTCGTGCTGACCTGCGAGCACGCCTCGAACCGCCTGCCGCGGGGATGCCGGCCGCGGTCGGCGGCGGAGCGGGCGCTGCTCGACACGCACTGGGCCTGGGACATCGGCGCCTGGGACGTGGCGCGGCGCCTGGCGCGCCGGCTCGGCGCCGCGGCGGTCGGCGGCGGCGTGTCACGCCTCGTCGTCGACCTCAACCGGCCGGCCATCGACCCGACCCTGGTGCGTCGCGAAGCGGGGTGGGTGAAGCTCTCC
>DASYQE010000284.1:0-9205 GCA_036005805.1 Candidatus Polarisedimenticolia bacterium | reverse complement strand
CCCTTCTTGGTGGCGTCGGCCGGCTTCGGCGGCGCCTGGCGGATCGCCTCGACGTTCAGGGTGATGTCCACGTCGTCGCTGAGGACCGTGCCGCCGCCCTCGATGGCCTTGTTCCAGGCGACGCCGTAGTCCTGGCGGTTGATCTTGGTCTTCGCCTCGAAGCCGGAGCGCACGCCGCCCCAGCCGTCGGGACCGGTGCCGAGGATGTCCACGTCGAGAGAGACCGGCTTCGCCACGCCGCGGATGGTCAGCGTCCCGTCCACCTTGAGCTTGTTCGGGCTGACCGAGGTCACCTTGCTCGACACGAAGGTGATCTTCGGGAACTTCTCGGCGTCGAAGAAGTCCGCGCTCTTGAGGTGCGCGTCGCGCTTCGGCTCCTCGGTGTTGATGCTGGCGGTGTCGATGCTGACGTTCACCGTCGACTTGGTGACGTCCTGGGTGTCGTAGCTGATCGTCCCCTCGAACTTGGTGAAGTGACCCGGGACCCGGCTGAAGAAATGCCGGATGGTGAAGCCCATGTTGCTGTGCGACGGATCGATGCTGTAGGCGTCGGCGGCCCGGACCGTCCCGGTCGCGAGGCCCGCGGCGACGGCCGCGGACAGGACGAGCGCCGCGAACGGGCGGCGGTGACGGACGGCACGGGTCGGGCTCGGGCTTGCGGGCATGCGGGTCCTCCTCGATGCTGCGTTGGTCTTCACGTGCACGGGCCTTTCAGTTCAGGTGACGTCCACCATCGACGCGCAGGGTCTCGCCGGTGACGAACTCGGTCTCGATGAGAAACATCACGGCTCTTGCGACCTCGTCCGCCCCTCCCCAGCGCCCGAGCGGCGTCGCCTTCAGCACTTCGCGGTCCTCGGCGTCGCTGAACACCTCCGGCCGGAGGATCGGGCCCGGAGCCACCGCGTTCACCAGGATGTCGGGCGCCAGCTCCAGCGCCAGTGCCTCCACGAGGCCGATCACCCCCGCCTTGGCCACGTAGTACGGAAGGAACCCCTTATAACGCGGCCGTCCGCTCGAAGGCAACCAGTCGGCGAAGGCGACGATCCGCCCCCCGCCCCGCGCCCGCATCGGCGCGGCGCAGCGCAGAGCCAGGCGATAGGTCCCCTGCAGGTCGGCGTCCACGTTCTTGCGCCAGGCCACATCGTCGAGCGCGTCGAACGGGACCTTCTGGTAGTGCGACGCCATCGGCACGAGGATGTCCGGGCCGCCCAGGTCGCGGCCGACCTCGTCCACGATCCGCGGTACCGCCTGCGGGTCGCTCATGTCAGCCTGGATGGTCTTCGCCTTGCGGCCGAGGGCGCGCACCTCGGAGGCGACCTCTTCGGCGGCGTCGCGCGAGGCGCGCCAGGCGATGGCCACGTCGACGCCGCGCCGGGCGAGACTGGTCGCCACGACGCGGCCGATGCGGGCCGCGCCGGTGAGCAGCGCCACCTTGCCGGCGGGATCCATCAGGTGCGCTTGGTCGTCACCGGCGGCCGGCGCAGGTGCCAGGTGGTGATCGACTGGAAGTGCCGCGCCACCGTGACCGCCTTCGCCTCGTCGTAGGCGCCGGCGAGCACGCCGAGCCCCGCCGGCAGCCCGTCCTCGCCGAAGCCGCACGGCACGGACACGGCCGGCAGCCCGCACAGGTTGCCCGCGCCGCCGGCCGGATCGGTCCACGACACGTCCGAGAAATCCTGGTCGTAGCCGAAGGCGGTGTGCATCTCGGTCGGGTACAGGATGGCGTCGTACTTCGAGAAGAGATCGGACATCGCCCGGCAGCAGACGGTGCGGATGCGCTCCGCCTTGACGTAGTCGGAGCCGCGCACGGCGTGCGCCGTCACGAACGCCAGCACCGCCCCCGGCGTCGCGAGCTGCCGGGCCCGGTCGCCGCGCTGCAGCTCTTCGTACGCCGTCGCCACCTCGGAGGTCAGGATGACCCCGGTCGCCGCCTCGAACGGCAGGTCCGGCAGCTTCGTCTCCTCGGCGCCGACCCCCGCGTCCCTCAGGTCGTCGAGCGCCTTCAGGAACGCCCGCTCGACCGCCGGGTTGCCGCTCTTCTTGAAGTCCATTCTCAGGAACCCGACCCGCAGGCCCTTCGCCCCAGTCGCGGACTCGGGACCGAGCGGCTCGTCGGAGGTGAACGGGTCGTCGGGATCGCGTCCCGCCAGGATGCGGTAGACGATTTCGCAGTCGCGCGCCGTGCGTCCCATCGGACCGAGCTTGTCGAGCGTCCACGACAGCGCCATCGCCCCCTGCCGCGAGACGCGGCCGAAGGTCGGGCGCAGACCGGAGATGCCGCAGAAGGCCGACGGGCAGACGATCGATCCCCAGGTCTCCGAGCCGATGGCGAACGGCAGCATGCCGGTTCCGACCGCGGCCCCAGAACCGGACGACGACCCGCAGGTCCAGCGCGACGGGTCCCACGGGTTGCGGGCGGCGCCGGTGAGCGACGCCGTCCCCTTGTCGTACCCGAGCCCGCCGGCCATCTCGATCATCGCCAGCTTGCCGAGGAGAATGGCGCCGGCGTTGCGCAGCTTGCGGATGACGGCGGCGTCGTAGTCGAACGACTGCATCTCGTACGGCTTCGCCCCCCAGGTGGTCCGGGTGCCGCGGGTGGCGACGAGATCCTTGGCGCCGTACGGGATGCCATGCAGCGGCGAGCGGATGTGCCCGCGGGCGATCTCCTTTTCCGCCTGCCTGGCCTCCTCGAGGGCGCTGTCCTTCATCAGGGTGACCCAGGCGTGGTAGGTCGGCTCGAGCTCCTCGATGCGCTCGAGATACGCCTCGGTCAACGCGACGGGAGAGAGCCGGCGCGAGCGAATGCGCGCCTGGAGCTCGGTGATCGGGAGGAAGAGGACGTCTTCTCCGAGAACGGTGACCGGCATGGCGGCATCCCCCCTCAGCCGTTCCTGCGGACGGAGCGAATCGGCTTGAAGCCCCCGGCGGGCGGAACGTCGTTGCCGACGGGGAAGTCGCGCACCACCTTGAGCGCGTCCTCGAGCTGGGTGACGTCCTTGCGGACCTTCGCCCGCTCGTCGCCGCTCAGACCGTCTTCCTGCTTGGCGAGGAACTTCGCGAGCGGCGTCGGCTCGGGCGCAGGTTCCGCCGCGGCGTCGGCCGGCTTCACTTCCGGCTCGTCGGCACGCGCCCCGCTCTTAAGCGCCCCGGCGAGGCTTCCCCCCGCCGCCAGCAGCGGCGCCCCCAGGATCATCCGTCCCACCACCCTGCGCGAAATCTTCATCGAACCTCCGCGACCGGGCTCCGGTCGAATTCCTGCGTTGCTGCCCGCCGGCCGGAGCCGGCCTATTTGTCCGACACGCGCCGGACGAACTCGCCGGTCGTCGTGTCGACCATCACCTTCTCCCCCGCCTCGAGGTACACCGGCACGCGAATCTCCGTGCCGTTCGACAGCGTCGCGGGCTTGGTCACCTTGCCGCTCGCCATGTCCGAACGGCCGCCCGGGCCCGTCTCGGTCACCTCGAACTCGACGAACTGCGGCAGCTCGATGCCGTAGCAGCGCCCGTCGAAGACCACCGCCCGCACGCTCACACCGTCCTTGAGCCAGCGGACGTCGTCGCCGATCGCCTCGGCCGCCAAGTGAAATTGCTCGTAGTTGGTCTCGTCCATGAAGTGGTATTCGTCCCCGTCGGCGTACAGGAACGAGGTCTTGCGGAACTCCAGGTCCGGCTCGTCGAACTTGTCCCCCGACTTGAAGGTCATGTCGAGCACCTGGCCCGTCAGGACGTTGCGCGCCTTGACGCGCACCAGCGTCGCCGCGCCGCGCGCCGACGGCGTCTGCACGCTGAAGTCGGTGATGACGTACGGCTTGCCTTCCACGAGGATGGCGAGGCCGCGCTTGAAGTCGGAGGTGACGATCACGAGGAGGCTCCCTTCGGGTTCGGCTCGAAGACCAGGAAGTACTGGTACGGCAGGAAGGTCGGCTCGGCGGCGAGCCGGAAGCCGGCCTTCTGCATCTCGGCGACGACCACCTCGCGCTCCAGCTTGGCCTCCGGTGGCGGTCCCACCGGCAGCGGCCGCTTGTGGAAATCGACGATGGCGACGCGTCCGCCCGGCGCGAGGTTGGCGCCCAGGCGGTGGAAGTAGGCCTGCCGATCGTCGATGTGGTGGTAAGTGTCCACGATGAGGACGCGATCGACCCGCCCCGGCGGCAGGAAGGGGTCCTCGTAGAGGGCGAGCACCGGCACGACGTTCGTCAGCCCTTCGCGGTGCGCCCGCTTGGCGAGGTACTCCACCATCTGCGGCTCGGGATCGATGCTGAGGACGATCCCCTTCTCTCCGACGGCGCGCGACAATCCCGCCGTGAAGTAGCCGGTGCCGGCGCCCAGGTCGGCGGCCGTCATTCCCGGCTTGAGCTCGAGGGCGGCGACGACCTCGTCGGGCTTCTGCCACGCGGCGCGCGAGGGGTCGTCGAAGATCTTCGCCCAGCGTTCCGGGTCGTCGAAGGAGTGATGGACCGTGGCGTGATCGCCGTGCGCGGCCGCGTCATGATCGTGCGCCGGCCCTTCCGGCCCGGAGACACCGTCCCTCGGGGTCATCTTCACGCCATCGCTGGCGTCGCCGCGGGCGCAGGCGACGACGATCAGCAGGAGGACGGCCACGGCTCCGGCCAGGATGAGGACGATCCCGGTCTTCACGCCCCGGCCACCTTCTCGGAGGCGATCTCGATCGCCAGGGCGGCGAGACGGCCGGCGAAGGTGACGAGCTGCTCGACCTCGATCTCCTCGTTCGGCTGGTGATAGGTCTCCTCGTCGCCGCACGACCAGCCGACGGCGTCCACGCCCATCAGGACCAGGTCTTTTGCGAACGTGCCGCCGCCGGACCCGATGATCTTCGCTTCGGGGGCATGGCGCAGCAGGCGCTTCACGATGGGCGCCTCGGGCGAGACCTCGCACGGCAGGGCGTCCTGCACGATCGCCACCTCGACCGACGACCCCGGCAGATCAACGATCGCCTTCGTCGCCGCCGCGGCCACGGCGGCGCGAATCCCTTCGGCCGTCTGGCCGGGAACGTAACGGATGTCGAGGATCGCCTGCGCGTCGGCCGGGACGGCGTTCGGCGCGACACCGCCGCGCGCCAGCCCGGTGTTGATGGTCGGCCCGCCGAGGAGCGGGTGGGCGCGATGCTCGAGCGTCATTCTCTCCACCGCCAGGAGCGCCCGCGACAGCGCGAGGATGGCATTGACGCCCTTCGCCGGCTCCATGGCGTGCGCCTGCTTCCCGCGCGTCTCGACTTTCAGCAGGACACGCCCCTTCTCGGCGATGTTGATCTCTTTCATGTTGCCCGCGATGTCGGGGATGACCGCATCGGTGCAGTCGATGAGCCCCGACTCGATGAGGGACGGCAGGCCGACGCCGATGCCGACCTCCTCGTCGGCCACGGCGCCGAACGTGAACGCCCCGGGAATGCGGTCCTCGCGCTCCTTGAGCAGTCTCAGGGCCGCGAAGGACGCCGCCAGGGGCCCCTTGTCGTCGAGCACGCCGCGGCCGTAGAGCGTCCCACCCTCTTCAACCGGCTCGAACGGCGGCCGCTTCCAGACGGTCGGCGAGCCGGCCGGCACCGTGTCGGTGTGCAGCAGCACAAGCATGCGCCGGTACCCGGGACGCTTCTGGCCGACGGTGGCGAGCAGGCTCTCCCGCCCTTCGACCTTGGCGTGCGTCGTGAAGGGGATTTTCAGGCGCCGGCACTCTTCCGCCAGGATCGACGTGACCCGCGATTCCATTCCGGGCGCCGGCATGTCGTCCGGCCCGCCGCCGGGGAAGTCCTCCGCCATGTAGTTCACCGTCCGCGCGCGGCAGACGCGCAGAGTCAGATCGACGATGAACGGCCGCAGGGCTCGCGCCGCCTCGCGGATCGCCCGCGGATCCTCGGTCCCGCCCGGTGCTGTCATGAGGCGGAGAGCCTACCCGACCGCCCGGGCGCGATCAAGCCGCACGGTCCCGGTGACCGGCGTCACGGTCGCCGTGCCTCTCCGTAATCGACAGGACCCGGGTCTGCGCAGAAGACTCGACTCCCCGCGTTTCATTCCTGCGGCAGGATGGTCACCCATGTCTTCCGCCCTCCAGGTCGAGACGCTCGGTCGTGCAGAATTCTTTCGCCTGGAAAGGGAGTGGAACGCGCTGGTGGAGACCACCCGCGACGAGCCGTTCCACCGGCACGAGTTCATCCGGGCCTGGATCGACAGCTTCGCACCCGGCGCCCGGCTGAAGATCCTCGCGGGGCGCGACCTCGCCGGCAGGCTGGTCGCGGCGCTCCCTCTCGTGGCGGATCGCGGCTTGTTTTTCGGAGTTCCGGTGCGGCGTCTCGTCTCGCCGGCGAGCTTTCACTCGGCGCGCTTCGACCTGATCGCGGCGGACCGCCGCGCCGCCGCCCTGGCGTTCGTCCGGACGCTGGCCGGCGACGACAGCTGGGACGTGATCCGGCTGACCGAGGTGCCGGCGGGAGGAAACGTCTGGGATCTCTACCAGGCGGCCGCCGAGGCGGGACTCCCGGCGGGCATCTGGGACTCGCATCGCAGTCCCTTTCTGCCGCTCCCGGCGTCCTGGGCGGACCTCGAGTCCCGCCTCTCCCGCAAGTTCAGGAGAAACCTGCGCCGCGGCCGCGCCTGGCTGGCGGAGCGCGGTGCTGTCACCATCGAGCGCCTGGACGGGGAGGACGCGGTGCGGGGCGGGCTGGATCATTGCTTCGCCCTCGAGCGCGGCGGATACAAGGGCCGTAACGGCACCGCGGCTGCGGAGAGCCCGGAGACGCTCGGCTTCTACACCGGGCTGGCGCAGGCGGCGGCACGCGGCGGGTACTTCTCGCTCACGTTCCTCGTGTTCGAAGGGAAGAGGATTGCCGCGCAGTACGGGCTGACGCGGCGCGGCGCCTATTCGCTGATGATGACCTGCTACGACGAGGCGTTCGCCGAGTGCAGCCCCGGCCAGCTCCTGATGGAAGACGTGTTGAAGCGCGCCATCGCCGACGGTTTGCAGGGCTTCGAATTCCTCGGTGTCGAAGGAGCGTGGAAGCTGGCCTGGAAACCGGACCTCGTCCCGCATCACTGGTTCTTCATCTTCCGTGACAGCCTGCTGGGACGCACCCTGCGCAACGCCAAGTTCGCCTGGCTCCCCGCGGCGAAGACCCTGGTCCCGGCTGCGAAAGAAGGTCTGCGTCGGTTCCGGCCGCGGCCGCGCACCGGCGCCGACGGCGACACCCAGACCGACACGCACCTGCCGATCCCCTGGGCCTAGTCCGGAGGTATGCTCCCCCGGCCCGTCGAGCGCGCGGGCGGGGGCTGGCTTGAAGTCATTCCGCAAAGAGCTGTGGTTCAACATCCCCGAGCGCCGGGCGTACCTGAACATCACGCCCCAGGTCGACGAGTGCCTGCGCGACAGCGGCATCACCGAAGGCCTCTGCCTCGTCAACGCCATGCACATCACCGCGTCGGTCTTCGTCAACGACGACGAATCGGGGTTGCACCAGGACTTCGAGGACTTCCTCGAGCGGCTGGCGCCGCACGCCCCGACCAGCCGCTACCGCCACAACCTGACCGGCGAGGACAACGGGGACGCCCACATCAAGCGGCAGCTCTTCGGGCGCGAGGTGGTGGTGGCGGTGACCGGCGGCAAGCTGGACTTCGGCCCCTGGGAGCAGATCTTCTACGGCGAGTTCGACGGCGGCCGCAAGAAGCGCGTCCTCGTGAAGATCCTCGGCGCATGAGCCGTCGACACGAACACGGGCAGACGCGCCCGCGAGCGGCCGTCGTGGTCGCGGCAGCCGTCGCGATGCTCGCCGCAGCCGGCGTGACGGCGCGCAGCGCCGGTCCGTCGAAGCCGACAGGCGCGGGAGAGACGATGCGATTCGAGGACTGGTCCGACGGGGCGACGCTGCGGCTCGACTACCACCACGCCGGCCGGGCGGCCGACCCGGCCGCGGCGGTTGCGGCCGAGGAGTCCGCCGCCTTCGACGCCGCGGTGCGCGAGGGCCCGTGGCCCGGCGGCCGCTCGCCGCAGCTCGACCTGATGAACCTCGGGGCGTACCGGTTCGAGGTGCACGACCGCGACACGCGCCGGCTGCTCTTCGCCTCCGGCTTCGGCAGCATCTACGGCGAGTGGGAGACGACGGATGAAGCGAAGCGCGAGCGCCGCTCGTTCCACGAATCGCTCCGCTTTCCCTTTCCGAAAGAGCCGGTCCAGGTCGATCTCCTGAAGCGCGCTCCGGACACGTCGTGGCGGCCGCTCGCGCAGTTCGTCGTCGATCCCGCCGGACCGGCGGTGCGGCGCGAGAAGGTCAGCGACCGCGGCACCGTCTGGACCCTGTTCGAGAACGGCCCGCCGGAGAGCAAGGTCGACCTCCTCATCCTCGGCGACGGCTACACCGCCGCGGAGATGCAGAAGTTCCATGCCGACGCGAAGCGGCTGGTGGACGTGCTCTTCAGCGTCACGCCCTTCAAGGAGCGCCGGAAGGACTTCAACGTGCGAGCGCTCGACCTGCCGTCGCTGGACTCCGGCATCGACCGGCCGAGCGACGGCCTGTGGCGGCGCACGGCGCTCGGCGCCTCCTACGACATCTTCGGATCGGAGCGCTATGCGCTGACGTTCGAGAACCGGCAGTGGCGCGACGCCGCGGCGCAGGCGCCGTACGAGTTCGTCGAGATCCTGCTCAACGGCGACACGTACGGCGGCGGTGGCATCCACAACCTGTACGCCACCTGCGCCACCGGCTCGGGCTCGAGCCCCTACGTCTTCGTGCACGAGTTCGGCCACCATTTCGCGGCGCTCGCCGACGAGTACTACACGAGCGACGTCGCCTACGGCACCGAAGCGCCCATCGTCGAGCCGTGGGAGCCGAACATCACCGCGCTGCTCGACCCGGAGGCGCTCAAATGGAAGGACCTCGTCACCTCCGGCACGGCGCTGCCGACCCCGTGGCCCAAGGAGGAATACGAGGCCTTCTCGAAGAAGATCCAGGAACGTCGCCGCGCCCTGCGCAAGGCGAAGGCCCCCGAGCGTGAGATGGACGCGCTCTTCGCCGAGGAGCTGGCCTGGAGCAAGCCGTTCCTGGCGAAGGCCCCCTACGGCGGCATCGTCGGCGCCTTCGAAGGGGCCGGCTACCGCGCCAGGGGACTCTATCGCCCGTCGAGCGACTGCATCATGTTCAGCCGCAACCTCGACCGTTTCTGCCCCGTCTGCGCCCGCACCATCGAGCGGGTCATCGACCAGCG
>DASYQE010000283.1:0-14754 GCA_036005805.1 Candidatus Polarisedimenticolia bacterium | reverse complement strand
ATCACCAGGATCCCCTTCGCGTCCTCGAAATCGCCGAGCGTGACCATCGTCCCGTCGGTGTCCGGAAGCTGGAAGTCGGGAGCGGGGGTGCCGAGCGGCAGCATGGTGGAAGCGGTGCGGACCATGGAATCGAATCTCCTCCTCGGTGAGCGGCCCGGCCTTCCGGGCCTCAGTCGTTTGACGCCGCGCCGCACGCATCGACGGCGAGCGCCACGTAGCCGAAGCTCTGCGGTGCCACGGCGCCGCCATTGTGGATCGCCGACGGTGTTATGGGCGAACAATCGAGCCCCGCGGGGCAGGGGATCTCCTGCTTCGTCGCGAGGTCGAAGACGCGCAGCCGGTAGCCCGACGCGCCCGGCACCGCCGGCCACGCCAGCGCCAGGTCGCTTCCCGAGAGGCTGACGAACGGCGCCACCGCCTGCCCGACGCGGAACACGGAGGGGTCGAGGCGCGCCGGGTTCTCCGTGACCTTGAAGAAGGCGGCGGAGCGGTACGGCTTGAGATCGCCGAGATCGGGATCGGTGTAGCGCAGCGCCGTCGTGACCGTCGCGTCGATCGACGCCCCGGCCCAGCCGGTGACGATGGCCGAGGTCGGCTCCCCTCCCGGAGGCGCCGCCAGGTAGCCGGCCTGCCCCGGCAGCGGCGTGTGGTTGGCGTTGGCCGACCAGTCGGCGAGCGTCTCGGCGTCGAGCCCGGTCCCCCATGCCACGACATAGCCCCAGTCGGAGATCCCCGGCGCGCCGGTGGGATTCGAGCCGTCGGCGGGCAGCGACCAGCGCAGCAGCGTCCCGCTCAGGCAGGCCGTCGCCTCGATCTGGTACGGCGGGTACGGCCCCCAGGTCACGTCCACGTGGTCGGTGACGTTGCCGATCGACGACCAGTCGTCGGGAGGCAGCGTGCCGGTGCCGTCGGTCGGCGACGAGACCAGCGCCAGCAGGCCGTAGTGCTCCTGCACCCAGAAGTAGTCGAACGAGCGCTCGCGCGTCGTGCCGAGATTGCAGGTGCCGAGGAAGTTGATGCCCGCCTGCAGGTCGGTGTCCTGCCGCATCAGGAGCGCCGGGACATAGTTCCCCGCCGCGACGTGCACGAAGCCGTCCTCGACGATGGTCGAGCGGAAGCCGGCCCCGAGCCCGATCATGCCGCGCGCCCGCGGGGAAATGCTGCAGGCCGGGTAGCAGGCGTTGTTGCCGCAGGTGGACGCCAGGGTGAGTCGCAGCCCCGACGCGTCGTTGCACGAGGTCCAGAACCCGGAGGTCCAGGTGTCGCCGACGTGCATCGCCGCCGTCGCCGGAGTCGCGCCGGTGAACCGCAGGAAGCGCAGGAAGCGCGCCGCCCCGCCGGCGCTGTCGTCGAAGCAGATCTGCGTCCGGTCGTCGACGTTCAGCTCGTCGAACACCAGGTACGGCACGTCGATCGACGGATCGGCCCCGGTGTCGTTGTCGTTGAGGAAGAACAGGTCGCGCGTGGCGCGCGCGCCGGCACCGTCGTAGCGATCGATCTTCAGCCATGACTGCCAGGTGCCGTCGGCCGGCAGAGCCGACAGATCGCGCACCGCGCACACCTCCGGGCACGAGGCGCCGGCGAGATCGTCGCGGGTCGTGTTGAAGGTGCGCCGGGCGAGCGCCGGCTTCGCCAGCCCGGTGAAGTCCCACACCTCCGGCAGCGACAGCGCCGACCCGGGGTCGCCCGGGTCCGGCTGGTAGGGGACGTTCGAGGCGTCGGTCGCGATCATCGCCTGCACCGAAGTCCAGCCCGGATGGATCGACGTCAGCGGCACGTTCTGCCCCTGCGCCGTGTACTGCAGGAACCCGACGTGCCCCGGCTGCAGCGCCGCGTGCAGCGTCGGGTAGGGAATCGTCATCCCGTTCGGCGTCAGCGGCGCCGCTTCGAGCAGCTCGCCATGATCCGGCACGAAGCGGCCATCGGCCCCCGGCAGCGGTCCTTCGAGGCGCGCGACCGTCGTGCCATCCGTTGCGACGAAGCGATACACCAGACGCGTCACCGCGGCACCGGGTTCCGTCAGGAGCTCGCGGACGAGCCGCACCTCGCGCGGGCCCGCCGGCAGGAGCGCGATCCCTTCCGCGATCGGCGGCGGGGGCGAAGGAGGAGGGGCAACACTCGCGGAGATCGTTCTTGCCGTGGCACCCGCACCGTGTGGCGCGAGCGCCCGGAGATCCCAGAAGGTCCGCCGCTCCCAGCCGGGCTCGAACGCAGGCAGTCCGCTCCCCTTAAGCTCGAGCATGGTGCGCGCGGGCGTCCCGGCCGCGCCGCTTCGCGCCGCGAGCCCCACGACCATGGCGGCCAGGACCATCGTCAGCCGGACCGGCGCCGGCCTCGGGTTGTGCATTCCGACCCCCTGGTGCGAAGTCCGGAATGTACGCCGATTCGCCCGTTCAGGCCACGTCGAAGGCGGCGACCCGATCCGGCGTGACTAGAACACCACGACGGCGGAGAGCCGGTAGAAATTGTCGTCGAGGTCGTTCGGACGCTCGTGGAGAGTCCCGTGGTCGACCTGGATCTTGCGGTCGTGCCCACGGGTGAACCAGGTGAAGCCGAAGGCGCGCGCGTTCGACTGGGTCTGTTCGAGGCCGCGGAACGATTCGATCTGGTCCCAGCGGCCGACGACCTGGATGCGGCCCGGGCCGACGTTCCACGGCAGCAGCAGGCCGGCCTGGCCGTAGGCTCCCTCCTGGCGCCGGGTCGCGAGGCCGTCGGTGGTGTAGTCGTCGCGACGCTGGACCCAGGCGGCCTCGGTCGTCACCGCCCAGTGCTCCGCGAACGGCTGATCGTAGAAGACCTCCGCGGCCCAGGCGTGGTAGGCGCGCTGCTCCGTCGTGAAGGCGGCCTCGTCGCGCGCGTCCAGCCGCCCGTTCTGCGCGTCCACCTGCCCGGCGATCTGGAGAATCCTCTTCTCGCCGAGGGTCGTGCCGGTGGCGCTGAGGCCGGTCTCGGGGGTGAACCAGTTGTACGAGGCGCGCACCGAGCCGCGCAGGCTGCTCGAGGTGTTGGTGTCCTCCTGGTCGGAGCCGTCGAAGACCGCGGTGCGGTACTGGAAGCCCCCCTTGTTCCCCCAGGCCATACCCCCCGTGTCACGCGACCCTTCGACCGCGGGACGCAGATTCACCACGAGCGTGCGATCCACCAGGAGCTGGTTGAATCCCGACTCGAGGTTCTGGCGCAGGAACGGCACCTTGAACTGGCCGATCACCAGTTGAAGCCCGTCCCACTTGTGGTAGTTGATGTAGGCGTCCTTGACCCGCACGCCGGCATCGTCGCGCAGGATCTTGCTGCCGCTGTTGTCGAAGCCGAACTGGAAGTAGACGTCGAGCGACTTCGACACGCTGCCGCGGAAGATGAGGCGCATCCGCCGCACGAAGAAGTCCTCGATGTTCTCCTCCTGGGCCGGCGGCGGCTGCGTGTTGACGCCGGGGGCCGACGGCAGGTCGGGGCCCGCGTCCATGGCCCACGCCATGAAGCGGAACTCCATGTCGAGCTTCCCCTTCTCGCTGTCGAGGATCGGAATCGCCGCCTCGGCCTTTGCCGCCGCGCCGAGCGCGGCGGTCCCGAAAAGGAGCGCCAGCGCCAGACCCCTCGCTCCGTTCGCCCTCCGTCCCCCGAACGTCATGCGGTCTCCTTGAGTGTGGCCGGCCCGGCGGCGAGAGCCCGGCAGGCGTGGGTCTTCCAGACGAGAAAGATGGTCCGGCCCGAGGCCAGGCTCAGCCGCGCCGCGGCCTGCGGCGTCAGCGCCGCCACCAGCGGCTCGTGCGCGCACGCGACGTCCACCGTGACGGCGACGCTCCCGCCCCCCTCGGCCGAGGGGATCAGCTCCCGGACGATCCCGGGCACGACATTCTGCGCCGACAGCCCGTGCGGCGACTCGACGGCGACGATCAGCTCTTCCGCGCCGACCAGCACCGCCGCATCGTCGCCGAGGCAGAGCCCCGGGGGCGCGACGGCGGACACGGTGATCCCCGAGCCGGCGTCGAGGCGCGCGGTGCCGTGCGCCACCGCCACCACGCGCCCGCGCAGGATGTTGGTGTAGGCGCCTATGCCGCGCCGCTCCAGCATGTCGCGCCCGAGGAACAGGTCCGCGGGACGGCCGCGCGCCGCCACCCGGCCCGCCTCGAGGACGATCGCCTCGCGGCTCAGGAGCGACACCTCGGCGGCATCGTGCGTCACCACGATCGAGGGGACGCCGAACTCCCGCTCGACCCGCAAGAGATAAGGAAGGATGCGCCGCCGCAGCGGCAGGTCGAGCCCGCCGAGCGGCTCGTCGAGCAGCAGCAGCTCCGGACCGGCGCACAGCGCCCGGGCGAGAGCCACGCGCTGGCGCTCGCCACCACTCAGGTCCGCCACGGCGGAGCCGCCCCGGCCCGACAGCCCGAGCAGGTCGAGCACCCGGTCGGGATCGATGCGCACGCCGCGCCCCTGCCGGGCCCGCCGCGCGCCGGTCAGCACGTTCCCGAGGACGTCGCGGTGCGGGAAGAGCAGCGCGTCCTGCGGCACGTAGCCGACCCCGCGCTCCTCCGGCGGCAGGCGGAAACCGGAGGCGCTGTCGAACCAGGTCCGCCCGTGGATGCGGATGCGCCCGCTCGCCCGCGGCCGCAGTCCCGCGATCGCCTCGAGGAACGAGGTCTTCCCCGCCCCGGACGCGCCGAAGACCCCGAGCCCCCGCTCGTCGGTGCCCCACTGCACCGCGAGCGTGAACGGCGCCAGCGGCAGCGTCAGATCGATCTCGATGTCGCTCATGCCGGCGGTGTCCTCCGGCGCAGCAGCGCTTCGACGGCGTAGACCACCGCGAAGGCGAGCGCCACGGTGAGGCCGACGAGCCACAGGGCGCGTCGGTCGTCCCCCGACTGGATGTCGCTGAAGATGGCCAGGGCCAGGGTCTGCGTCCGGCCGGGGATGTTCCCCGCCACGACGACGGTGGCGCCGAACTCCCCGAGCGCTCGCGCGAAGCCGAGCAGGGCCGCCGCCAGCAGGCCCCGCCGGGCCAGCGGCAGCGTGATCTCGAAGAAGGTCCTGAGCGGCGAGAGCCCGAGGGTGCGCGCCATGGTCTCGAGGCGGGGATCGACCTCTTCGAACGCCACGCGGGCCGTGCGCGCCACCAGCGGCAGCGACATCACCGCCGCCGCCAGCACGGCTCCTTTCCAGGTCAGCAGCAGATCGGGATCGAAGCGCAGGTTTTTCACGCCGAACGGTCCGTCGCGGGCGAGCAGGCGCAGCAGCAGGTAGCCGACCGCCGTCGGCGGCAGGACGAGCGGCAGCGCGAGCAGCGTCTCGACGGCGCTGCGTCCGGTGAAGCGGCGCCGCGCCAGCAGCAACCCCGCCAGCGCCCCGAGCGGGACGATCAGAAGCGTCGTGATGGACGCCACCTTCAGGCTGAGGAGGAGCGGCAGGAGGACCGAGGAGGTCACTTCGACGGCGCGGCGTCGAGCACGATGACCCCGTCGCGCACGAAGACCCGCCGCGCGGCGTCGCCGCCGAGGCACGCCACCAGACGCCGCGCCGCCTCGACGTGCGGCCGATCCTTGAGCACCGCCACGGGGTAGGCGATCTTCGGCCCGTCGCTCTCCGGCACCGTGTACGCGACCTTGGTCTTCCTGGCGATGGCGGCGTCGGTCGCATAGACGATCCCGGCCTCGGCGGCGCCCGCCTCGACCGCCGCGAGCGCGGCGCGCACGTCCGGCGCCGGCGCAATCTTGTCCTTGAGAGCCTCCCAGGCGCCGATCGACTCGAGCCAGGCGCGGGCGTACCGGCCCGCCGGGACCGCGTCGGGGTTGGCGATGGACAGGTTCTTGACCTTCGCGCCGGCCAGATCGCCGGGCCCCTGGATCGTCAGGTCCGCGTCGGCCCGCACCACGATCACCAGGCGGTTGGAGAGGAGCGCCCGGCGGCTCGCGGCATCGACCAGCCCCTTCGCCGCCACCTTGTCCATCCACCCTTCGTCGGCGGAAAAGAACACATCGGCCTTGTTGGCCGCCAGGATCTGCTGCGCCAGGTCGTTGGATCCGCCGAAGTTGAAGAGGATGGTCGCGCCCGCTTCCGGTCCGCAGGCGGGACCGATCTCCTGGAGCGCGTCCTTCAGGCTGGCGGCCGCGTAGACGGTCAACTCCACCGGGCCTGCGCCGGCGGCCGGGCCTGCGACCAGGATCAGCAACGCCACGACCGGCGCGATGGGCGCGATCTTCATGGAGCGCGCATCATATACGGGCGGATACAATGCGTGTCAATGCGACGACGACGGACGACGGCGGCGCCGGGGTGGCGCCTGGCGCCGCGCTGGCGGGCGCTCCGCGGCGGCGCGGTGGCCCTCGGCCCCGGCAAGGCCGACCTGCTCGAGGCGATCGCCGCGGCGGGATCGATCTCCGCGGCCGCCCGATCCCTCGGCATGTCGTACCGGCGCGCCTGGGTCCTGGTCGCGACCATGAACGGCTGCTTCGTCCGGCCGCTGGTCGCCACGACCTCCCGCCGCAGCGCCGGCGCGGCGCTCACGCCGAACGGCCGCGCCGTCCTCGACCTCTACCGCCGCATCGAGGCGAAGAGCCTCGCCGCCGCCCGCGCCGACATCGCCGCGCTGCGCCGCCGCCTCCGGTCTTGACCGGCGCGTCGCGGCTCCCGGAGAATCCGCCCCGATGCTGCGCGAGCCGCTGGCGGCGAAAGGGTTCGGGATGCGCGACGGCTTCCGCCTGCGCGGCCACGAGATCCAGCGCATCGAGGGCTTCAGCGACGCGGTCCTCGCGTTCGCCATGACGCTCCTGGTCGTCTCCCTCGAGGTCCCCCGCACGTTTCAGGAGCTGCTCGGGACGATGTCCGGTTTCGTCGCCTTCGCGCTGGCCTTCGCGCTCCTGCTGCGCATCTGGTTCCTGCAGTACCAGTGGTTCCGCCGCTACGGCCTGGAGGACGGCTTCGTCATCACGCTCAACGGGGCGCTGCTGTTCGTGGTGCTGTTCTTCGTCTACCCGCTCAAGTTCCTCTTCGGGTTCCTGGTGAAGAACTTCACCGGCCAGGACACGCGCGTGCTGATGCCCGATGGCACGCTCCATCCCGCCATCGCCGCGACGGAGATGCGGACGCTGATGATCGTCTACGGCCTCGGCTACATCGCGCTGTTCGGCGCCTTCTGGCTCCTCTACAACCACGCCTGGCGCCGCCGCGACCAGCTCGACCTCAACGCGCTCGAGCGCTACGACACCGTTTCGACGATGCAGGAGGCCGCCATCAACCTCGGCGTCGCCGCCCTCTCGGTCCTCATCGCCTTCTTCGCCGATTACCACTACGCCGGCATCGCCGGCCTCACCTACATGCTGCTCGCCCCCGTCATGACCGCCTACGGCAGCTACCGCGGCCGCAGGAGAAAGAAGCTCGAAGCCAGGCCGGTCGGCTGATCGCCGTCCGCGAAGGCCTGGGCGGCAGGCGGCCGCCGCCGCCCCGCCTCTCCGGTACAAGTACGGACCCTCTCCGGGGAGTTCGACTGATTGTTTCCAGGGGCTCCCCGCCCTACAAAGGGACATCTGCAAAGGGGCCGTCGATGTCCATTGAACCGCGCGATTTCGCGCTCGGCTTTTTCGTCGCCGCCATTCTGGCGCTCGCGCCGGGAACGATCGGCCTGGCGGGCGCGGACACGGAGGAGACCGCTCCGGGAGCACGGCTCGAAGGGGTCGTGCTCGATGTCGGCGGCACGCCCGCCTCGGGCGCGGCCGTGACCCTGACGGGGCGCGAGCTCAAGCGCGAAGCGCCCGCCGACGCGGGCGGACGCTTCTTCCTCGAGGCCCCGCCGGGGGTCTACCTGCTGCGCGCCGCCACCGGAGGCGTCGAAAGCGCGGACCTGCGCATCGAGATCCGCGAGGATGAAACGCCGCCTCTCGTCACCCTCCGGCTGCGGCCGCCGATGCCCGTCGACGTGGCAGCCTCGCATCCCGCCCCATAAGCGCGCTCCAGCGCCCCGGCGACCCCGCCGATCGTTGACCTCGGGCGGCCTTTCTCCTTATCCTCACCGCAACGGTTCCCGAGGAGTGCTCCAAGCCATGTCCTCGCGCGCCCTGCGCAGCATCGTCGTCGCCGGCAGCGCTGCCGGCCTGATCCTCGCCGTCGCCGGGCGGGCGGACGCGCAGGAGAAGGGCGAGTACGGCCCCGTCCCGGTGCGCGATTCCGAAAAGCCGCTCATGAAGTCGGTGACGGAGTACGAGGAGCTCTTCGTGCGCCGCAACGCGCGCTACCCCGAATCGGCGGTCGGCGCGCTCGTCACCTCGATCGGCAACGCCCTCGCGCCGAAGCCGCTGGACGACTACATCCATTATCGCTTCCATGTCCTGCGCGATCCGGACGTCAACGCCTTCGCGCTGCCGGACGGGCAGGTGTACGTCCAGGCGGGCCTCCTCGCGCTCCTCGAGAACGAGGCGCAGCTCGCCGCCGTGATGGCGCACGAGGTGAACCACACCGCCGGACATCACGTCATCCTGAGGTATCGATCGGTGCGCTCGAAATCGGTCGCCGGGATGGTCTTCGGCCCGTTCACCCTAGGGCTCAGCGACATCTTCGTCGGGCTCAGCGTCTCGGGCTACAGCCGCGAGCTCGAGGATGAGGCGGACTCGCACGGACTCGCCCTTATGCTCGAGGCCGGCTGGGACCCGCGGCAGATGGCGCGCACCTTCGAGCTGATGCAGGCCGACCCGGACGTCGAGACGCCGCACCGCGCCACCGCCTGGTCGTCCCACCCACAGCTGCCGGCGCGCGTCGAGTCGGCGCGGGCCCGCGCCGCCACCCTCATGCCGGAGGGGCCGACGACGCCCCTGAAAGTGAACGGCGACGAGTACCGCGAGATCGTGCGGCCGCTGTCGTGCGCCGTGGCGCTCGGCCTCATCGACGAGGATCAGCCGCGCACCGCCTGCCTCCTGGCGCGGCGGCTGGTCGCGGAGGCGCCCGTGAGTCCCGCCACCCGCTACGTCCTCGCGGAGTCGCTGCGCGGCCTCGGGGCGCTGAGTGAGGTCGCCCCCGCCGAACAGACGACCCAGTCGGACAAGAAGCAGAACGTCAAGGAGCGGGGGCGCCTGACCCGCGCTGAGCGCGAGGCGGCCCTGCTCGCGACGCCCGAAGGCGTCGCGCAGAAGAAGCGCAACCTCGAAGCGGCGTGCGGCGAGTACCGCCGGGCGCTCGAGCTCGACGGCTCGATGGCCGAGGCCTCGCGCGGCCTCGGCCTCGCGGAGCATGGGCTCGGGAACAACGAAGCGGCCGGCCGGGCGCTCGTCGCCTATCTGCGCGCGCGCCCCGAGGCGACCGATCGGCCCATCGTCCTGAAGCAGCTCGAACAGATCACCGCGGCTCTCAAAGGAAGCAGGGAGACCCCTCCATGAACCTCCGTCGCATTCCGCTCGTCCTCCCGGTGGTGCTCGCCGCCGGGCTTTTCGCCCCGGCGTCACAGGCAGCGCCCAAGAGCGGCTCGGAGTTCATGACCGCCGGGTTCCAGACGACGGAGACACGGCCGCTGCGGCTCGCGGTCCTTCCGCCGCACGCCCAGTTCTACAAGGCCCAGGCGGTGATGACCAACGAGATGGTCGCGGAGGCGGCGGCGCTCGAGCGCGAGTCGGCCAAGTCGATCGCCTCGATCCTCGAGACCCGCGGCTACAGCGCGCGGCTGGTGACGCGCGCCGACATCGAGGCGATTCCCAACGGGGCCGACCTGCTGCTGCGCTTCGACAACCGCTTCAACGAAGAGCTGGGAAAGGTCTTCAAGGCGCCGAAGGACGTGCGGCACGGCCGGTTCTCCGTCGGCGACCCGGCCACCGAGCTGGCCCGCGCCCTCGAGGTCGAGGGGCTGGTGCCGATGCGCGTCGTCGCGGTCGGCAACACCGGCGGCCGGGCCACGCTCGTCGCGGCGCTGAGCCTCGGAATGGCATTCGTCCAGAGCTATTCGACGATGTACCTTGGCATCGTGCACGGCAACGGCGGGCGTCTCGAGGGGTACTTCACCGGCTACGAGCCGAACGGACTCAAGCGGATGGTCCAGGAGCCCGACAAGGCGATGGCCGAGCTGGCCGCCCGGGCGCTGAAGGATCTCCCGATGTCGCACCAGGTGCTGAAGCCGAAAAAGAAAGACCTCGAGGCCGAGGCCGCCAACCCGGGCGGGGAGCAGGTCGGCGACGAGATCATCCGGCAGTTCGAGGCCGCCGCCGGCCAGTCGCTCGCGGAGCCCGCCGCCGCCGCGGGCCTCGAAACGGAGCCGCCGCCTCCGGCCGGCGAGCCCCCGGCGGGCGATCCGCCGCCGGCCGACAATCCCCCCGCGCAGGATCCCCCTCCGGCCCAGGACCCACCCCCAGAGAAAGATCCGCCCCGGCCGCCCGGCAACCCCCCGCCGTCGCGCCGCGAGCCGCCGCCGGCCCCGGGCGAGCCGGCGCCCGAAATCAGGGAGCCAGCGACATCACGCCAAGCATGAAAAGGGGCGCCTTCAGCTTCTGCTGGCGACGG
Source organism: Candidatus Polarisedimenticolia bacterium (assembly GCA_036005805.1). Taxonomy (GTDB): domain Bacteria; phylum Acidobacteriota; class Polarisedimenticolia; order Gp22-AA2; family Gp22-AA2; genus DASRAU01. The sequence goes on along the minus strand of DASYQE010000283.1, from coordinate 4,290 downwards.
GTGGTGGGGGTGGCACTAGGAATTCAAAATCTTTAGGGAGTCCTACACGCCCCACATAGTTAACGAATCTTTGCAGCACGTGTTCTCGGTATGGCTCCCGTAGGCTAGCCAAGCGCTGTACATCGCCATCTGCGATGGATCGATACAAGTAGTCGGCTGGCACGAAAAACAAATCCTTGAAGTCAGCAACCAGAGTCTTACCGATCTGGGGAATGAACCCGAGGTATTGAAACCTTGGCATCATGTTCTTGACAACTGGCTTCCACTCTTTGCTTGCGAGTTGTGCAGCTCCTTCGCGATGAGCCCCCGCCTTCACAAGAGCCTCGTCATAGGTACCGCAGAGCGCGATACCAAATAAGAGCTTGTCCTGATTTGTCACGACCCCCTCGGCCGGAAAACGGGCCACATGATCTTGCTCAAGGTCGCAGTCTTGACTAACAACTATCGCTGTTTCGTATGGCACGACCGTACCTACGGGGACATCTTCTTCAAATCGACTCAGTTCAAAAGCGCGCACGTTTCCCAAGATATCAGCTTGACGTAGGCAAAGCCCCTCGGGAGGGTAATACGGCATGCAGAATACCTAGGGCAGCGATCGCCGTGCGATTCTTGCCCGTACCTCAGGCGACCTCTTTGGAGGCGGCAACGATGCTCTAGTTTGGGCCACCTGAACGTAATGATCCCTTATTCCCTGTAACTCTTCTTCGGCTTCGTGCACCGCCTCTGCTGGGAGTTGGTTTACCAGAACATAGCACCGAAGTCGATTCAGCTCTGGAAAGATTGCGAGTTCGTCGGAAGTGATATCAAGCTCGAAGGAGCCGCTCATCTTCTGATACTTCAGATTTACGCTGCCGATAAGGTCTGCCACAGCATACTTCGCTTCAGGGTCAGGCGAGATGATCGGCCGGACAGCCGAGAGTCCAACCTCGAGATTGTGCTTCTCAAAGGTAGCCTTGAGCTTCATCTCCCCTCCGCTCGTGCGGCCGCTTTGGGCCGAGGTTTCAGGAGCTTGATCCCCTCTGGAGTTAGACACCATACGAATAGTCTATAGAGTGCCTCGTTAAAATCAGCCAGAAGAGCGGGAATGTCACCCAAAGGTAGTTGACCGACGACAAAATGATCGAAATCGAGAGTGAATCGCTCTGCGTTATTCCCGTCCATTTCCCCTACATCTCGGGAATAGCGCCATCCAACAAATCCTCGAGGCTGTTCCAGGATTGCATGATGTTTGGACTCGGTTACTAGGCCTCGAAGATCGGGATCCGAATACTCACCCGCAATGCGTGGGTTCAGAATTGAGCTCCATTCGACGGGTTGATCTCCATCGCGTGGTATGACGATCCTGTTGACATATCTCAACCCCACTCTCGTATAAAAGGGTGGACTGTAGATATTTTCAAACGCTTCAAGAACGGAGCGCAGTCGCGACCAAAAGTCAGGGAAGTCGGAGTAGGTTGTTGTCTTAAGCGCAATGAAGTTCGTGGTCACGCTCGTGATCCAGGCCTCATCGGCGCTCTTAAATTGCCAAGTGGGGGCTGGTGACGCCAACACCGAGAGCGACTGCATGGGACTGACGCCGAACTGAACGCCTTGTTCACTTCCAAAAATCGGGAAATCTCTACGCAACCTGTCTTGCAATTTTGCCGGCGGGCCTTCACCAATGGTAAGAATGTCGTTAAATCGAATTTGGCAGACGACCTCATCGAGAGGCGAGTCTTCAAAAACCATTGGACTCGCGTCTGGAAGCATCCTGACTGTAGAGCTCATGTGGTACCTCGTGGAAACTCTGCGGGCACACTGAAGGGGACTTGCCCATCACCGCGTTTCTATCCTACCCCAAACCTATACGCAAACTTGGGCCATGCAAGGACTGTATAGACCCGCCCGCGAATCACGCAAACTGCTCTGTACAAAGGGGTTGTGTCGTTATGTTCGGGGGTTGTTGACGCCGCGCCCTTCGCTTCTCTAGACTGACGCCCCGCCGGGAGACCCCCGGCCATCCCAGACAGTGTCAACCGCCCCGCCCGACCGGGGAGACCGAATCGAGTGGGGCCTGCACCGTACGCCCCGAGAGGAGTCCAGATGAGTCTCGTGCGTCCAGTCCTGCGCCGTCCCGGCGGATCGTGGGTCCTGCCGGCGGTCCTCGCGCTCCTGCTCCTGTCGCTCGCCCCCGCCGCCGCCTTCGCGCAGACCGGCGACGAGGGGGTGGCGGCGCATCACGGCGGCGAGGCCTCGCTCGTCCTGCCCGACGTGGGCCAGGTGCAGTTCCTCGGCATGAGCGGACGCGCGCTGCTGTTCACCGGGCTCGTCGTCTGCCTGCTCGGGCTCGGGTTCGGATTGACGATGCTCCAGCAGGTGAAGTCGTCCCCGGTGCACCGCTCGATGGCGGAGATCTCCGAGCTCATCTACGAGACCTGCAAGACCTACCTCGTCACGCAGGGGAAGTTCATCCTGCTGCTCGAGGTGTTCATCGGGACCATCATCCTTCTTTATTACGGCGTGCTGCAGCACTTCGCGCCGGTGAAGGTCGCCATCATCCTGATCTTCAGCCTCATCGGCATCGCCGGCTCGTACGGCGTCGCCTGGTTCGGCATCCGCATGAACACCTTCGCGAACTCGCGCACCGCGTTCGCGAGCCTGCGCGGCAAGCCGTTCCCCCTCTACTCGATCCCGCTCAAGGCGGGCATGAGCATCGGGATGCTCCTGATCTCGGTCGAGCTGTTCATGATGCTGTGCATCCTCCTGTTCATCCCGGGGGACTATGCCGGGCCGTGCTTCATCGGCTTCGCCATCGGCGAGTCGCTCGGCGCCGCGGCGCTGCGCATCGCCGGCGGCATCTTCACGAAGATCGCCGACATCGGCTCGGACCTGATGAAGATCGTCTTCAAGATCAAAGAGGATGACGCCCGCAACCCCGGCGTCATCGCCGACTGCACCGGCGACAACGCCGGCGACAGCATCGGGCCGTCGGCCGACGGCTTCGAGACCTACGGCGTCACCGGCGTGGCGCTCATCTCCTTCATACAGGTGGCGGTGCCGGATGAGGTCACCCAGGTGCAGCTGCTCGTGTGGATCTTCATGATGCGCATCCTGATGATCGTCGCCTCGGGGCTGTCGTACGTGATCAACGAAGCCTGGGCGAAGGCGAGGTACGGGAACGCGGCGACGATGGATTTCGAGAGGCCGCTGACGACGCTCGTCTGGCTGACGTCGCTCGTCTCCATCGCCATGACCTTCATCGCCTCGTCCCTGCTGATCCCGTCGCTCGGGGACGGGACGCTGTGGTGGAAGCTGTCGCTCGTGATCACCTGCGGCACGCTCGCCGGCGCCATCATCCCCGAGCTCGTGAAGGTGTTCACCTCGACCAGCTCGGCGCACGTGCGCGAGGTGGTCACCTCCTCCCGGGAAGGGGGCGCGTCGCTCAACGTCCTGTCGGGACTGGTGGCGGGGAACTTCTCCGCCTACTGGCTCGGCATGACCATCGTCTTCCTGATGGGGACCGCCTGGGGGGTCAGCACCTTCGGCCTGTCCGCCATCATGGCCGCCTCGCCGGTCTTCGCGTTCGGCCTGGTCGCGTTCGGCTTCCTCGGCATGGGCCCGGTGACCATCGCAGTCGACTCCTACGGCCCGGTCACCGACAACGCCCAGTCGGTGTACGAGCTGTCGGTGATCGAGACGATCCCGAACGTCAAGCAGGAGATCAAGAAGGAGTTCGGTTTCGACGTGAACTTCGAGACCGCCAAGCACCTGCTGGAGGAAAACGACGGCGCCGGCAACACCTTCAAGGCGACCGCCAAGCCGGTGCTCATCGGCACCGCGGTGGTCGGCGCGACCACGATGATCTTCTCCATCATCGTTTTGCTCACGCACGGGCTGACGCAGAACCTCGATCACCTGTCGCTGATGCACCCGCCGTTTTTGCTCGGCCTCATCACCGGGGGCGCCGTCATCTACTGGTTCACCGGCGCCTCGACGCAGGCGGTGACGACCGGCGCCTACCGCGCCGTCGAGTTCATCAAGAAGAACATCCGCCTCGAGGGCGTGGAGCGGGCCTCGGTCGAGGACAGCAAGCGCGTCGTCGAGATCTGCACCCAGTACGCGCAGAAGGGGATGTTCAACATCTTCCTGACCATCTTCTTCTCGACGCTGGCGTTCGCCTTCTTCGAGCCGTACTTCTTCGTCGGCTACCTCATCTCGATCGCGCTGTTCGGGCTGTACCAGGCGATCTTCATGGCCAACGCCGGCGGCGCCTGGGACAACGCCAAGAAAGTCGTCGAGACCGAGCTGAAG
>DASYQE010000282.1:0-2568 GCA_036005805.1 Candidatus Polarisedimenticolia bacterium | reverse complement strand
TCATCCAAGTCGCCATGAAACAACTCTCGGCGACATCCCACCTGGTCGTCAGCAGCGATCCCGTCCCGGACGACATCCAGTATCTGGAGGATCGGATCGGCGAGTTCAACCTGGCCGCGACCGGCATCGGGGGGGGCGCATGGCTGTCGATCCTCGTGCGGGACGACATGCATCGGCTCGTCGCCGGCATCTGCGGGAACACCTGGGATGGCGTCGCGGAGATCCGTCAATTCTGGGTCGAAGAATCGCGCCGCGGGCAGGGCCTGGGGAGTGCGCTTCTCGAGGCGGCGGAGACGGAAGCGCACCGGCGTGGCTGCCGGCAGATGTTCCTGATGACATTCAGCTTCCAGGCCCCTGCTTTCTATGCGCGGCGCGGATTCGAAGTCATCGCCGCGGTGGATGACCATCCGCGCGGTCACCGGAACCTGCTGCTGCGCAAGCGGCTGGGAACCGGTGGCTGTCGCTCGGGGATGGCGCGCGTTTGGACGCACCGTCGGTCGTGCTAGACTCCCCGGTCCCTCGACAGCGTGGCGAGGATGTGCGCCCATAGCTCAGTTGGATAGAGCGTCGGACTACGAATCCGAAGGTCGCAAGTTCGAATCTTGCTGGGCGCACCACCGCCCGCCGCGCAATCGATCCGAGGGCACGGAATGAAGGAGGTCGGCCCATGGTGACGCGGCGTCTCGGGCAGCGTGTCCTCGTCGTGGCGGGTAGCGCGGCAATCGCGGTGATGGTCGCCGCGGGAATCGGCCTGGCGCAGGTGCCGCCGCCGAATCCCTCTCCGAATCCGCCGCCGCCGGCGCAGCCGGCTCCGGCCCCGCCGCAGACCCCGAGCCCGGCGCAGGAGCCGGCGCTGCCGACCAAGCCGGCCTCCCCGGAGACCATCCACCAGGGTGAGAAGCTGTTCAAGGATCCGTCCCTGTCCGGCAGCGGCCAGGTCGCCTGCTCCACCTGCCATCCCAAAGGCGGCTTCACCGACAACAAGACCTACAAGGGGCTCGAGGTCGTGAAGGACGGCGACCCCGAAGGCCGCAGCACGCCGTCGCTGTGGGGCGCGCACGACACCGCGCCGTATTCCTGGGCCGGGGGCAAGACGCTGCGCGACAACATCAAGGGGATCATCGTCAACCGGATGAAGGGCAAGCCGCCAACCGACGAGACGCTCGACGCGCTCGTCGCCTACGTCGATTCGCTGCGCGTCCCGGACAATCCCAACCTGAACCCGGACGGCTCGCCAAAGGCGACGGCCCCTGAGGCCGCCAAGCGCGGCTGGCAGGTGTTCAACAAGGCTTCCTGCAACATCTGCCACGTCCCGCCGGTCTTCAGCAAGCCCGACAACGAGGACATCGGCAGCGGCGGGTCGTTCAGCCCGCCCTCGCTGCGGACGGTGTCGAAGACGGCTCCGTATTTCCACGACGGTCGCTATGCCGATCTCAAGTCGCTCATCCCGGCGAAGCTGGGCTACCTTCAGCAACTCGGCGTCACCGACAAGCTGACCGACAAAGAGATCGACGACCTCATCGCCTACCTCTCCCTCCTCTAGAAGCCGGCCGGACGCCGCGCGGACGAATCACCGCGACCGTCGCGGTGAGGACTCCACGCGCCGCCCGGGTTTCTGGTTTGGCCTCGGCGTGACTGGTCGTACAGATGGCGGCGCAGTTCGGTCGGTCCGGTGAGCTTCACGCGATTCCGTTCCGGACCCTGCCCGCACCGGCCGTCCGGAACGGACGCCGGACCGACCAACGCTCTTTCTTCCAGCGAGGGTCGTTGCCATGTCGGAACCGCTCCTGACGCCTCCCTCGCTGGTGTCCGGTCCGATCGATTTCCGCCGCCTGCGTCGCCGCATCGGCTCCCTGGCCTGCGCCGCTGCGTCGTTGTCGGGGCTTGTCGCGGGATTCGTCCTGGTCGAGCTGGTGGCGGTCGCGTCGATACTCCCTCCACGCGCCGTCACCAGCTCGATCTTTTTCCCGCCGCTGCACCACGCGCCGGGTCCTTCCCTGCCCGGGTCGAAACCGAGCGCCAATATCGCGGCCAATCCCAGGCTGCAGCCGGTGCCGCGCCGCCTCGAAGTCGTCCCCGTTCCCCCGCCCATGACCGATGCCGAGCTGCCGCCGGTGGACTCGATCCTGACGGATGAGCACCGGTCCGACCCCGAAGGGGGTGGGGGAGATGGGGCAGGTGTCGAATTCGACTGCCCAGGCTGTGGTCCGGGCCACGGAACCGGACCCGGTCTGGAGGGCGACGGAACGGGACCCGGCGATGGGACCGGGATCGGCGACGAGTTCGCGCCCGTGGATGAGCGCACGCCGGGGCTCGATCCTCCCGTCGTCATCCCCTCCACGCGGGCGCATCCCGACTATCCCGACATCGCCCGCAAGGCCAAGGTGACCGGGTCGGTCCTCCTGCTCATCGTCATCGACAAGGACGGCCGGGTCGGGACCATCGAAGTGATCCAGGCCCCGGACGCCCGCTTCGGGTTCGAGCTGGCGGCGATCGAGGCGGTGAAGCGCTGGCGCTACCGCCCGGCCCGCCTCGGCGGCCGCCCCGTCGCCGTGCAGGCGACCGTGC
>DASYQE010000281.1:0-18426 GCA_036005805.1 Candidatus Polarisedimenticolia bacterium | reverse complement strand
CCGGTCGTCGCCCAGCATGTCGCGGCCGTTGTCGGTGAACCACAGCTCGTGCGTTTCGGGATGCCAGTCGAAGCCGACGGTGTTGCGGATGCCGCGCGCGAACACCTCGAACCCCGAGCCGTCCGGCTTCATGCGGGTGATCGAGGCGTAGCGCGGATCCTTCTCGTCGCAGACGTTGCACGGCGCGCCGACCGGCACGTACAGCAGGCCGTCCGGGCCGAAGCGCATGAACTTCCAGCCGTGGTGCGTGTCCGTCGGGAAATCGTCGCGGACGATCGCCGGCTTCGGCGCCGGCGCGCCGGACGGCCCGTCGAGCCACGCCGGCAGGCCGTCGAAGCGCAGGACGCGGCTGATCTCGGCCACGTAGAGCGACCCGTCCCGCCAGGCGACGCCGTTCGGCATGTTGAGACCGGACGCGACCGTCACCACCTTCTCGGCCCGCCCGTCTCCGTCGCGGTCGAGCACCGCGTACACCTTGCCGCGGTTGACGCGGGTCCCGACGAAGAGCACACCCTTCGGACCCTGGGTCATCGAGCGCGCGTTGGGAACACCGCTGGCGTACGGCGCGATCGAAAAGCCGGGCGGGAGCTTGATGGCGCCGGCGGCATCACCGCGCGGCGTGGCGAAGGGTGCGATCGGTGCGAACAGCACGGCCGAAGCGGACACGAGCAGGATGGGAAGCATCAATGTCGGGCGGTTCGTCATGCGGCCAGTCTGACCCATGCGGCGCCCCGTGGCCAGAGGACGACGGGAATCACGGAGGGAGTGAAACGGGACGGGGAGGGAATGAATGCGGCGGGCGAGCCGTCGGGCCCGCCCGCCGCGGCACTTCAGATCAGCAGATATCTTCGCACGTGGTGGCGCAGTTCGCCTGGCACTGCGACCGGGTCGTGTACGACTTCGACCCGCAGTACCAGCGGCACCCGCCGAACTCCGGATCGGCCGGTGGTGCGCAGACGTCCGGGGTGATCGGCTCGGTCAGCGACGGCGCCGCGGGCGCGGCGGAGGACGGTGCGATGGCGATGCCTCCCATCGCGAACACCAGGATTCCAAGCAGGGGCAGGACGGCGAGAACTCTTTTCGTCATGAGACCCTCCTTGGCGGGAACCATAACCCAACTCGGTGACACGTGAATCCGGAAAATCCCGGGGGATCGTTTCCGGACACGCCGGTCGATGCCGTGCCGCAGTCGGGCTCGGGACCCGGCCTAATCCTCGCTCAGGTCGTACTCCGGCGGAGAGGCCGCGCGGAACGTGAGGCGTGCGCCGTTCCGGAGCATCGCGGCCGCTTCCTTGCCGACCCAGTACATCTTGATCTTCTCGAAATGCTTCCGGAAGGCCTTGCCGATGAGCCCGTACAGGCGCTTCGACCACTCCTCGTCTGAGATGGTCAACACCGCTCCCGCGATGAGGATGTTCCACTTGAAGACGCCGCCCGCACTCAACATTACGCTGGCCGGCATGGTGGACTGATCGAGGACCTCCCAGGTGCCACCGCGGAATCGTTCCACGTTGGGTTTCGTGTCCGCGGGAATCAGTAACCATGCCGCTTCGCCCGCCTGGTCGCCGAACTTCGCGATGCCGAAATCGGGAATGTCCTCGGCCCTTCTCCATGCCGGTCGCTCCTGCCCCGCGTCGAACCCACCCTCGAGGACATACCGAAAGTTCTCCGTCTCCTCGATCGGACGCAGCAGTTCGATGAGGTCTTTGGAAGTCGCGAAGAACGGGAGTGTCTTGCCTCTCATTTCTTCTTCGGAGAGTGGGGCGATGCTATCACCGGAGGTGTTGAACCCGGTGCTGTTCTCTCACAAGTGACACAGGAGGGTAGAATCCCGCCCGGCCCCGTGACGTCACCTGTCGAGACCCCCACGATCGAGCTGCGCGGTGTCGCCAAGCGCCATGACGGCGTCGAGGCGCTGCAACCGACGACGCTGTCGCTTCCGCCGGGAGTGAACGTCCTCCTCGGTCCGACCGGATCCGGAAAATCCACCCTGCTGCGTCTGATCACCGGGCTGGCCCGGCCGAGCGCGGGGGAGATCGTTCTCTGGGGCCAGCGGGTGACGCCGGAATCGATCGGACCGCTCCGGCGCCGCATGGGCTACGTCATCCAGGAGGGCGGGTTGTTCCCGCACCTGACGGCGGAAGCCAACGTCACGCTCGCCGCGCGCCATGTCGGATGGGACGACGAGAGGGTCGCGCGCCGACTCGAGGAGCTGGTCGAACTGGCGCGATTCCCGCGCGACGGCATGGGGCGTTATCCGGTCCAGTTGTCCGGCGGGCAGCGCCAGCGGGTCAGCCTGATGCGGGCTTTGATGATGAGACCGGAGCTGCTGCTCCTCGACGAGCCGCTCGGCGCGCTCGACCCGATGATCCGGGCGGACCTGCGCGCCGACCTGCGCGCCATCTTCAGGCGGCTCGGGCAGACGGTGGTCCTGGTGACCCACGATCTCGCGGAGGCGGAGTTCCTCGCCGACCGCATCGTTCTCCTGCGCGACGGGGCGGTCGTTCAGCAGGGGAGCTTCGACGATCTCCTCACGCGCCCCGTGGATGAGTTCGTCGAGCGATTCGTTCGCGCTCAGACCCGTCCCGGCGCGCCACCCGGCGGAGGCACGGCCGGAGCGCCAGGATGACAGACCGCCGGTGGCTCGCGCCGGTTCTCCTGCTCGCGGTCACGGCGGCGGTGTGCGGGGCCGGGTGCCGCGGGCCCGCCTCCGAGGTGCGCGTCGGCTCGAAGAAGTTCACCGAGTCGGTCGTGCTCGGGGAGATTGCCACGCAGGTGCTGCGGGGCGCCGGGACCCGCGCCGAGCACCGGGCGCAGCTCGGAGGGACGCAGGTCCTGTGGCACGCGCTCCTGGCGCGCGAGATCGATGTCTACCCCGAGTACACCGGGACGATCCGCGAGGACATCCTGCATGGCGCCGCCGGCGGCGGCAGCGACGCGTCGCTGCGGGAGGCGCTCGCCGCGCAAGGTGTGGGGATGAGCGGCGGTCTCGGGTTCGACGACAGCTACGCCATCGGCCTGAAGGACAAGGACGCGGCGAGCGCAGGGGTCGCGCGCCTCTCCGATCTGAGCCGGCTGCCGGCGCTGCGCCTCGCCTTCAGCGAGGAGTTCCTGAACCGGCACGATGGGTGGCCCCTGGTCCGCGAGCGCTACGGGCTCCCGCAGAAGAACGTGCGGTCCATGGACCACGATCTCGCCTACCGCGCCCTCGCGGCGGGCGAAGTCGACGCCATCGACCTGTACACCACCGACGCCGAGATCCCGGCGTACGACCTGCGCGTCCTCGAGGACGACCTGCAGGTGTTTCCGCGCTATCGCGCGGTGTTCCTCTACCGGCTGGACCTGCCGGAGCGCTCGGCATCTGCGCTCCGGTCGCTCGCGGTTCTCGAGGGACGCCTCTCCGCCCGCGACATGCAGCGCCTGAACGGGCGGGCCAAGCTCGACCACGTCCCGGAGCCGGTGGTGGCCGCGGATTTCCTCGCCGCCGCCTTCGGAATGGACGAAGGAGCCGCCCGCGAAGGGCGGGCGCAGCGCGTCGGCCGCCGCGTCGCCGAGCACCTGGCCCTCGTGGCGGCATCGCTCATCGCCGCGATCGTCGTGGCCATCCCGCTGGGCATCGCCGCGGCGCGGCGCCGGCGGCTCGGCGCCTTCCTCCTGGGGACGGCGGGCGTGGTGCAGACGATCCCGTCGCTGGCGCTCCTGGTCCTCCTGATCCCGCTTTTCGGCATCGGGACGCTGCCGGCGGTCGCGGCGCTCTTTCTCTACAGCGTCCTGCCGATCGTCCGGAACACTGTGACCGGACTGCACGGGATCCCGGTCGGGCTCCTCGAGTCGGCCGACGTGCTGGGGCTGTCGCCGTGGGCGCGGCTCGCGAAGATCGAGCTGCCGCTCGCCTCGCCGTCGATTCTCGCCGGCATCCAGACCTCGGCGATCATCAACGTCGGCACCGCGACCCTCGGGGCGCTGATCGGCGCGGGCGGGCTGGGGCAGCCGATCCTCACCGGCATCCGGCTGGACGACCTGGGGCTGATTCTCGAAGGGGCGATCCCGGCGGCGGCTCTCGCTCTGCTGGCGCAAGGCCTGTTCGCCGTCCTGGCGCGGTGGATCGTCCCGAGAGGGCTGCGGCTGCGCTCCGACGCCTGACCGCCTCGCGTTTTCCCTCGCTCGATTTCGATGGTAACCTGACCAGCGAACCGGACAGAGAGCCTCCTCCCAATCGCCCGCGTTCTCCGTGAGGGCCGCATGCAACCGGTGTCCCTGGAGCCGCCGCTCCGCCAGCATCTTCCGAGCCCGGACAGTTCGAAGCCGGGGCGCGATCCGATCGACCGCAAGCAGCTCGTGGAACGCTATCGCCGCAATCGCGAGCGATCGGCCCGGCTCTTCGACCTCCTGAACGACGAGGACGCGCACTACTTCCAGCCGATTCCGCTGCGCCACCCCTTCGTCTTCTACGAGGGGCACGTGCCCGCCTTCAGCTTCAACACGCTGGTGAAGAAGGCGCTCGGCGGCGCCGGCATCGACGATGCGCTGGAGACGCTCTTCGCGCGCGGCATCGATCCGCCCTCCGACGCGCCCCTCGGATCGGCCACCGCGTCGCCCGAGTCCCCCGGCGCGCCCGGCGCCTCGACGTCCGGGGCGCTGGAGCGCGAAGCGGCGCGCAACCGGGCCCTCTGGCCGGACGGCCGCGTCGTGCGGCAGTTCGCGCAGGAGGCGGACGAACGGGTGATGGAGGCGCTGGCGCACGCGGAGATCGAGCGTCCCGGCCATCCGCTGCTCGAACGAGCCGAGGCGGTCTTCGTGATTCTCGAGCACGAGGTCATGCACCAGGAGACCCTCCTGTACATGCTGCACCGCATGCCGTATGCGCGGAAGACCTCGCCCGCGGGATGCGGGCCGCGCCTCGGTGCTGCGCCGCCGGCGCGCTGGATCGAGATCGGCCCCGGTCCGGCGCGCCTGGGAATCGATCGTTTCGACGCGCCCTACGCCTGGGACAACGAAGCGCCGCGCCACGCCGTGCAGACTCCCGCCTTCTCGATCCAGTCCATCGACGTGACGAACGCCGCTTTCATGGAGTTCGTCGAAGCCGGGGGCTACCGCGAGCCGCGCTTCTGGCGCCCGGAGGACTGGGCCTGGGTGCGGCGCGAAGGCATCGGGCATCCGGCATTCTGGGACCGGCGGAACGGGGGCTGGCTCTGGCGCGGGCTGTTCGAAGCGATTCCGCTTCCCGCCGGCTGGCCGGTCTATGTCACGCACGCCGAAGCCGAGGCCTACGCGCGCTGGCGCGGAGTCCGCCTTCCGACCGAGGCCGAATTCCAGCGCGCGGCGTACGGGACGCCGGGCGATGACGCGCGACCCGCGGCCGAAACCGCGACCGCCGCCGAAACAGTGATCTCCGGCGGACGCGCGCGCGACGCGCGACCGTTCCCCTGGGGCGAAGCGACGCCTGTCGCCGGCCGCCACGGCGTCTTCGATTTCTGCTCCTGGGATCCGCAGCCGGCCGGCAGCCACCCCCAGGGATGCAGCGCCTGGGGTGTGGATGACCTGGTGGGCAACGGCTGGGAGTGGACGAGCACCTTGTTCGCTCCCTTCCCGGGATTCCGGCCGCAGGCGACCTATCCGGAATACTCCGCCGACTTCTTCGACGGCGATCACTTCGTCCTGAAAGGGGCCTCGCCCGCGACCGCGGGCGAGCTGCTGCGGCCGACGTTCCGCAACTGGTTCCGCGGCCGCTATCCTTATATGTACGCGACCTTCCGCTGCGCGAAGGACCGGGCATGAGGCCGGTGACGACGACGAGGCGGCCCGGCGCCGGGACCACGCCCGCATTGCGCGCGCCAAACCGCCGGGCCGTGGACGAGGTCGCGATCCCCACGCTGACCGCGACGTCGGCCCCGGCGACGGACTTCGGGGCCGATGTTCATCATTACCTGCAGCGGCACCCGCGACAGCTCCCGTCGCGTTACCTCTACGATGATCTTGGTTCGGCGCTCTTCGAGGCGATTTGCCGGCTGCCCTGGTACCCGCTCACGCGGGCCGAGAACCGGCTGCTCGGCGTCCACGCCCGCGGCATCATCACCAGCGACGTCAGCACGATTCTCGAGCTGGGTCCGGGGAGCGGCGAGAAGCTGTCGGCGCTCCTCGCGGGATCCGGGCCGGAACGACGGAACCTCGACCTGCACCTCGTCGACATTTCGGGCAGCGCCCTGGAGCAGGCGACGCGCACGCTCGAGGAGCACCGCGGCGTCCGGATCGTGCCGCACCGCACCACGTACGAAGCGGGTCTCGAGGAGTTCAGCCGCGCCGGCTTCACCCCCGGACGTCGTCTTGTTCTGTTTCTCGGATCGAACCTCGGCAACTTCGATCCCCCGGGGCGCGACCTCTTCCTCGGCCGGGTGCGATCGTCCCTGCGGCAGGGGGATGCGCTGCTGCTGGGGGTCGATCTCGTCCGGCCGGAAGGAAATCTGATCCTCGCCTACGACGATCCGCTCGGCGTCACCGCCGCCTTCAATCTCAACCTGCTGGCGCGCATCAACCGCGAGCTCGGGGGGGATTTCGACCTCGACGCCTTCGAGCACCGCGCGATCTGGAACGAGACGGCATCGCGCATCGAGATGCACCTGCGCAGCCGGTGGTGGCAGCGCATCAGCATCCGGGGAGCGGACCTGGGCCTGGTGATGGAGCCGGGCGAGACGATCTGGACCGAGAGCTCCTACAAGTACCGGCCGCCGGAGATCGAAGCCATGCTGCAGCGCGCCGGCTTCCGCATCCGCGAGCAGTGGATCGATCCGATCGACCGCTTCGCGCTCACCCTCGCCGACGCCGTCTAGCGGCGCGCCGGGTGCGGCGCGGGCTCCATCACGACTTCGTCCACGTAGCACCAGCCCCAGTCCTCGCCCGGCTCGAAGCTGCGGACGATCGGGTGGTGGATCGTCCGGAAGTGCTTCGTCGCGTGCTTGTTGGGAGAGTTGTCGCAGCAGCCGACGTGGCCGCACGACAGGCACAGGCGCAGGTGGACCCACTCTCCGCCCATCGCGAGGCACTCTTCGCAGCCGTCGGGCGTCTTCGGTGCCACCGCTTTCACTTGATCGAGATGCGTGCAGCGTTTCGACATCGTTCCTCCCGGGGCGTTAGGCCAGCGACTCGGCGAGCACCTTGTGCACGAGCTGGATGCAGACGGATCCCTCGCCCACGGCGGCGGCGACCCGCTTGACGCTGCCGGCGCGCACGTCGCCGATGGCGAAGACGCCCGGCCGGCTCGTCTCGAACAGGAACGGCGGGCGCGAGAAGGGCCAGGCCGCTTCGCTGAGCGCGGCGGTGTCGAGATCCGATCCGGTCTTCACGTAGCCCTTGTCGTCCATGCGGATGCAGTTCTGCAGCCAGGCGGTGTTGGGGTCGGCGCCGGTCATCAGGAAGACGTGCCGGATGTCGCCGGTGGTCGTCTTGCCGTCGCCGTCGCGCCAGGTGACGCGCTCGAGCCCGGTCGGCTTGCCTTCCATGGCGACGATCTGCGTCTTCGTCCGCAGGGTGATGTTCGGGGTCTCCTCGATGCGCCGGATGAGATAGCGCGACATGCTCTCCTGGAGTCCGGGCTTGCGGACCATCACCGTGACCTTTCGACACTTCCCCGCCAGGAAGACCGCCGCCTGGCCGGCGGAGTTGCCGCCGCCCACGACGATGGCGTCCTCGCCGCGGCAGAGATTTCCCTCCATCTCGGTCGCGCCATAGTAGACGCCCACCCCTTCGAAGCGCGCGAGATCGGGGATGTCCGGCTTGCGGTAGCGCACGCCCGAGGCGATGACGATGGCGCGCGCCTGCACGCCGATTCCCGGACCCAGCTCGACCCGGTACGGCCGGCCGCAGTCGAGCCGCAGCGCGGTGCGCGCGACGGCGAACTCGGCGCCGAACTTCTCCGCCTGGGTGAAAGCGTTCGCCGCCAGGTCCTCGCCGGGGATGCCCGTCGGGAAGCCGAGATAGTTCTCGATGCGCGAGCTGGAACCCGCCTGCCCTCCGGGCGAGCGCGACTCGATCACCAGCACGTCGAGCCCCTCGGAAGCCGCGTAGACCGCGGCGGACAGGCCCGCGGGCCCCGCCCCGATGACCACGACGTCGCGCACCAGCAGCTCGTTCATCCGCCCGTCGAGTCCGAGGCACTCGGCCACCTGCTCGATGGTGGGACTCTTGAGCGTGAGGTCGCCGCGGCAGATCAGGATCGGGATGTCGTCCACGGTGGCGCCGAGCCGGTCGAGCGTTTCCTGGACCGAGGGATCCGCCTCGACGTCGAGGTAGGTGTGCGGCTGCCGGTTCCGGGTCAGGAACTCCTGGATGTTCAGCGTGCCGGCGCAGTGCCGCGAGCCGATCAGCACGACGTTCCCGCCGCCCTGCTGCATCAGGATGGCGCGGCGCTTCAGGAAGGCGCGCAGGAAGATCTCGCTCAGCTCGGGGTCGATCTGGATGACATCGCGCAGCCGCGTCGCCGGCAGCTCGAGGACGTGGGTCGCTCCGCGCGCGATGGCGCGCACCACGACCGGCCGTCCGGAGAGGAGATCGACGTCCCCCGTGAACGCGCCCTGCGTGTGCACGGTGACGACGTGGTCCGCGCCCGAGCGGATCTCGATCTCGCCGCGCTCGACGATGTACATGGGCCGGTTCCGATCGCCGGCCTCCCACACGATCTCGCCGTCGCGCAGGTCGCGCGGGGTCGTGAACGGGCGCAGGCGCTCGATCTGCGCCGCCGTCAGCGGCGGAAAAGCGTCCCTCTCGTCGTCGATCTGTTCGGCCATGGGTGTGAGACTGCATTGGACAGCAAGTCGGCGGAGACTTCAAGGGGTGTTAGCATGCTCGCCTCCGGTCCAGACCATGAATGCGCGTCCCTTGATGAGGCTCGAAGTGGTGGTGCCGCCGCCGCAGAAACTCGGCGCCGTGCCGCACGGGACGCGGGTGATCGCGCCCATCACGGGGGGGACCTTCGAAGGGCCGCGGCTGCGCGGCAGGGTTCTGCCGGCCGGCGGAGGCGATTGGACCCTCCTGCGATCGGACGGCGTCCTCGAGCTCGATCTCCGCCTGACGCTCCAGACCGACGACGACGCCTTGATCTTCATGTCGTCGTTCGGCCTCCGTGACGGGCCGCCGGACGTCCTGGCGGCCATCGGTCGCGGCGAGCCGGTCGATCCATCCAGGTACTATTTCCGGACCGCGCCCCGGTTCGAGACGAGCGCGCCCCGCTACGCGTTCCTGAACCGCGTCATCACGATCGCCTCGGGCGACCGGCGTCCGACCGGACCGATCTACACGATCGAAGAGGTCCTGTGACGCGGCCGCCTCTCGGCGACCCGGACGAGCGGGACGGCGGACTCGATCGCCGGGAGCTGCTCAAGGCGGCCGCCGCGCCCGTCGTCGCCGGCGTCGTCTGCGTCCTGGCTGGCTCGTCGCAGCGCGCCGCCGCCGCGGACCCGCCCGCCGCCGAAGGAAGGGGGAGCGCGATGAACTCGAAACCGCTGATGACGGTCAGGATCCTCGCGGGGACGCCGCAGAAGATCGGCGCCGTGGCCCACGGCAGCCGGATCATCGTCCCGGTCGTCGGGGGCGACTTCGAAGGACCACGTCTTCGCGGCAAGGTGCTGCCCGGGGGCGCCGACTGGTTGTTGCAGCGCTCCGACGACGTCCTCGAGCTCGATCTGCGCATTACGCTTCAGACCGACGACCACGCCACGATCTTCATGGGGTTCCAGGGGCTGCGGCACGGGCCGCCCGAGGTGATCGCCGCCCTCGGTCGCGGGGAGAGCGTGGATCCGTCGGCGTACTACTTCCGAACGCTGCCGAGATTCGAGACTTCTGCCGGGAAGTACGCCTTTCTGAATCGCATCATCACCGTCGGCGCCGGGGAAACCCGTCCGGACGGTGCGGTCCACCGGATCGACGAGATCCTCTGACAGGAGGTGGGCATGAAGACGGACGGTTACAAGTCACGACTGCTGGCGGAAGAGAAGCGGCTCGTCGATCGCATGGGGCGCGCGGGGACCCAGGCGCGCGAGCCGGTTCGCGAGGTGTCCGACGAGGGCGACGCGAGCGTGGACGATGTGCGCAAGGACGCGCAGTTCGCCGTCGCCGACGCCGATTGGGTCACCCTGCGGCAGGTGCGCGACGCCCTGGCCCGCATCGAGGACGGCACGTTCGGCCGCTGCGAGGTGGACGGCGGTCCCATCGACGAAGAGCGCCTCCGCGCGCTTCCCTGGACCCCGACCTGCGCGCTGCATGCCCGGCTGCAGGAGGCCTCCGCTCCGCCGCGGACGCCCAGTCTCTGACTTTTGGACGGCAAGCCGCGCGCGTTTTTCGGTAGAAGTCCTGAGACAACGCGCCGGCGAAGACCGATAGGATTCGTCCATTCGTTCCGCGGTGAAGCAAGTCCTCGAAAGGAGAATCCCATGTCGACAAGCCCATCGAACGCGTTGAAGAACGTCGTCCTGGTGCACGGTGGATTCGTGGACGGCTCAGGCTGGGCGGGCGTCCACAAGGCGCTGACGGGGAATGGATACAAGGTCACCGTCGTGCAGAATCCGACGCTGTCGCTCAAGGATGACGTCGCCGTGACCCGCCGGGCGATCGCCGAGCAGAGCGGTCCGGTCGTACTCGTGGGTCACTCGTACGGCGGGGTCGTGATCACCGAGGCGGGAAACGACCCGAAGGTCGCGGCGCTCGCCTACATCGCGGCCTTCGCGCCCGACCGGGGGGAGTCGGTGAACAAGCTCATCGAGAACCCCCCGCCGGGAGCACCGGTTCCGCCGATCCTGCCGCCAAAGGATGGATTCCTCTTCCTCGATCGCGCCAAGTTCCAGGCTTCTTTCGCGGCGGACGTGGCCGAGGACACGGCGCTCTTCATGGCCGACTCGCAGGTGCCGTGGGGTGTCGAGGCGCTGAACGGCGCGGTGAGCGAACCGGCCTGGAAGGGGAAGCCGAGCTTCTACCTGGTCGCCACGGACGATCGGATGATCCCGCCCGACGCCCAGCGCACCATGGCGCGGCGCGCCGGCGCGACCATGGTCGAGGTCAAGGGAAGCCACTCTGTCTACGTCTCGCAGCCCAAGGCCGTCGCCGCGCTCATCGAGAGGGCCGCGACGGGCGTCGCCGCGAAGGACCGCTGAGATAAATCAGTCCTGATCGGCCAGCACCTGCGCCTGGGTCCGGCCGTACGGGAAGAACTTGGCCTTGTCGCCTTTCTCCCAGGCGGACTTCTGCTCCGCGGTCTGGATGTCCCAGTCAGGACGGCAGCGCTTCAGCACCTCGCGCAGGTCATGACGCAGCTCCTCGACGGTCGGCCGCCCGAAGAACCAGTAGCCGTTGTACATCTTGAAGATGCGTAACCCGGCCTCGAGCACCAAGGTGTACGGGATCATCGGGTTGTGCTGCGGGTCGGTGTACTCGGCGATGTCGAGATCCTTCTGCACCTTGCGCCCCGGATCCGACAGGAACGTCCAGCGCGCCCCGACGCCGCTGCGGAACTCGTTCGTCTCGAGCAGGCTGTCGGTCGAAATCGTCACGAGACGGCAGTAGCCGACCTGCATCTCGTGATGAAGCTTCACCAGCCCCTCGTGCTGGCGCCGCTCCTTGGGGCAGAAGCCGCCGCGTGAGAGGACGAGCACCAGCGGGTCGCTCCCCTGCAGGTCGGAGAGCGACCGGTGCTGGCCGTGGTGATCCGACAACTCGTAATTCGGGAAGGTGGCGCCGGGGACGATGTCGGCTCGCATGAAGCCGCTACTTCGGCGCCCGCTCGAGGACCCGGGTCATGTGCTGTCCGGCGTCCTTGACCGCGTCTTCGGGCTCCCGGCCGCGCTCGCGAGCGACGATGTAACCGGCGTACCAGTCCGACCAGTGATGCTTCGGGGCTGTGGCGTCGTATGCGCCGTGACGCTCCTCGGCCTCCCGCAGAAATCCCGTCAGCGTGGCAATGTCCATCTCGACGATGTCCATCTCGATCCTCCTTTCCAGCGCGGCGACTCAGACGCGCCCGGGGAGCCGCTGCTTGATCTCCTGGAGCAGCCAGCTGTTGCCGTCGGGATCTTTGAAGGTGGCGTACGTGGCGTAGGAGCGTCCTTCGGGATCGGGACCCGGAACGGGCTTGCCGCCGAAGCCATCGAAGTGGAACGTCTCGCTGACGTGCGCGCCATGTTCCCGAAGGTCGCGGCGCGCCGCCTCGATATCGGAGACGACGAGATAGAGCCCCTGCATCGATCCGGGGGCCGCTTCGGTGAGACCCTTGCCGAAATGAACGGAGCAACCGGAGCCGGGAGGGGTCATCTGGACGCCGCGCCAGTCTCCGACGCCGCGGAAGTCGGCATCCAGCCGCCACCCCAGCCCCTCGTAGAACTTCTTGGCGCGATCGACGTCCGACACCGGGATGACGACGACTTCGAGCTTCATGTCAACCATCGTGACCTCCTTGCTTCGCGACCGCCTTCGTGGCGAGGTCGCTCAAGACCGAACCGAGCACCCGGTTGAAAGCCGGGAAAGGGTGGATGACGTCAGCGAGGGTGCGCAGCGGCGTGCCGAGCTTGATGGCAAGCACCAGCTCGCCGAGGATTTCGCCGGCGCGCGGCGTGACCAGCGTCGCGCCGACGAGGACGCCGCGTCCGCGATCGCCGACCAGCTTGATGATGCCGCCGTGGAAGTCGGCGATGGAGCCGCGGGCGGATTCCCCCGGATCGGTGGAGGCGACGACGACATCCAGCCCTTGCGCGCGCGCGGCGGCCTCCGACAGACCGACCGAGGCGATCTCGGGATCGGTGTACGTCACGCGGGGAACCGCCGTGTGGTCGGCGCGCGCGTCTTTGCCCCGCAGCCGTTTCGTCACCACTTCGCTGTGGTACCAGGCGAGGTGCGTGAAGCCGCCGAGGCCGGTGACGTCGCCCGCGCCGTAGACGCCGGGCTGCGCTTCGAGCGTCGCCGGATCGACCTTGAGCCAGCCGCGCTCGGTCTGCGGCAGCCCGGCCCCTTGCCAGGCCTCGAAGTTGGCGCGGCGGCCGGTGGCGACCAAAAGGCGATCGGCCGCGATGGTCTTGCCGGATTTCAACCGGACCGCGACGGCCGAGCCCGCTTTCTCGACGCCGACGCATGGGTCGCCGAGGCTGAGCACGATGCCGTCCGCTTCGAGGTGCGGGCGGAGCGCGGCCCCCGCTTCCGGCTCTTCGAGCCCGAGGAACGTCGACCCCGCCTCGATCACGGTGACCTTCGAGCCGAGGCGCGCGAACGCCTGCCCCAGCTCGATGCCGATGGCGCCGCCGCCGAGGATCGCCAGGGTGGCCGGCAGCTCGCGCGGGATGGCCGCCTGGCGGTTGGTCCAGTATTGGACGGCGTCGAGCCCCGGGATCGGCGGGATGACGGCCGTGCTCCCGTTGGCAACGACGACGGCGCGGCGCGCCGTCAGCCTCTGCCCCTTCACCTCGACGGTGCGCGGGTCCAGGAGTCTCCCTTCCCCCCGGATGAGCCGCGCGCCGGTTTTCTCCAGGGCGGCGGCGGGACGCGCATCATCCAGGTCACGCGCCATCCAGAGCACGCGCTTCGAGACTTTCGGGAAATCGACCGTCCATTCGACGCGCGAAGCGGCGAGGGTGCGGGCGCGATCCGCCTCTTCCAGCGTTTCGCCCGATCGCAGCAGGGTCTTGGAGGGGATGCAGCCCCAGTACGGGCACTCGCCGCCAACCAGCTCGCGCTCGACCACCGCGAGGGTGAGGCCGCTGTCGCGCAGGCCGGAGGCGATGCCTTCGCCGGCGACGCCGCCGCCGAGACAGACGACGTCGAACTCCCGCGTGCGATTGTCCGTCATCGCTCCCTGCGTTCGAATGTCAGGTGAGCGAATCTCACACCCATCGCGCGTTCCAGCGCAAGGGGTTCCTCCGTACTATTCGGGAGATTTCACCGAATGGTCACACGGTCGGGATTCAGCGCGACGGGAGGAGCGACGTCCAGTTCGACACCAGAGTGATGAGCTTCTGGCCGGGCGTCGACTTGTTGAGGTTCATCAGGAAGCGCCCGTCCGGCGCGACGTCGTACTGGGTGACCACTTCGAGGTGCAGGATCTCTCCCGGGATCTTGAAGAGCCGCACCGGGGCGCTCCCCTTGAACTCCGCGCCCGGGGCGACGGAGACCGACATCAGGTCCGCTTCGGGCGAAAGATAGAAGAGCTCCCGGCCGTTACGGCTCCAGACGGCGGAGTCGCCGCCGGCGCTCGAGACGCGCCACTTCCCTCCGGCGCCGGATGCCGCCCGGACGTAGACCTCCGAGCGTCCCGATTCGTCCGAGTCGTAGGAGACGAAGCGTCCGTCGGGGCTGATGCGGGCCTGCTTCTCGGAGAAGGGGGAGGCGAGCCAGTTCTCCGCCTTGCCGTCTCGCACCAGCTGGAGATCCGTGGCCCCGTGACCCGCCGTGCCGTTGATCTGCGCGAGGATCGATTTCCCGTCCGGCGACCAGTCGCTGGGGATGTAGTCGGCCGCGCCGCTCAGCAAGGTCTCCGGGTTGCCGCGCCCGTCGGCCGCGATCGTGAAGAGGTCGTTGTGTCCGGGGGCGTTGCCGAAGAACACCATCCGGGCGTCGTCCGGGGACCAGACGGGCGCCGATTCGTTGCGCGGATCGAAGGTCAGCCGCGTCGGGATGTTGCGCTCCAGGTCCAGCACCCAGATGTCCCCGTTGTCGGTCGTCACGTCGCTCAGGTCGTAGGCGATGTGCCGTCCGTCGTGGGAGATGCGCGGAGAGAAGCAGTTCATGGGCACGCCGATCGTGCCCAGCACGGTGCCGTGCCGATCGACCCAGGTGAACTGCCGCTGAAGAGACTTGTCCCCTTCGACATAGGCGAGCAGCCCGTTGTCGGACACCGTGAAGACATGCTCCATGTAGAAGCCGATGTATTGCACGCTGTCGAGCAGCGCGATCGACTCGCCCTGCAGCTCCAGCCGAACCGGATCGAAGCGCTGCGCGCGCAGCGTCCCCTCGCGCGCATAAAGGAGGAATCCCGGCGCCAGGAACCGGGCGTTCGACAGGACGGGCAGCAGGCGGCGCTCGTCCTTGCCGTCCACCGTCGCGACGAAGATGCCGCTGCCTCCTGCCGTCTCCATCCCCGTCCCCCTCCTGTCGTTCACCGAGTAGAGAATGTGACGCCCGTCCGGGAGCAGGCTGGGATGCCCGAAGGACGGCTTCGAGCCGCCATGCGCGATGTCGATGGCCTTGGCCTGGCCGCCCGACGCCGGGATCCGCGTGATCGGCGCGTACCGATCCGGGACGTAGAGAATCGAGCCGTCGGCTCCCCAGGAACCGCCGAAACAATCGGTGACCGGGGCGAGCGTCGTGATCTCCCCGCTGGCGACATTGAGCGACCGGAGCTGTCCGCTGGAACCGAAGGCGAGCGAGCGCGAGTCCGGCGACCAGAAGGCGCACCCTCCGTCGGCGACGCCGGGGGCAACCTGGCGCGCCTTCGTTCCGTCGAGGGCGCGGATCCAGAGGCCGAGTCCATCCGGACCGCGGGCGACATAGGCGATGGACCGGCCATCGGGCGAAAGCGCGAGCCCGATCGTGCTCTGCTCGAAGGAGCCTCCGGGCGGCGCCGGGATCGCCGACACCAGCATCGGCTCCGGCGGCGCCGGCTTCGCGAGGAAGCGGGCGGCCACCACGATCGCCAGCAACCCGGCGAGCAACGCCGAAACCCCCCACGCGATCCGCTCGCGAGGGCGAGTCCCGCGACCCGGGACGGCGCTCCCGGCGGTCGGGCCGGGCACCGTGGCCGGGGAGGCGGCGCCGGTCTCGGCGATTTCCTCGATCCGCAGGCGCACGTCGTGCGCGCTCTGGATGCGCTCCTCGGGATCCTTGCGAAGACAGAGGCGGACCAGCCGATCGAGCGCGGGAGGCGACATCGCCTGTCGGGAGGCGATCGACGGGGGCTCGTCCTTCAGGATGGCGGCGATGAGCGAAGCCTGCGTCTTGCCCGCGAACGCCGGCCGCCCCGTCGCCATCTCGTAGATCACCAGCCCCAGGGCGAACAGATCGCTGCGGCTGTCGGCCTCGCCCCCCTCGATCTGCTCGGGGGCCATGTACTGGAAGGTGCCGACGATTGTCCCCTCCGCCGTCAGAGGGCTCGTGGCGGTGGGGGCCGCGGTCAGCGCCGACGCGGACGAGGCCGGCCCCGCTCCCTTCGCGAGACCGAAGTCCATCAGCTTCGCCCCGGTCCGGGTCAGCATGACGTTGCCGGGCTTGAGATCGCGGTGCACCACGCCGGCGCGGTGGGCCGCTTCGAGCGCGGACGCGATCTGGATGGCGAGGCGCAGGACCTCGGCGGTGGCCAGGGGGCCACGCAGAAGGCGGGCCGCGAGCGTCTCCCCTTCGACCAGCTCCATCACGAGATAGTCGATGTCCGCCGCGCGCCCGACGTCGAACAGCGTGCAGATGTGCGGATGATTGAGCGATGAGATGGCCTTCGCCTCGCGCTCGAAGCGGACGCGGCCGCCGGGGTTCGTCGCCAGGTGCGGCGGCAGCACCTTCACGGCGACGTCGCGATTCAGCCGGGTGTCGCGGGCGCGATAGACCTCGCCCATGCCTCCCGCGCCGAGGGGGCCGAGAACTTCGTACGGCCCCAGGCGGGTGCCGGGATCGAGCGACATGGCGGGGAGGGTACCAGAATGGACCGCGCGTCAGGCGCGCGGAACCCCGCCGGCCGCCGGGTGGATCGCGAAAAGCCTCAGGTGCCTGGGATCAGTTCTTGTGGTTCGGCTTTCCCTGCGGCTTGCCGTGACCGTTTCCGTTGCCATGGCCGTGGCCGCCGCCCTGGCCGTTGCCGTGGCCGCCGGCGTGGGCGGCGCTGTTGTCGTGATCCTCTCCGGGCCCGTTGCCGTGGACGGCCCCGGGCCACGGGCGTCCCTTCTTGTCCGCGACGTAGACGGGGGCGGTGATGCCCTGCGCGTAGCCGCGCGCCAGGTCCGCCTGCCGGATGCCGACCCACTGCGAAGCCATCTGGATGCGCACGAGGTCGCACACGTCGCGATCCTGGAGGCGCGCGCCGCGCGGGTTCTTCTTCCAGTAGCCCCACGCATGGCCGTACGGCGGACCGGGGTCGTCGGGCATTCCCTCGAAGAGCACCGCCTGCGGCACGCCGACGTGCGTGAAGATCACCGACCACGAGGCGCCGCGCGCGCGCAGATCGACGAGCTGCGGCAGCGGCCAGCCCGAGGCGTGCTGGAGATAGAGCAGCACCGGGAGGTCGGTCTCGACAGAGCGCATCCGTGGCAGCAGGGGCTCGATCGCCGGCCGCGGGAAGCCTGAGTTGCTCACCGCGAGGTTCAGGAAGTACTGCGTGTCGTTGTGCACGTGGTTCAGGCTGAACAGGAAGTCGAACGAGCCGGCGGACACCGGGCTCCCGGTGACCGCGAGCACGGCCGCGAACAGGAATGCGAACACCAGTCGGCGCTGACGCTTCAGGACGCTCATCGGACCACACCTCCCCCCGGAAACATGATGCCGGAGAGCGGGCCGGGCAAGAGCGGGCCGGCCGCGCGGTTACAGTTTTGGTAGTGACGCGAGATTGGCGCGCAGACGCGTGGCGAGGTAGGGGGAGAAGCGGCGCAGCGAGTCCATCGATCTCTGGCTGAGGGCCAGCACGCGGGTCGGGCCGCACGCGAAGGCCGGCGCGGCTTCCGCGTGGAACGCGGCGCCGGGGGCGAGACGCCCGCCGCCGTCGCGGCGATCGACCTCGCCGTCGAGCACGACGTAGAGCGCGGGATCCGCCCCGGGCCCGCCGATGCGGTCGCCGTCCTTCAGGGTCAGCAGATCCGAGGCGAGCACGAGCCGGCGCGCCTGCCAGGAGCTCAGCCCCGCGAAGATCGGACACTCCTCGACCAGCACCTGCCGCAGGTGCAGGCCGATGACGTCCCACAGCGTCACGACGCGGGCGCGGGCGAACAGCACCGGCGACATGAAGACGTCGGCGATGACCGCGATGACGATGACCGCGGCGCTCAGCAGGCCGAACTGCCGCACCGGCACGAAGCCGGAGAAGCCGAGGATGGCGAAGCCGCCGGCCAGCGCCGCCGCGGTGGACAGGGCCGCCAGGAATTCCTCGCGCGCCGCGGCGCGGATGGCGGCGTGCTCCTCCTTGTAGACGCGCACCTCGCGGCTGTAGCGGACGAGAAAGTGAAGCGTGTCGTCGACGACGACCCCGAGGGTGATGGAGGCGATCATGCAGGTGCCGACGTTGAGCGGGATCGAGGTCAGGCGCATCAGGATGAACATCGCCGCGACGGCGACCAGGTTCACCGCCACGGCCGCCAGCGCGATGCGCAACGACAGGAAGATCGCGGCCACGATGACGAAGAGGGTGACGACCATGCCGCCGAGCGACGCCGCCTGCGCCGAGGTGATCGCCTGCGCCGCCTCCGCCGCCGCCAGGCCGCTGCC
>DASYQE010000280.1:0-15668 GCA_036005805.1 Candidatus Polarisedimenticolia bacterium | reverse complement strand
GAGACAACCGGCATCGCCCGCTGGGTCGGCGCGGGCCTCTCCGGCAGCGCCTTCGCCCGCACGCCCGAGGGGCTGCTGTTCGCGTCGATCGCGCTGACCATCGTCGTCAGCGAGTTCGCTTCGAACACCGCCGCGGCGACGCTCCTGGTGCCGATGGTGATCGCGGCGGCCCAGGCGGCGGGGTTCGATCCGGTGCGCCCCGCTCTCGGCGTCGGTCTGGCGGCCACCAGCGGCTTCATCTTCCCGGTGTCGACGCCGCCCAACGCCATCGTCTTCGGCACGGGCCTGCTGCCGCTGCGACGGATGATCCCCGCGGGATTCCTGCTCGACCTGACTTCGTTCGTGGTGATCGGGGTCGGACTGCTGCTCCTGACTCCGTTTCTTCCGCATTGACGCCACGTGCCAGGGCCGCCGGCGCGTCTCTTCCAGGAGCCTAGCCGCAGACGCGATCCGCCATCGCCTGAATGAGGGGTTCGGGGACGTTGTTGCGCCGCAGCGCTCTGGTCCCTTGGGCGGACACGTCGAATCGGCAGGGCTGGGTGCGGATGCGGGCGAGGATGGCCTGCGACGGCAGCCCATCCCTCATCATCTGGACGATCATCTCGTTGGCGAGGACCCCGACCGTGGCCCCGTCGGTCTTCGCGGCGGGATGCTCGATGGTCTTCCAGGGCAGCGCCTGCAGGAGCGGCCGCAGGAACTTGCGACAGGTCCTGGGATCCCAGGACGGGGTTCCGGAAAGCTCGAGGTTCGCCAGCCCCCCGTCGACGAGCGTGGCGGAGATGCGGCACGCCGGTACGCCATCGCCGGCGGGACCGCGCCAGGTCAGCGTGAGCCCGGGGTTCTTCGTGCCTTTCTCCGAGGGGGGACCCATCAACTGGGTCAGGCGCGCTTCGTCGGCGCCCTGGTGCCGGGCCAGCAGATCGGCGCGCGTGCGCGCCATGTCCTCGGCCGCTTTGTCGGCCTCCGTGGTCGCGGTTTCCACGCCGGGACCGGCGTCGGAGGCGGGCTTCGTCTCAGGAGTGGCGGCGATCGCCGAACCCGGGAGCAGGCCGGGGAAGGCCGGGGCCGTCGCCAGGAGGACCCACAGCAGCGCGCCGCGGCGTCGCGACGACGCGGCGGAATCGTGCGCTGGTCTCGACAGGGACGTGATGATCATGCTCCCCCCGAGGCGTGAGACGGGCCCCCCACCCGCTGTTGCCGGAAAGCGGAAATGATACGTGAGAGTCGCCGGCTGACAAGTCTTTTCGCCCGGCGGGGATCGTTTTCGGCCTCAGTGGAAGGCCTGGTCCTTGGGCTCGGGGAGGGTGATGGGTCCGAACTTCTCCTCGTACTTGCGCAGGTTGTCCACGAGCGCCCCGATGATCCTCTTGAGGTGACCGGGGCTGACCACGATGCGCGAAACGAGGTGCGTGCCGGCGGGGGAGTTGAGCAGCCAGTCCATGATGAACTCCTCGCGGCTGTGCAGGATGAGCATGTTGTTGCTGTAGCGCCCGCGGGACATCTCG
The DNA here is from genome assembly GCA_036005805.1 of Candidatus Polarisedimenticolia bacterium. Taxonomy (GTDB): domain Bacteria; phylum Acidobacteriota; class Polarisedimenticolia; order Gp22-AA2; family Gp22-AA2; genus DASRAU01. Next base: position 14,163 of record DASYQE010000280.1, on the reverse strand, counting down.
TCCCCCGTGCTGATCTGGATCATTCCCTGCTGGGGGGGCTTCGCTTCCTGCGACATGCGCCGACCTCCTCGTCGTTTGTGATTGGCCGGCATCATACCGGCAAGCGTCCCGCGGCCAGCGCCTCGCGGTGAACTCTCCGCGCCGGCATCGGGGCCTGCCAACCCGTTGCGGCGCGGCGGCGTTTCTGGCCGTACGCTCACGCCCGATTGGCAGGGCTCCTCAGGGGGAGGAACGATGCGCCGACAGCCGGGACCTGTCTGGATCGCCGCGGGACTGTTCCTGTTCGCAGGATCGGGGACGGTCCTTCCAGGCCCGGGGGATCGAAGCGACCCGGGCGCCGGCGTGACCGCTCCCGACGCGGCGACCTTCCGCGGCCTCGGCGATCTTCCCGGCGGTCTCTTCTCCAGTCAGGCCGCCGGCCTGTCCGCCGATGGGCGGGTGGTGGTCGGTCAGGCCGGCGGGGCCAGCGGGCGGGAAGCATGCCGCTGGATCCTGCCGGGTGGACCGACGAGCCTGGGGCCCGCGGATTTCGGGCCGTTCGGCGACTTCGCCTCCGCCGCGTCCGACGACGGGTCGGTCCTCGCCGTGATGCGGCAGGTGGGCTCCCAGCAGGCGGGGGGGTTCACCCGTTTCGCCGGCTACCGCTTTTCCGACGCGACCGGCCTCGTTCCGCTGGGCGATCTGCCCGGCGGGATCGAGAGCAGCACCGCCAGCGATGTCTCCTCGGACGGCAGCGTCCTCATCGGCCAGAGCTTCGACGCGGCGAGCGTCGTGGCCTATCGCTGGACCCAGGCCACCGGCATGCAGTCGCTGGGCGATCTTCCGGGGGGTCCCTTGGCCAGCAATGCCCTCGCGATGTCGGGGGACGGCACGGTGATCGTGGGCCACGGCAACTCGGCGCAGGGAATCGAGGGCTGGCGCTGGACCGCCGCCACGGGGATGGTCGGTCTCGGCGATTTTCCCGGCGGCACGGTCGAGAGCTCGGCCGAGTCGATCTCCCGCAACGGCCGGTTCATCGTGGGGTTCGGGCGCACCGCGGAAGGGCTGATGGCGTTCCGCTGGACCGCCGACACCGGGCTCGAGCCGCTCGGCGAGCTGCCAGGCGGGACGTTTCTGAGCTGGGCGCAGGTGGTCTCGGACGACGGTGAGCGCATCGCCGGTCGCTCGGAAACGCAGGCGGGGCACACCGCCTTCTTCTGGACACCGTCGCTCGGCATGGTGCCCCTCGCGCCGCTGCTCCGGCTGTTCGGCGCCACCGGCCTGGATGGCTGGAACCTGCTCGAGGTGACCGGCATGACGCCCGACGGCCGCGCCATCGTCGGCAATGGCGTGAATCCGCACGGGGACAACGAAGCCTTCATCGCAACCCTGCCGGCGAGTCTCGCCTGCACCTCCCCGGAGTGCGAGATCTGCGTCGATTCGGACCACGACGGATTCGGCGACCCTGACAGGCTCTCGAATCTCTGCCCGCCCGACGACTGCCCTGTCGATTTCGACCCGGGCCAGGGCGACGGTGATGGCGACGGCCTCGGCGACGCGTGCGATCGCTGTCCGATTGACCCGAGGAACGACGTCGACGGCGACGGCCTCTGCGCCGAGGCGGACAACTGCACGGTCCGCTTCAATCCCGACCAGTCCGATGCGGACGGCGACGGTCTCGGCGATGCCTGCGACAACTGCCCGGGCGCGGTGAACGAGGGTCAGGGGGATTCCGACGGCGACGGGCGGGGCGACGCGTGCGACCTGTGCCCGGCGGTGCCCGACGTGTCGCAGTCGGATGCCGACGCCGATGGCCGCGGCGACGCCTGCGACAACTGCCCGGGCGCCGCCAACCCCCTCCAGGAAGACGCCAACCACGACGGCGCGGGGGACGCCTGCCAGCCGGTGGTGCGAATCGAAGGGGTCGATGCGGTCGCGGGGACGATCTTCCTGCGGGCGCTGGCCAAAGACCCCCAGGGAGAAGCGATTCAGGGACGCCTCGACCTTTACGAAGAGCCGGTGGAGGAGATCGCGCTCGTGGATCCCGCCGGGGTCTTCACCTGCGACGGTGGCTTCCTGCCGGACGGGCGGCCCGGTGAGGGAATCGCCTTCGCCTTCGCCTCGACCGGAGTGCCCATCCTCTTCGATCTGGACGGCAATCTCGGCTGCGCCGACGGCGCTCCGGATTTTCTCCTGGCGCGCGGTTCTTGCGAGGCGCCGGCCGGATCGTTCGATACCGTGCTCGATCTCTCCTGGGCGGCGCCGGGGGACGTCGTCTGCCTGCGCGGCATGTTGCAGACGACCGGTGGGTCGAATCTCACCCTCGACTCCCTGACGCCGGATCTCCTGCTCGGCCGGCTGACCCGCGCGAGCCGGCTCGTTCTGACCACGCCGTTCGGGCCGGGCCTGCCGCGCGAGACCACCATCGCGCTGGCCGCGGGGACGAATCACCGCGCCGTCCTGACCGTCCGCGACGGCCACACCCCGGAGGTTGCGGAAGAAACGCGCTTCACCCCGGCGGGGGAGAGCCGGCTGGTCATCAACCATCCGCCCCGGGCCGTCGTCTCGGCGCCTCTGTCCGTCGAGTGCGACCGGCCGGCCGCGGGAGAGGTTCGCCTCGACGGCAGCGGCTCGGTCGACCCCGATGCGCCGGAGATCGTCCGCTCCGACTGGACACTCGACCCGGGTGGCGCGCACGAGAGGCCGCTGGGGACGGGTGCGGTCCTGACGGCGGTGCTGCCGTTCGGCCCGCAGACGGTGGGACTGATGGTGACCGACCGCTTCGGTGAGACCGGCAGCGCTTCAGTCGCAGTCGAAGTGAAGGACTCTGTCGCGCCGGGCCTCGTGGTCACGGCAACGCCGAATCTCCTCTGGCCGCCGAACCACAAGCGTGTCCATGTGCGGATCGCCTGGAGCGCCCTCGACGCGTGCGACCCGGTGCCGGGCGTGACGCTCGTGAGCGTTTCGAGCAGCGAGCCGGACGATGCTCCGGGACCTGGGGACGGCGCGACGACCGGGGACATCTTCGATGCGTCCCTCGGGACCGCCGATGCCGACCTCTGGCTGCGTGCCGAGCGCATCCTGGGTGGTCCGGGACGGATCTACACGCTTCTCTACCGGGTGGTCGATGCGGCGGGGAACGCGGTGGAGGCGACGACGGCGGTGCGGGTGCCGGCGACGCGCGGCGCCGGGGTCGATCCGACGAGCACCTACCGGCCGGATCGGCCGGATGTCGGAACCATCGCGTCGCCCTGAGGCAGGAGAACGGCCACGTCGGAGGCCGCCGCGGCGGAACCGATCCCGCGCGAGCAGGCGGAAGGATTCGGTCCTTCGTCGGCGCACAACGCGAGGCTGGCCCGGGCCGAACCCGCGAGGTTCCCCAGCTCGACTTCGATCTCTCCCGCGAAGCCGCGCAGGGCGGCCGGCAGCTCGAGACGCGCCGCGCCCGGCTCGATGTGCCGCAGCGCCACGGTCGTCCAGCCTCCCCGATCGATGCGCCTCATCCTGGCGCTGTCGGGCTCCGAGCCCGAGAAGCGCACGACGACCAGCGCGTCCGGCCCCTTCGCCGGCAGCGCTTCGGGCAAAACCGCGGCGATGGCGGGCGGCGCCACGACGGACAGGCTGAGCCCGTGGGCTGACGCTCCGGCCGCCGTCCGCACGGTCACGTCATAGGTCTCGGGGCGGTCGAGAATCTCTTCGGGCACGGCGCACTCGATGAAATCGAGCGACACGTCCACCCGCAATACGGGACACGACGTCGCGCCGATGCGCACCTCGGGTTCGAGGGTGAGGTCGGACGCCCGCACCCAGAGGGTCGGCGGAGCGCCGCCGTCATGCCGCGCCGGCAGCAGGGCGGGGGAGACCTCGCGCAGCTCCGGGGCGCGGTGCGGCGGTTCGGCCACCGGCAACCTCAGGATGTTCGAAGCCTGCAGCTCCTGGAATCGCCAGCGGCTGTCGCCGCCGCGGCGCCACGTTCCCCTGACGATCTTGAACTCGAGACTGCCCTTGCGATCGAGCCAGACGGAGGCCGGCAGCAGGAAGCGGTAATGATCGGGGGCCGTCTCGACCGCCCGGCCGTGCGGCAGCGCCTCGGTCGCGTCTTCAGGCGCGCCCGTGCCGATGTCGCCCGATCCGGTGAAGATGCGGAGCCAGGGCTCGTCGCCGGAGGCGTGGCGCGCGTAAACCCTGAGATTGCGCTCGGTCCAGAGGCGATCGGCGTCCCACAGGTTCTCGCCGTAGAGGTCGAGCGCCACGTCCGCCGTCCCGCTCGTCACCACGAAGCCCCCGGGCTCGGCGCGCACCAGCCGCGGCGCGTCGTCGGCCTGGGCCCGCAGAGGCGATGCGAGAGCGCCCCAGGCGAACAGCACGATCGCGGCGAGTGCTCTCGCGTGCGGCGCCCGGAAGGCCCGCGACAGACGGACGTGGCGGAAGCGTGGCATCGGCGACGACGACCTCGGTCTTGTGGCTCCCAACGGACAACGGGGGAACGACGTCCCAGATATAGGTCCCGACTTCCGCGTGGTCAAGAGTCGTTTCGGGAGGCGTGCGCGCGCTGTGCTACGCTGCCGCCGCAAGCGTTTCCCGGGATCGGGACGCCCGGCGAAAACCGTTGTCGCGCGCGGCGTCCATGGCGTGTTCGGAGGCGGAACCGTGCGCGGACTCAGGAATCCCCTGAAGCCACTCGACCTGCTCCCGCCCGAAGCGGAGGAGCGGGTGCACGAGGCTTCGATGCGGCTGCTGCGCGATCAGGGGGTCGTCTTCGAGGAAGAGCGCGCGCTCGAGCTGTTCCGTCGCGCCGGCCAGCGGGTGGACGACGGCGAGCAGCGGGTCTTCCTGGATCCGGATTTCGTCATCGAGACGGCGGCCAGGGCCCCGTCGCAGTTTTTGCTCGAGGCGCGCGACCCCGAGTGGAACGTCACCATCGGCGACGACACCATGGTGTTCGCCCCGGTCAGCGGTCCGCCTTTCGTCGCCGACGCCGAGCGCGGCCGCCGCGACGGCACCCTGCCGGACCAGAATGACCTGGTCCGCCTGGCCGAGACGATCGACGTGCTGCACCACGGCACGCCGGAGGTCGCCTGCAAGGACCTGCCGGTCGAGAGCCGCCACCTCGACATCCTGCACCACCAGATCCGGCTCAGCCGCAAGGGGATGATCGGCGACGCCTGGAGCACGGTGCGGGCGCGCGATCACGTGAACCTGATGGGGATCCTCTTCCGCGGGCTCGACCGCGCAGCCGGGCGCGGATCGAAGGCTTCCGGAGCCGAGCCGCGCGACGCGATCCGCGATCGCGTCGTGCTCGTCGGCATCATCAACTCGAATTCCCCCCTGCGCTACGACACGCCGATGCTCGAGGGCCTCCTCGAGTACGCCGAGGCCGGGCAGGTGAACGTCATCACGCCGTTCATCATGGCCGGGGCGACGAGCCCGGTGACGCTGGCCGCCGCCGTGGCGCAGCAGAACGCCGAGGCGCTGGCCGCGGTCGTGCTGGCGCAGCTGGTGCGTCCGGGTGCGCCCGTCATGTACGGATCGTTTCTGACCGGGCTGGAGATGCGCACCGGCGCCCCGGGCTTCGGACGGCCGGAGGCGGCGCTCGGCATCCTGTCGTCGGCGCAGATGGCACGACGCTACAAGCTGCCCTGCCGCGGCGGCGGCATCCTGACGAATTCGAAGGTCGCGGACCACCAGGCGGGGCAGGAGAAGATGAACATGCTGTGGCCGCTCCTGCTCGGCCGGGTCCACTACGTGCTGCACGCGGCGGGCTGGCTCGACGGCGGGCTCATCGCCTCGTTCGAGTCGCTCGTCCTCGACGCGGAGGCGCTCGAGATGACCGGGCGCTTCTTCGCGGGGCTGCTCGTGGACGACGACCGCCTGGCGCTCGACGTCATCGCCCACGTGCCGGTCGGCGGGCATTTCCTGGGCGAGGCGCACACGCGCCGGCACTTCAAGAGCGAGTTCTACTTCCCGACCCTCGCCGACACGGAAGCGTGGGACGCCTGGGTCAAGAAGGGAAGCAAGGACGCCGCCGGCCGCGCCACGCCGCGGTGGAAGACCCTCCTCGCGTCGTACCGCGAGCCGACATTGGACCCGGCGATCGACGAGGAGCTGGCGGAGTACGTCACGCGCCGGCGCCGGGCGATCGAAGCCTCGGGCGATTAGGACCCGGACAGGCTCCGCGGGCGCCGGAACAGATAGACCAGCACGCCGCTTCCGACCATCACCGCCGTCGAGCCGGCGATCTTGAAAACCGCCAGCGCCTTGTTCGGCTCGTGCGCCGCCGGCACCATGGCCAGGCCGATCGCCGCCGTCACCGTCAGGATCCCGAGCAGCGCCAGCCCCCTGGTCACGGCGCGTCGGACCGGGCTGTCGTCGAGAGGCAGTCGCAGCGCCGCGCCGTAAAGGAAGAGAAACGGCAGCATGTAGATCACCACCATCATCCCGACCAGCACTTCATAGGCCCCGGCGACGCTCGTGCCCGCCTGGCCGATGATGATGAAGACGACGGTGACGACGGCCTGCGTGAGCAGCGCGACGTGCGGCGTCCCCCAGCGGGGATGGAGCGTCGCGAACCCCTTCGGCAGGAAGCGATCGATGCCGGCGACGTACGGGATGCGCGCCACCGCTCCGAGCCAGGCGCCGACGCTGCCGAGCGAGTGCACGAGCAGGATGCCCGCCATCAGGCGCGTGACGCCGTGCAGGCCGAGGCGCGTCTCGATCGCCGCGACCGCCTCGATGACCCCCTGCAGGCCGCTCACCTCCCCGACGGGGAGGGCCACGAGAACCGCCGCGGTTCCGAGGTAGTAAATGACGAAGATGATCGGCACCGCCGCGGCGATGGCGCGCGGCACGACACGGCGCGCGTCGTGGATCTCGTCCCCCATGAAAGAGACCGACTCGAGCCCGGTCAGCGCGAAGGCGATGGTGCTCCAGAAGACCAGCCCCTGGAGGTCGAGGGCCGGCGTGAGATGCGCCCGGTCGAAGGGAGTCTGCGAGCCGAAGCGGGCGTACGCCGCGGCGCCGAGGCCGATGAGCAGCAGGCCTCCGACCCAGCGCGCGTGCGCGCCGAGGTTGTTCAGCCGCTTGGCGACCGACAACCCGACGAGGTTCATCCAGGTGGCGAGAGCCAGCGCGCCCAGCGAGAAGACGATGAAGTAGCCGCGGTCCGAGGACAGGTGCCGGAAGCGATCGCCCGCGAGGAACAGGCCGTTGCCGGCGGCGAAGTAGAGGACGCCGGGGAAGTACGGCAGGTTGGTCATCCAGTAGATCCAGCCGCAGAGGAACCCGCCCGCCTCTCCGAAGGCCTTGCGACTCCAGACGTACAGGCCTCCTTCGTCGGGATGCTGCGCGGCGAGCCGGATGGTGCACCACGAAAGCGGCACCGTCATGGTGAAGAGGCCGACGAACCAGACCACCATGACGCTGGGGCCGGCGGCCGCCGCCGTGGCGACCCATTGAAGATTGACTCCGGCGGTGACGAGGAAGAGGAAGACGTCGCGGAACGAGAGGCTCTTCCTCAGCCCCGCCGTCGCGCGAGGGGACGTCTCCGGCGGGGCACCGTCCGTTTCCATGGGTGGGGAGTCTATGGGAGGTCGTGGTCTGCGCGGTTGCACGATGCGGTCACCCCTGTTGACAGCGGCGCGGGTTCGCGGTACTAACCGACCGGTCGGTAGGTTTCTCGTCCACGCACCACCCCCGGAGACCCGATGACCCGAGCCGCGCGCCTCGATCACGCCACCCGGCAGGGACAGATCCTGGAGGTGGCGGCACGCGTCTTCTGCGAGCGGGGGTACGAAGCGACCTCGATGGGCGACGTCGCGGCGGCGGTGGGCATGACCAAGGCCGGGCTGTACCACCACATCGCGGGAAAAGAAGAGCTGCTCGCCGCGATCATGACCTGGGGCATGGACCTGTTCGAGGAGCGGGTCCTTCTGCGCACCGCCGACATCGCCGACCCGCTGGAGCGGCTGCGGCGGACGCTCCACGGGCATCTCCTCCTGGTGCTGCGCGATCGACCCAAGGAGGTCACCGTCATCCTGCACGAAGGGCTGGCGCTGCCGGCGCCCGCCCGCACCCGGCTCGACGCGCGCAAGAAGCGCTACATCCGCTTCCTCGAGAAGACCATCCAGGAGCTGGTGATGCGCAAGGTGGCGCGCCCGGTCGATCCGACCGTCGCGGCGTTCGCGCTGCTCGGCATGGTGAACTGGACGTCGCGCTGGTTCCGTCCGGGAGGACGTCTCGACGAGGAGACGCTGGCGGCGTCGATGACGGAGTTCTTCCTGCGCGGTCTCGTGGCCGGAGAGCCGCCCGCCGGGCGCGGCCGTGCGCGCCTTTCGGCACGGAGGCGCCCATGAACAGTCCCGCGACACGCTCGCACCCGCCGGTCGGGATTCTCGGCTACGGCGCGTACGTCCCCGAGGGACGCGTCCCGGCGAAGGTGCTCGCCGCGGCGTGGGGCCGCACCGGCGACGGACGGCTGCCGGTGGAGGAGAAATCGGTTCCGGGGCTCGACGAGGACACCATCACGATGGCCATCGAGGCCGCGCGCCACGCGCTGGCGCGCGCGCAGGGGACGGTCGAGGCGTCCCGGCTCGGCGCGGTCTTCGTCGGCAGCGAGTCGAAGCCGTACGCGGTGAAGCCGTCGGGCACCGTCGTCGCCGAGGCGATCGGCGCCGTGCCGTGGACCTCCACGGCGGATTTCGAGTTCGCGTGCAAGGCGGGGACCGAGGCGATGCGGGCGGCGATGGCCTTCGTCGGATCGGGGCTCGCCGAGGCGGCGCTCGCCATCGGCATGGACGCGGCGCAGGGCAAGCCCGGGGATCACCTCGAATACACCGCCGCGGCCGGAGGCGGCGCCGTCATCGTCGGCCCGGCCGACCTCGCCCTGGCGCGCATCGACGGATCCTGCTCGTACGTCACCGACACGCCGGATTTCTTCCGGCGCCAGCACCTGCACTACCCCGAGCACGGCCACCGCTTCACCGGGGAGCCGGCGTATTTCCAGCACGTCGAAGCGGCCTCGCGGCGCCTGCTCGACACGCTCGGACAGGCGCCTTCGGACTACCGCTTCGCCGTCTTCCACCAGCCGAACCCGAAGTTCGTGCGCAAGGCGGCGAAGGCGCTCGGCTTCACCGAGGCGCAGGTGGGGCCGACGGCGGTCGTCGATCGCATCGGCAACACCTACTCCGGGGCGTCGCTGCTCGGGCTCGCGGCGGCGCTCGATCGCGCCCGGGAGGGCGATCGCATCTTCCTCTGCTCGTACGGCAGCGGCGCGGGAAGCGACGCCTTCTCCTTCACCGTCACCGGGAGGATCGAAGAGGCGCGCGGCCGGGCGCCGCTGCTCGAAAAGCATCTCGACCGGCGCCGTCCGATCGCCGACTACGGCGCCTACCTGCGCCGCGCCGGCGCGGTGCGCACCCTGTGAGCCGCGAGGTCGGAGTCCTCGGGATCGGGCAGACGCCGGTGGCGGAACACTGGGGCCGGTCGATCCGCGACCTCGCCGCCGAGGCCGGGCGGGCCGCCCTCGCGGAGGCCGGGATCGAGCGCGTCGACGCGATCTACGTCGGCAACATGGCTTCGGGGCTGCTGTGCGGGCAGGAGAACCTCGCCACGCTCGTCGCCGATGCGGCGGGACTCCTGCCGGCGGAGGCCGTGAAGATCGAAGCCGCGTGCGCTTCCGGAGGCGCGGCGGTGCGCGCCGGCTACCAGGCGATCGCGGGAGGGCTCGCGGAGCGCGTGCTGATCCTCGGTGTCGAGAAGATGACCGACAAGATCACGGACGCTGTCACCGCCGCCCTCGCCACCGCGGCCGATGCCGACTACGAAGCGGCGCACGGGGCGTCGTTCGTGGCGCTGAACGCGCTCCTGATGCGCCGCTATCTCGACGAGCGGCGCGTCGATCGGGAGGCCTTCGCTCCGTTCGCGGTGCTGGCCCACAGGAATGCCGCGAAGAACCCGAACGCCTTCTTCCGACACGAGATCACCACCGAAGACTTCGTCCGATCGCCGGCCGTGGCCGAGCCCATCACGGTCCTCGACTCGGCCGGCATCTGCGACGGCGCGGCGGCCGTGGTGCTGGCGCCTCTGGAGGCCTGCCGCTCGCGCGGCTCGGAGGCGCGCCGGCCGCGGGCGGTGCGCATCGCCGCGAGCGCCTCGGTCACCGACACGGTCGCGCTCGGGGCGCGGCGCGACCCGCTGGTGTGGGAGTCGGTCGGCGGATCGGCGCGCAAGGCGCTGCAGCAGGCCGGGGTGTCGCTCAAGGATCTCGACTTCTACGAGCCGCATGACGCCTTCACCATCGTCACGGCCCTCAGCCTCGAGGCGATCGGGTTCGCCGAAAAGTTCCGGGCGGTCGACCTCGCGAAGGAGGGACGCTTCGACGCCGGCGGCGACCTGCCGATCTGCACGCTCGGCGGCCTCAAGGGTCGCGGCCACCCGGTCGGCGCGAGCGGAACGTACCAGTTCGTCGAGGCGGTCCAGCAGCTGCGCGGCGCGGCCGGAGCGGCGCAGGTCGAGAATGCGAGGCTCGGCATGGTGCAGAGCGTCGGCGGCTCCGGCTCGGTGGCCCTGACCCATGTCCTGGAGGCGGTCTGATGCGCGCCTGGCGCGGAGCGAACTGATGGAGCTGCCCCGCTTTCACCGGCTGCAGGCCCCTTACTACCGGCTCGAAGGAACCCGCTGCCGGACGTGCGACGCGAAGCATTTCCCGCCGCGCACGGTGTGCTCCTGCGGGCGCGGCGCCCTCGAACCCCTGCGCTTTTCCGGCCGCGCGACGCTCTATGCCTCGACGCGCGTCACGCAGGCGCCGCGGGGCCACGCGACGCTGGCCCCCTACACCGTGGCGCTGGTGCGCCTCGAGGAAGGGCCGCTGGTTGCGACCCAGCTCACCGATGTCGGCGACGAGGCGCTGCCGCAGGGGACCCCGCTGGAGATGGTGACGCGCAAGGTGCGCGACGCCGAGGAGCACGGCCTCATCGTCTATGGATACAAGTTCCGTCCGCGGCTGTGAGCTGGATTCCAGGAGACCGACGTCCATGAGCCTGCCCCGATTCCTGAACCTGCGCGACGCGATCGCCCTCATCCCGGACGGGGCGCTCCTCAGCTTCGGCGGCTTCGACCTGCAGAGGCCTCCGCTCGCCCTCGCCGCGGAGCTGGTGCGCCAGGGGAGGAGGCGCCTGCGGGTGGTGGTGCCGCCGGCGCCGCTGCCGCTCGATCTGCTGGTCGGGGCCGGCGTCGTCGAGTCCGCGGAGTTCGGGTTCATCGGTTTCCAGTACGAAGAGGGGTTCGTGGTCGCGCCGAACGTGCGGCGAGCCGTCGAGTCCGGGACGATCACCTGGCGCGAGCGCGACGTCTTCGAGATCGTCCAGGGGCTGCGGGCGGCCGCGGCCGGAGTCGAGTACCTGCCCGCTCCGGGGGGGGAGGGGACCGACTACGAGCGGGTCTGGCCGTCCGCGCGGGCGCAGGTGGAAGCGTCCGGCGCGCCGTGCGCCATCGCGCCGGCGATCCAGCCGGACTTCGTGCTGCTGCACGCCCAGGAAGCGGACCGGCACGGCAACCTGTACCTCGCCGATCCCTACTTCGACGATCTGCTCGCCCGCGCGGGAGAAAAGGTGATCGCCACCGTCGAGCGCGTCGTCGATCACATTCCGCACGCGAGCATCCCGAAGACCCGCGTCCACGTCGTCGTCGAGGCGCGCGCCGGCGCGTTTCCCGGCGGCTGCCACGGTCACTACCGTCACGATGTGGCGGGGCTGCGCGCCTGGGAGGAGGCGGCACGGGCCGGCCGCTTCGCGGAACACCTCGAAGCCCTCATCCGGGATCGGGCCGAGCACGCCGTGCGGCTCGCGACGGCCGCGCCGGCCGTGACCGGGATGCCGGCCGCGGCGCCGGCGCCGGTTGTCGCGATCTCCGTCACCGGCACGCAGCCGGCCGATCGGCTGATCGTCGGCATGGCGCGGCGCATCCAGGACGGCGACGTGGTCGTCACCGGGCTCGCCTCGGCGCTGCCGATGCTGGCCGTGGCGGTGGCGCGCGCCACGCACGCGCCGCGTCTGACCTACATCAACTGCGTCGGCGCCTTCGATCCCGAGGTGACGACCGCGCTGCCGACCTCGGTCGACCCGCGCCTGCTGGAGAGCGCGTCGGCGCGCCTTCTGGTCAGCGACTTCTTCGACATGGCGCGCCGCGGCCGCATCGACGTCATGTTCTTCGGGGCCGCCCAGGTGGACGCCGCCTCGCGCCTGAACCTCTCCTGCATCGGCGACCCGCTGCGCCCCAAGGTGAAACTGCCCGGACCGGCCGGATCGACGTCGATCCGTCCCTTCGTGCGCAAGGTGGTGGTGCTGGTGCCGCGGCACGCCCCGCGGGTCCTCGTCGAGCGGGTGGACTTCGCCTCGTCGGTCCCGTCGGACAGGAACCGGGAGACCTGGGTCGTCAGCGACCTCGCGCTGCTGCGTCTCGAGGCGGGTCGGCTGCGGGTCGACTCGCGCCATGCCGGAACGGACGCCGGGACCCTGCGCTCGCGCACCGGGTTCGCGCTCGAGGACGCGGACGCGGCAGCCATCACCGCCGAGCCGACCGACGCCGAGAAGGACGCCATCGAGCGTCTCGATCCGCACGGGCTGAGACACCGGCTCGCGGGATGATGTTGTGCGCAGTCGAACCAGGCGGTTTCTGCTCCGCCAGGAGGAAACGACCACGATGATGCCGACCATGCGGGCTGTCGTCCTGCGGCAGTTCGGGCCCCCCGAGAACCTCGCCCTCGAGGAGGTGCCGGCCCCTTCTCCCGATCGCCTGCGCCCGGGGGAGGTGCTGGTCCGCGTCGAGGCGGTCGGCGTCTGCTACCACGACCTCATCAACCGGACCGGCAACCTGCCGCGCACCAGGCTCCCGTCGATCCCGGGACACGAGATCGCCGGCACCGTCTTCGCCGTCGGTCCCGAGGTGCGCGGGGTCGTAGCCGGAGCGCGTGTCGCCACCATCCAGCGGGCGCCGTGCGGCAAGTGCGACCTGTGCGCGCGCGATCGCGGCAGCCTGTGCAAGGAGGGGGTCTTCTTCGGCGAGGAGATCCCCGGCGGCTACGCCCAGTGGGTCGTGGCGCCGGAGCAGGCGCTCGCCCCCATCCCGGCGGGGTTGAGATCCGAGGAGGCGGCGATCTGCGCCTGCACGCTCGGCACGGCGCTGCACGTGTCGCGCACGCGCGGCCGGGTCCAGCCGGGCGAGCAGGTGCTGATCACCGGCGCCTCGGGAGGGGTCGGGCTGCACGCCATCCAGGTCGTCAGGCACCTCGGCGCGCGGCCGATCGCCGTCACGTCATCCGAGGGCAAGGCCGCGCGGCTGCGGGAGGCGGGAGCCGAAGAGGTGATCGTCGCCCCGGATCTCCAGTTCGCGCGCGAAGCGCGGCGCAAGACCGGCGGGCGCGGGGCGGATGTGGTGCTGGAGATCACCGGGGCTTTGACCTTCGACCAGTCGCTGCGCTCGCTCGCCCCGGCGGGGCGCCTGGTCGTCGTCGGCAACCTCGAAACCCGGACCGTGGAGATCAACCCCGGGCTCATCATCCTCAAGGAGCTGGAGATCATCGGCTCTTTTGCGACCTCGACGTCCGAGCTGCGCGAGGTGTTCGACCTGGTGCAGGCGGGGACGCTGAAACCGGTCGTGTCGCAGGTGTCGCCCCTCTCCGAGGCCGCGGCGACGCACCGGCTCCTTCAGGACAAAGGAGTTCTGGGCCGGGTCGTCCTGACCGTCTGACCTTATGGACCGTCCGCTGGACGGCCTGAATCCCGGCGGGTTTTCCCGCATCGAAGGGTGTGATGAAATGGAGGCCTTCGATGAGCCCGCTCCGCCCGTCCCGACATTTCGCCTGGTTGCTGGTGCTGCTGCCCTTCCTTGCCCTGGTGGGGTGCAAGGCGGCGTCCTGCGAGGCGACCCCCGGGCTGGCGGACGGGGGAGCGGGCGGGACCGCCGACACGTCTGCGAGCGCGGCCCCCTTCAAGGAGAGCGCCATGGGTGATTACAAGAAGCCGACGGAAGAAGAGCTGCGCCGGAAGTTGACGCCGCTGCAGTTCCAGGTGACCCAGAAGGAGGGCACCGAGCCGTCGTTCCGCAATGAATACTGGGACAACCACGAGCCGGGAATCTACGTGGACGTGGTCTCCGGGGAGCCCCTCTTCTCTTCGACCGACAAGTTCG
>DASYQE010000279.1:0-6089 GCA_036005805.1 Candidatus Polarisedimenticolia bacterium | reverse complement strand
CTCGACGATCGGATTGACGATGAACTCCAGGCGCGGCCAGCGCCAGCCGACGATCGGCCGCACCTCGGCCCCCCACCGGCCCTGTGAGAACTTCTCCGTCTCACGGGCGACCTCGATGTTGAGGCCGTAGAAGAAGCGACGCTGGGCCGCGTTCGGGCTCACGAAGAGGGTGCGCAGCTTGGCGCCTCCCGAGAAAAAGGACGGCCCCGGCTCGATCGCGTACGGCAGGTAGGCGCCCACCTCCCACCAGTCGAAGACGCCGTAGGCGAACTCGGGCGTCCCGTTGAACGAGGCGTCCGGGACGAGCCCGCCAGGAAAATCAGGCTCCTCGAGGCCGCGCACGATGTAGTTCCCGTGCATCTGGAGGGAGAACTGTCGCGGCCGGTTGATGTCCGCGTTGTAGACCTGGATCTCGTCGGCCGCCCAGGCCAGGGCACGAACGCCCGCGAGCGCGAGGAGCAGGCAGGCAACGACGCGCCACACGCGGCAGCGTCTCAGCGGAGGACGGTATCGAGGAAAGCCAGGGCGCGACCCCGGTCGGTGCGGTCCTGAGCCACGACGCCGTAAGTGATGAGGCCGATCTCCAAAGAGACCAGGAACCGAGCCAGCCCTTCGGTGTCGGTCCCGGCCGGAATCTGCCGGCGATCCATCGCCGCGTCGAGATTCAGGCGAAGCGCCTTCTCGCCTCCGAGGACGAAGCCGCGCGTCGTGGACCAGGTGTCCTCATTCACGAGCGACTTCTCGCGCACCGTATTCAGGACGAAGCAGCCGTGGTGGAAGTTGTACGCATCGGACGCCCGGAAGAAGTCCCGGATGTTCTCGAGCCCGAGCGGCTCGCGGCCCAAGAAGCTCGTCAGCTCGGCGAGGTCGCTGATGTAGGACTGAAGCGCCTCGTGGAAGAGGCCTTCTTTTCCACCGAACTCCTTGTAGAGGGCGAACCGGTTCAGGCCCGTCACATCCACCAGCTCCTGGAGGTGCGCCCCCTCGAAGCCCTTTTCCCAGAAGAGCCGGGCGGCCTTTCTCAGGACGTCTGAACGTTCCCAGGTCTTCGGTCGGCCCACGGCACCCACCTCAAGGCTTTTGTTTCCAATGCAGTAGGGAATATACCACGTTTTTCACGTATCGTTCTAAAAAGTTCTTGACATGTCAGTTATCGCATCGTATCGTCCGGTTTGTCACTTATCGTTCTGAAACTGGTCAGCCGGGCGAACCGGAAGAAAGGAGACGACACGATGAGCACCTACTCTTACGCCGACAGCCTCAAGAACGCCTACGCCGTGAACTGGAGGATCGAGGACGTCCTGGGGGATCGGGCCTTCGACCCGGCGCGCCGCTGGTTGCCTCCCGCCCTGTCCGCGACCGCTCGGCTCACCTGGATGGACGAGCAAGACCGCCGGCGGCTCTCGCAGGTCGAGATGGCTGCCTACGCGCACCTGTTCGGCTACGTGGAAGAGTTCATCGCTCCGAAGATGCTCACGCTCGCGAAGGACCACGAACTGGTCGAGCGGGACGCCTTCGACGCGCTGACCAACTTCGCCGCCGAGGAGGTCAAGCACATGAACCTCTTCCGCCAGGTGCGCCGCATGGTGGACGACGCGCTCGGGTTCGAGACCGCCCTCGTCGGCGGCGCGACCGAGACGGCGCAGTTCGTCCTGTCGAAGAGCACCGGGGCGATGCTCCTCCTGACCGCGGCGATCGAGTGGTTCACGCAGCTGCACTTCAAGGACGCCATGCGCGACGACGACGGGCTCGATCCGTTGACCAGGCGCGTCTTCCGCGCCCACTGGCAGGAGGAGGCGCAGCACGCGAAGATGGACCACCTCGAGACGCTGCGCGCCTTCGGCGGCATGACCGACGCCGAGAAGGAGACGGCGATCGATCATCTCATCGAGCTGGTCGGGGGCGTGGATGGGCTGCTCCAGGAGCAGGCGCGCCTCGACCTCCTGAACTTCGAGCGGCTCCGGGGTCAGGGGCTCGACGCCGCGCGGCGCGATGAGGTCGGCCGCGAGATCCTGCGCGCCAAGCGCTGGACGTTCATCCTGAGCGGGGTCACGCACCCGCGCTTCGAGGAGCTGTTCCTGGCTGTCACCACTCCCGCCCAGCGGGAGAAGGTCAACCTGGCCCTGGCGCCGATCGTCGCCTCGCAGGCGGTCGCCGCCGCCGCGTGACGATGCATCGGAACGGGGTCGCTAGAGCTTCGTCGCCCGGGTCATCAGGTAGTGCTGGCGCACGGCGTTGTCGGCGAACCAGAGACTGGCCAGCGCCTCGACCTCCGACCGGTACGCCTGCAGACGGGCGGGATCGGAGGCGAGCGCTGCGACCAGCTTGATCACCGGCCCCGCGGTCGCTTCGACGTTCTGCCGGTAGTGCTGCGGGCTGAGGCAGGGGAAGAGCATCAGGTCGCGGTCGAACTGGAGATCCTTCACCGCGGACCCCAGGCGCTCGGTCACGACGTTGGGATCGCCCCACGACGAAGGCGGCGCGGATCCGGGAGGGGGCGGCGGCGCGTACCGGCCGGTCAGCGCGAACGCACGCGCCACGAACTGGTCGTGCGGCCAGGTGGAGAACGCGATTCGTCCCCCCGGCCGGAGCACCCGCAGCATCTCCCCGATCGCCTTGTCGGGACGGGGTGCGAACATGTGGCCGAACTGGCTCACCACCACGTCGAACATCGTGTCGGGGTAAGGAAGCGCCTCCGCGTCCCCCTCGGTGAATTCGACCTCCACTCCGGCCGTCTTCGCGTTGCGACGGCCGTGCTCGAGCAGGGCCGGCGTCAGGTCGAGAGCGCACACCTTGGCTCCCGCCCGCGCCGCCGTCACCGCGACCGGTCCGGTGCCGCAGGCGACGTCGAGGACCGTCTGTCCGCCGCGAATGCCGGCATAGCGGACGAGCGCGGCCGCCGGCATCGTCGTGAACGCTTCGAGCGGCGCGAAATGGCTCCAGCCTTCGCGCTGCATGACCTTGAACTGGGCGAATGGATCGGTGGACATGGCTCCCTCCTTCTGCAATCGATCAGGCCCGGGCGTCGCGGCCGTCGAGGCGGCGGCGGGCGATCTCGCGCGCGGCCGCATCGGTCGTGATGCGCCGCTCGCGGGCGAGGGCGAAGACGGCGCGCAGCGAGGTCGAGACGCGCTCCTCGACGTCGCGCTCGGCGCGCTCGCGGGACCAGCCGTCCGCTTCCATGTGGATCCCGGAGCAGGCGCCGCCCGAGTTCGCGATGAAATCGGGGGCATAGAGGATGCCGCGGGCTGCAAGCGCTTCGGCCGCGGCTTCGTCGGCGAGCTGGTTGTTGGCGCCGCCGGCCACCGCGCGGCAGCGGAGGCGCGGCACCGCCTCGGCGGTCAGGACGCCCCCCAGCGCGCACGGGCTGAAGACCTCGCACGGCGCGCCGATGACCGACGCCGCTTCGACACAGGCAACGCCGCGCTCGCTGAAGCGCCGGGCGGCGTCGGGGAGGACATCGCTGCACGAGACGCGCGCACCATCGGCGACCAGTCGCTCGATGAGCGCGCCACCGACGCTGCCCGCCCCCTGGACGAGCACGGCGCGGCCGGCGAGCGCGGCCGACCCGAACGCCTCCTCGCAGGTGACGCGAATCGCCGCGTGCACTCCGAGCGCGGTCGCCGGTCCGGACGGGCCCGAGCCGCCGTTCGCCTCGGTGCAGCCGAAGACCAGGGGGCCGGCGGCTTCGCGGATCCGATCCATGTCGTCCGACGTCGTGCCGACGTCCGGCGCGGTGTGATAGCGACCGCCGAGCGACGCGACGATCCGGCCATAGCGGTGCAGCAACCCGCGCCGCGCGTCGGGAGTGAGGCCGGGTGGGACGGCGAGGACCGCCTTGCCGCCGCCCCAGGGCATCCCGGACGCCGCCATCTTGAGCGTCATCGCGGCCGACAGCCGGCGTGCGTCGGTCTCCGCCTCCTCGGGGGAGGCGTAGGGCTTCATGCGCGTCCCCCCCACGGCGGGACCCAGCCGCGTCGAGTGGATCGCGATGACGATCCACGCGCCGGTCTCGGCGTCGTGCTCGCGCAGCTCCTCTTCGCCGTCCCACGCCATGGCCGGCATTCTACCGGGCGCCGCGCGGCCCGCCGAATCGGCCTGCTCGGCTAAGATGTCGGGCCATCGGGAGAGCGCATGTCGCGGGCGATCGACAGGAAGGACATCCGCGAGATCCACGGGCTCATCGCTCCGCACATCCGCCGCACGCCGGTCGTCGAGGCGGACGCGGCCGACTTCGGCCTGGAGACGAAGGCGCGGCTGGTCCTGAAGCTGGAGCTGTTGCAGCACGCCGGCTCGTTCAAGGCGCGCGGCGCGTTCGCCAACCTGCTGGCGCGCCCGATTCCGGCGGCGGGCGTCGCCGCCGCGTCGGGAGGCAACCACGGCGCCGCCGTGGCGTTCGCCGCGAAGCGGCTCGGCATCCCGGCGCGGATCTTCGTGCCGACCGTCGCCTCGCCGGCGAAGATCCGGCAGATCCGCGACCACGGCGCCGCCCTCGTGGTGCACGGCGATCGCTACGCGGACGCCCTCGCCGAGTGCGAGCGCTGGGTCGCTTCCTCGGGCGCCGTCTCGATCCACGCCTACGATCAGCCCGAGACGCTGCTCGGACAGGGAACGCTCGGCCTCGAGCTGGAGGAGCAGGCGCCCGATCTCGATGCGTTGCTCATCGCGGTGGGTGGCGGAGGCTTCATCGGCGGCGTGGCCGCCTGGTACGCCGGCCGCGGCCCGAGGATCATCGGGGTCGAGCCGGAGCAGGCGCCGACTTTGGCCCGCGCGCTCGAAGCGGGTCGGCCGGTCGATGCGGACGTCGCCGGCATCGCCGCCGACTCCCTCGGGGCGCGCCGTGTCGGCGACCTGATGTTCCCGATCGCCCGGGGCTCGGTCGAGCGGATGGTGCTCGTCTCCGACGACGCCATCCGGCAGGCACAGGAGTCCTTGTGGCGCGTGCTGCGCGTGGTCGCCGAACCCGGCGGGGCGGCGGCGCTTGCGGCGGTGCTCTCCGGCGGCTATCGACCGCGCGAGGGTGAGCGCGTCGGCGTCGTCGTCTGCGGCGGCAACACCACGGCGGTGGAGTTCAGGACCCAGGCTCCGCGCGGGCTCGATCCCGGCGCGGTTCGATTAGGAACGGAGGAGCGGATGGACAAGCGCATCGTGACGACGGACAAGATCGCGCCCGCGGGAGGACCGTTCTCGCCGGCGGTGGAGATCGACGGGTGGCTCTACCTGAGCGGCCAGGTCGGGCAGGACCCTTCGACTGGCCGGCTCGTCGAAGGCGACATCACCCGGCAGGCCGAGCAGCTCCTGAAGAACGTCGAAGCGGTCCTTTCCGCCGGTGGCCGGACATTTTCCAACGTCATCCAGGTGCGCGTGTTCCTCGCCGACATGGGGGATTTCCAGGCGATGAACGCCGTTTACACGCGCTACTTCCAGAAGCCGTATCCGGCGCGCACCACCGTCGCCGTGAAGGCGCTGCCGCTCGGTGCGGCGATGGAGATGGACCTCATCGCCCGCTAGGACAGGCTCCTAGCCCCAGACCGATCCCTTGCGGGCCCATTCGCTGTCGGGGTAGCGCTCCTTCAGGAGCTTCCCCGTCGCGCCCAGGTGCTTCGGGTCGTTGGTGTCCTTGTAGGCGGCGACGCCGGCCCAGTAGCAGGCTTCGGGCGCCGCTCCCGACTTCGGCGAGTCGTCGCAGATCGAGCGCAGGATCCTCTCCGCCTCGGCGAAGCGCTTGTGCTGGAAGTTCAGCTTGCCCATCCCCAGGTTCAGCTGGGCGAGGAAGTCCTCGGCGGGCAGGAACCCCTCGATGCGGTGCCGCTCGACCCCTTCGGAATCCAGGATGAGCTGTGTCGGCGTCCAGGGCGCGTTGAACCGATCGAAGGTCTCTTTCTGTTCCTTGATGTGGGCTTTGACAGGGATGAAACGGGAGGCGACGCTTTCAGCGACTTTCGGGTTCGGGTAGACCTCGGCTTCCAGCCGAGCGCAGCCGCCTCACATCGGGGCGGCGCTGAAATCGAGGAGCACCGGCTTGCCGGTCTCCTTCGCCTGCTTCAGCGCCGCGTCGACGTCCTTCGTCCAGTGGATTTCGGCCATGC
>DASYQE010000278.1:0-15469 GCA_036005805.1 Candidatus Polarisedimenticolia bacterium | reverse complement strand
CGCGATTCGGCCAGGGCCACGATGATTCCTCCCGTCCGCGGGATCTGCCGGCCGGACATCAGGAAGTTCCCCGCCGCGTAGTACTTGTCGAGGAACGCCACGTGGGGGCGCATCTTCGCGTCGATCTCCGCGAGCGGGGCCCTGTAGGTCAGTTCGACGATGAACATCAGGGAGGCGTCGGACAGGGGGACGTGTTCGGGATTGCCTGGCTCGACGAGTCGAAGCCCAGGGGGCCCTCCCCGCAGGCCCCCTCTTCGGTGACGAGGTAGTAGAAGGCAGTCCCCGGCGGCGGCGTGGACGCGTCGGTGGAGGCCGTGGACCCGTCGGCGAGCGCGTCCGCGCTCTCGTAGCAGATCTGATCGTACCGAGCCGCCGGACTGCGGCTCCCGAGCAGACCTGCCGGAATCGTTCCCCGGTACGAGTTCCCATGCGCGCCGGAACCCGGGACCGGCCAGCCGAAGACCGTCTGGCTCGAGAAGAGGACCGGAGTGACCTCCGCCGGCGGCGATCCGCAGCTGTTGTCGTAACAGGCCGTGACATCCGAAAGGATCGGGGTCACCGCGCCGACCGTGGTGCCCAGGAAGGCCCGGTACTTCAAGTACCGGCCGCTGAACAGCGCGCCGGAGAGGCTCGCCGGGCTCGTGGTGAAGAAGGTGGCCGAGGTGCCGTCGGGTCCGATGAACGCGAACGGCCCCGCGAGGCTGTTGCTCGCCGCCGCCTGGAAACGCACGGAGGTGCCCGCCGGCGTCGTCGCCGTCCACGCCAGCGAGGTCCAGTGGGGCGTGGCGCCCGCGGCGGGATTGGCATCGCGCACCCGGGAGACCAGGTCCCCCGCGGACCCATAAACGACTGACGTCGTCATGAACGTCTTGAACCCCAGATCGGTCCCCTGGCTGGCCCAGGAGACTCCGCTGTTGGTCGAGACCACCTGGGACCCGCCGGCGTACTGGTTGTTGTTGCTGCGCAGGGCGGCGTAGTTTCCCGTCGCCCGGTTCGTCGTCAACCGCAGCACGATGGCGTAGGTCGTCCCGCTCGCGAGCGTCGCCGGGGCGCCGAACGTCGCCGTATGGAATGTTGCGGCGGCGTCCGTGAAGCCGGCGATGGTCGACGTGGCCAGCACGGTGGACGTGGGCAGCCCGCCGCTCGTCGTCCGGACCTCCACCGTGATGTCCGGAGAGGCACCGCTGCAACCGCTGCAGAACAGGTCCAGGTCGGCGCGGGTCAGCGTGCCGGCCAGGGCGGGGACGAAGGTCTGCGCCTGCCAGCTCGTCGTGGTGATGGTGTTGCCGGTCGAGCCGACGTTGATGTTCTGCTGGTCGAGCGTCTCCGTGCCGCCCGAGGCGATGGCGAGCTTCACGTCTCCCGGGCTCGAGGTCAGATCCAGCCCCGTCGGCACGCCCGACTGGAAGTCTCCCTGGGTCGTGTCGACGAGACACCCGGCCGGTGGAGCCGCCGTGAGCGCGAAGTTCTGCGTGGTCGTCGCTCCGCCGGCGACCACGACGCCGCTCGCGGTGGCGACGGTGTATCCGGGCGCGGTCACGGTGACGTCGTAGACGCCGCCCGGAAGTCCGGCGAAGACGTAGTGGCCGGCACCGTCGGTGGTCGTCGCGTTGGACGCGGCTCCCGAGGTCGTCACCTGCGCGCCCGCGATCGGAGCGCTCGTGGAGGCGTCCGCGACCATCCCCTGCAGGTCCCCCGTGGACGGGGAGAAGAGGGTTTGCAGGCTGGCGTACAGCCCGCCCCAGTCGGGCGTGCCGATGCCGGTGACCGGGTCGTATCCGGGGCCGGCCGTGAAGGCGCCGTTGCTGCCGGACGTGATGTCATGGAACGACTGCGCATAGCTCGTGCCCGCTTCGCTGCGCAGGATGCGGTAGAGCAGCGGCGCCGCGTGTCCCATGCTCTGGCCCACGATCTGGTTGCCGACCGCCCAGGCGCCGGCCCACATCGGCGCCACCGCGCTCGTCCCGCTCGTCTGGTAGATGAACGACCCGAGTGTCACCGCGTACGCCGCCCTGGTGGATCCGCCGCACTGTCCGTAGTGCGCGCTGATGTCCGGGACCACCCGCTTGGTGCCGGCCGGGACGCCCGGCCCCGTCTGCCACGCCGGCCGGTCGTAGAGGGAGCCCGACTTCGACGGCACCCCGCCGCCGCCGTCGCTGCAGCCGATCTCCGGAGCGTAGCCGGCGTTGAAGCCGTCCGCACCGAAGTTGTCGTCCATGTCGCTCCCCCCGGCTCCGGTGACGTGCGCGGAGGAAGCGGGCCATTCCGTGTCGGGGTTCGGAGAGCCGCCGCAGTCGTTCGATCCGCGGTCGCCGCTCGAGAGAAACCACGCCTGGCCGGCGGCGTCCGCCTGCAGGAAGGCGGCCTCGTCGTTGGCGATCGTCGTGTCGGGGGTCTGTCCGACACAGAGGCCCCAGGAGGAGGACACCACCTTGATGTCCGCCGCCTGGTCGGCGATGAACTGGTACATGACGGTGAACGAGTCGACCAGGAGGTTGTTCACCATGTAGTTGACGAGATGGGCGTCGTTCGCGGTGCTGCTGATCATGACCGAATCGAGCTGCGCCTCGAGAGAGTCGCCGTTCGTCCCGTTCTGCAGAGTGCAGCCCTTCGATCCCTGGACCGAGGCCTTGACCACGCACGTGCCGGGCGGATTGTCGGCCGGACCGTTCGTCCCCTGGAACACGGTGCGCGGTCCCGAGGCACCGTCGGACCAGGTGTTGTAACCCTGCGCCGCCCCCCCTTCCCGGGTGAAGATGTCGTTGAGCAGCGGCGTCTCGACCTGGTACGCGCCGGCGATCGCGATGGTGACGCCGGGCTCCGCCTTGAATCCCGCGTCGAAACTCGCGATCTGGTTGTAGGCGTTGGCCCAGTCGCGGTGCGTGTAATAGGGGTTGCCGCTGAAGACGTAGGAAGGCTTGCGCACCGTCAGCGAATCCAACCCCCCGACACGGACCACCTTTCCGGCCAGCTCCGGCGGCAGGAGCGGATCGCCGTCGTTGGCATACACCTCCCGCCCCCCATGGGCGTAGGCGTTGATGGCGACCTTGAACGCCGTTTCGGCCAGGCCGACGGTGCCTCGCGCCGAAACGATGCGCGCCGCCGGCATCTCGATGTCGGTGAAGCCGCGCGAGAGGAGGAAGTCGGCGGCCGCCTGCACGTCCTCGGGACGTGGACCGAAGCGCGCCTGGAACTCCTCGGGAAGGATCCACTTGTTGTAGAGGGGAGACCGCGGGTCGTGCTGCGCCGCGGTCAAGGCCTCCGCGCCGGCGCGGTCGCGCAAGTCGAGCGCGAGGGTCACGACGATCGGCAATCCCGGATCCTCCCGGCGCAGGAAAGACGCTTCCTCGAGACCGGGGGGAGTATTCCGTCGCACCGGCACAGGTTCCGGGACGGCCCCCCCTGCTGGTCCGGCCAGTGAGGCCATCGCGAGGAGGACCCAAACCAGGGGGCGAATCGCACGGGGGGTCGGTCGCATGCTTTTTCTTCCTTCTGATTCGACGGGGCGGCTGGAATATACGTCGAAGCCGGAGAGGGGGGGGATACGAAAACGAAAGAACGGCACGGTCCGGACGTCGGGGGGCAGACCCGGCGTCTCTTCAGCGGAAACTCAGCGACGCGCTCGGGGCTCCCGGTGCGGTCGTCAGCGCTTCGGTTCGGATGGCACGAGCGCGCCCCAGTTCAGGATGGCGTTCCAGAGGAAGCGGTGGTCGGAGCGGTTCATGTCGCGGTGGATCGGGCTGAAGTTGTAGGCGACGATGCGCCCGCGGCCGAGCGGGAAATCGAAGATGGCGGGCCGCCCCTCGAGCGCCTTCTCGCCGCGCATGCCGCCGCTGACGACCATCGAGCTGGGGCCACCGCCCCACGTGGCGACGACGGGGCCGCGATCGATCGGACCCACGAGACACGAGGTGCAGTAGGCCATCGTGTCCCAGCGCAGTGGCAGGTCGTAGACGTGCTGGTTGATGCGGAACACCGACACGTCGGCGCCGTAGCCGTACCAGAGAGGATTCCCGGGCTTCTCATTGTGCAGGCGCAGCTCGGTCCCCGGGGTGAACGCGGTCCCGTCGGCGGCGCGGCGCATGCCGCGCACGAAGCCCGAGTCGAGCACCAGGCTCGAGCCGCCGCCGAGCGTGAGGAAGACGCCGCCGTTCTCGACGAACTTCTGCAGCGCCTCGAGACCGACGTAGCCGGGACCGCCGGTGATGTCGTCCGACGCGACCGGTGAGCCAAGGCTCGGGAATTCCGCGCTCTTGCGGAACGGCATCGGTCCCGCGGTCGGCGCGATGCCGTGGATCTGGCCCGGCAGTTCCAGCCGCGAGAACGGGCCGTAGACGATGACGTCCACCTTGTCCTTCAGGTTGCCGGCGCGGATGTCTTCGTCACGCAGGTAGGTGTACGGCACTTTGGCGCGATCGAGGATCAGTCGGACCCAGCCCATCATGTCGGTGTCGGCCCACGGGACGAACAGGCCGAGCCGCGGCATCGGCGCGGCGTGGCGCGCCACGTCGGGCGCCGCCGCGCCGCGGAAATCCAGCGCCAGCTCCCCCGCGGTGTCTTCGAGCGCGCGACGCACTCCTTCCTTGCGCGCCACGATCCAGGAGCCCGCCGGATAGTCCACACCGCCGCTCGAGAACGCCTTCTCGGCGATCTCGACGTCGAACGAAGCGAGGCGGGCCCGGGCCGCCAGCAGCGCCTCCTGCCCGGTGTCGGCCAGCAGGTACACGGCGCCGTCGCCGTTCACCGAGCCGCGCGGCGCGGCGTCGGCCGTCAGCGGATCGGCGGAAACCGACTTCACCCGCGCGTCGGCGATGGCGACCGCTTTCACGCCGAAGCCGACCGGCAGCGCCCACGACACGTCGTCATACGGCAGGTTCGGGCTGTCGGCGGGAAACGCCTGCGGCGTGAGCAGGTCCACGGCGTAGTTGCGGTACGGCTGGTCGAGCTTCACGATGTACGCGCCGCGCGCGAACTTCCCCTCCGCCAGCGTCACGTCGGCTTTCAGCCTCCCGACCTCGATGCGCTGGTCACGCAGGCGGTTGATCATCCCGGCAACGCGCAGCCGGTCCGGCTGGTCCTCGGGAACGATGAAGGCGTACGGCGCCGCATCGATCCCCTTGCGCCACGAGTTGCGCGACGTCGTGGCGAAGTGGCGCAGCAGCTCCTTCGCGTGCCGGGCGCTCCAGTCGAGGATCGATAGGCACCCGGTCTCCATGTAGTTGGTGTTGTCGCGCATCGACCAGTCGAACGATGTCGGCGGCGGCACCGGCCGGAACCACTCGCGGGTCATGTAGGACTCCTGCTCGCCGCCTCCCTCTCCCAGCGTCCGGTGGAACGTCTCCGGGGAACCGTTGCCGAAGGTCTCGTAGCCGCGGCCGACGGCGTTGTGGTTCATGGCGACCGAGTCGAGGAAGTGCATCCCGAACCCTTCGCCGAAATCCCAGGTCCAGACGCCGGGCATCCCCATGGCGGTCATCGTCGTCATCTCGTGCAGGCTCATCTCGAGGAACTGGCTGGTGACGATGGGGTCGATGTTCGGGTTGTACGGGCCCGTGCCATTCCAGGTCTGCAGCAGCGCGATCGACTCGTGCAGGTCGTGGATGACTTGCGGATGGAACTCGTGGAACATCGCGTGCACGGCGCGCGTCACGCCGAACGCCTGCTGGTGCGAGTCGCGGTTGATGTCCACGTAGACGTACTTGTTCCAGTACGGCGGCGACATGCGCGGCAGGGTGTCGAAGTCGGTCTTTCCCTTGAGGTACTGGTGGAACCAGTCCGCCACCTTGTCACGCCCGTCCGGCTCGGCGATCGGGTTGATCAGCACGACGACGTTCCTGCGGATGTCCCGGATCATCGGCTGCTCGGAGACCGCCAGGCGGTAGGCCAGCTCCATGCACATCTCGCCGCTGCCGGTCTCGTCGGCGTGCAGCCCGCAGTTGAAGTAGTAGAACGGCCGCGCCGTGGCGATGAGCGTTTCGGCCTGCCCGGGCGTCGTTCGGCGCGGGTCGGCCAGCGCCGCGGTCGCCGCCTTGAGGCGATCGAGGTCGCGGATGCCGTCCTCGTCGGCGATGACGATCAAGAGGATGTCGCGGCCCTCTTCGGTCGCGCCGATCTTCTGCACCCGCACGCGCGGCGAGGCGTCGGCGAGGGCGCGCGCGTACCCCTGGATCTGCTTCACGTGGCTCAGCTCGCCCGGCGCGCCGACGTGGTAGCCGAGGAACTTCAGGGGCGAAGGGACCGTCGCCGAGGCCGGAACGTACGCCACCCAGGGGCTGAGGAACCGGGGCTCGGTCGTGAAGCGCGCGATCGCCTCGACCGAGCCGGGCTCGGGCGTGTCCGGATCCGATGGACCCGCATAGGCGGCGACTGTCGCCGCCAGGAAAACGGCGATGGCGGTCAGGCGGCGGTCGATGATCGGCACGTCGTGGTCCTCGCTTTGGCCGGAAGGTGGCCCTCGAGGGCCGCCGAAACCGGCACTCTAGCGCGGACCGGGCCGATCCGGGATGGTCCCGGACTAAGGCGCGGCGGTGACGATGGTCGGGTCGGTCGTGGTGACGGGCGCTGCACCGCCGCCCGACACCCTCGCCTGGTTCACAACCTGCGATGGCGCGCCGGGATCGACGTTCACCATGACCGTGATGGACGGATAGGACGCCCCGGGCGCGAGGGTCGTGATGCGCGTGCAACTGGTCGGATTGCAGGTCCACCCCGTTCCCGACATGGAAACCGGCTGCAGACCCGGCGGCGGCAGCTCCTGGACGCTCACCGTCCCGGCCGTCGTCCCGGCGCCGATGTTGTTCGAGACGGTCAGCGTGTACGTCGCATTCAGCTGACCCCGGAAGAAATTCCCGCTGTGCGTCTTGACGATGCTCAGCGACGGCACGCCCGCCGCGATGATCGTCGTCGAGTCGGTGGCCATCGCCGGCGGCGACCCGCCCCCATTCGCCTGAACCTGGTTGACAAGGGGCGAGGTCGCCGTCGGTGACACGGACACCGTCACGGTGATCACCGGATAGCTCGACCCCGGCGGCAGGGGATCGGTCCGGCTGCAATGGATGCCTCCGCAGGTCCATCCCGTGCCGGCGAGCGAGACCACGGACAGTCCTGGTGGCGGCATCTCGTCGACGGTCAGCGGCCCGATGGTCGGCTGCGACCCCACGTTGGAGACCGTGACCTTGTATTGCGCGTTGGTCTGACCCTGCGAGAAGTTGCCGTTGTGGGTCTTGGTGACCGCCAGGACCGGAGGTCCCGGAAGGACGTTGGTCGGGTCGTTCGCGGTGTGCAGCGTGCCGTCGCCGCCCCCGGTCGCGGCCGCCTGGTTGGTGAGCGGCGATGACGCGTTGACCGCCACGTTCACCGTCACCGTGATATCGGGCCAGGAGGCGCCGGGCGCCAGCGCGTCGCTCCGCGTGCAGGCGTTGCCGGGCGAAGGACAGGTCCACCCGGTCCCCGCCATCGAGACGAGCGTCAGCCCCGACGGCGCGTTCTCGGTCACCGTGACGGTGCCGCTGGTCGCCACGTTGCCGCCGTTCGAGACGGTGAGCGTGTAGGTCGCGTTCTGCTGGCCCTGGACGAAGTCGCCGGCGTGCGTCTTGACGATCCCGAGGACGACGCGGCCGGTGTCGATGTTCGTGGGGTCGAAGGCGTGACCGGTGCCGACACTTCCGCCTCCGGTCACGTCGGCCTCGTTCATGATCGAGGACGGCGCGGCGGGCGCCACGTTCATCGTCACCGTGATGTCCGGGAAGAAGGCCGTGGACGCCAGCGAGTCGCTGCGCGTGCAGGTGTTCCCCGGCGCCGTCGGACAGGCCCAGCCGGGACCCGCCATCGAGACCAGCGTCAGCCCCGAGGGGGTGACCTCGGTCACGGTGATCGTCCCGGTGGACGGCCCGAAGCCCTGGTTCTGCAGGGTGAGGAGGTAGATCGCACCCTGCTGCCCCTGGACGAAGTTCCCGGTGTGATGCTTGAGCAGCGCGAGGAGCGGATAGTCGATGGTCGTCGGATCGCTCGCCGTCGCGACGCCGGCCGAGCCGCCGCCCGAGGCCGACACCTGGTTGGTCACAGAAGGAAGCGGACAGTCGGGCGCCACGTCGACGGTGACCGTGAGGTCGGGCCACGAGGCGCCGGCGGCGAGGGCGTCACTGCGGGTGCAGGTGCTGCCGGGTGACGGACAGGTCCACCCCGTGCCGGACATCGCGACGTTGGTGAAGCCGACCGGCGCGTTGTCGGTCACGGTCACGGTGCCGCTGGTCGGGGCGTTGCCAGTGTTCGACACGGTCACCGTGTAGGCGGCGCCCGTCTGGCTGCGGTGGAAATGCCCGCTGTGGCTCTTGACGATCGCGAGCGCCGGCGCGACGACGTCGATGGTCGTCGGGTCGTTCGCGGTCGCCAGGGCCGATCCCCCGCCGGAGGCGGTGACCTGGTTCACTTGCGGGCTGCCGGCGTTCGCCGCCACGTTCACCGTCACCTGGATCGGCGGGTAGGCGGCTCCCGACGCGAGCACATCGCCGCGATCGCAGGTCGTGCCGTTCGGCGGACAGTTCCAACCGGCTCCCGACATCGCGACCAGCGTCAGCCCGGAGGGCGCGCTCTCGCTCATGGTCACGACCCCGTAGGTGGGCCCGGTGCCGGCGTTCGAGACGACCACCTGGTACACGGCACCCTGCTGCCCCTGCTGGAAATTGCCGGAATGCGTCTTGACGATCTGCAGTCGCGGCGGCGCCGGGTTGGAGCACGGCGCGGTGTTGGGGATCGGCGTGGTGTTGGAATCGCTGCCGAGCCTCCCCTCGCCGCATTCGGTCTGCTCCGAGACGAGGTAGTAGAA
The DNA here is from genome assembly GCA_036005805.1 of Candidatus Polarisedimenticolia bacterium. Lineage (GTDB taxonomy): Bacteria > Acidobacteriota > Polarisedimenticolia > Gp22-AA2 > Gp22-AA2 > DASRAU01. The sequence continues at coordinate 6,645 of DASYQE010000278.1, read as the reverse complement.
CCCCGTCCCCAGGGCCGGCGTCGCGGCATCGATCGAGACCTGCATCCCGTCGGCGTGCGCGTCACCGTATTCGAAGCAGCCCTGGTCGTAGAGCGGCGCGGCGGGCGGCCGGTGGCCCATCATGTTGGCCGGAATGGTGCCGCGGTACGTGTTGTAGAAGGCCGCCCCGGGGACGGCCGGCCAGTTGAACGAGCTCTGGCTGGTGAACTGGAGCGGCGGCGGCACCTCTCCCGGCGCGGCCTGTGAGTGCAGACAGCCGCCGGTCGTCGGATCGCAGGTGTCGGCCGTGCAGGCGTCGCCGTCGTCGCAGTGTACCGGCTGCGAGGTGCACGTCGGCGCGCCGGTGAAGGGATCGGGCTGGCAGACGCCGCCGGTCGTGCAGGCGTTGGCGTCGTCGCACACGGAACCCGCCGGCAGGGGCGTCGAGACACACGTCCCGCCGGAGCAGGTGTCCGACGTGCAGGCATTCCCGTCATCGCACTGGATCGGAGGGTTCGAGCAGGCGCCGGTCGCCTGGTCGCAATGATCCGTCGTGCACGCGTCGCCGTCCTCGCACTTGAAGTTGCCCTGGCAGATCGGCACGGCGGTGCCGGGGATGAGGATGCAGGCGTCATTGACCGTGCAGAGATTGCCGTCGTCGCAGGACGAACCGGTGGTGGGCGTGAAGGTGCACCCTCCGGTCGCCTCATCGCAGGCGTCGGTGGTGCACGGGTTGCCGTCGTCGCAGACCTTCGGCTGCGCGACGCAGCCCCCGGTCGCCGGGTCGCACACGGCCGGCGCGCAGGCGCTTCCGCCGCCGCACACGACGGCGACGCCGCACTGGCCGCTCTGGCACGTGTTGCCGGTCGTGCACGGGTTGCCGTCGTCGCAGGCCTGCCCGTTCGGAACCGGCGTCGACTGGCACTGCCCGCTGGCGGGGAGACAGACGTCCTGAGTGCAGGGATTGCCGTCGTCGCAATCGGCGTTCGAGAAGCAGATCTCCTGCGGCGCCACCTGCACCCCGACGGCCGGGTCGGCGGAGCAGACCTCGATCTCGCTCGCCATCGCGGTGCGCACGGCGCCGCCGCTCGCCGTGACATCACGGGGATTGGCGTTCGCGGGGCAGTCGGGATTGGGCCCCGGGATGCCGCCCGCCTGGAACGCGGCGGCGACCGCGGCCGCGAGCGCCGCGGGGGTGGCGCCGGACGGCGTCGGAATGGTGATCGAGCAATCGCCGAGGGTCGATCGCTCCGTGAGGGTCAGCGTGCCGCCCGCCGCGCCGCCCGGCGGAGTGGTGAAATGGACCTTCATTTCGTGGAGCTCTCCGAGCATCGGGATCTCCAGCCCCGCCGCGTCGAAGCAGATCCCGGTCCCCGCGCCGGGATCGGAGCGCACCGCGGCGAAGAGCTCGTTGCCGGACAACGACGGCGCGACCAGGTGGAGCGCATCGTTGATGGGGAACCCGTCCTCCACCTCCGGCCCGGATCCGGGCAGGTACTCCGCGCCGACGCCCGCCGCGCGGCAGGTGGGATCGTTCGTGATCGACGCGACGGCGTTCTGCAGAACGGCGCTCTTGGTGTCGCCCGGCGCGAAGGGCACCGGAACCGAACAGAGAAGGCGGGTCGCCCCGTCACTCGATTGCACGGCCGGGAGGAGCTGGAAGAAGCCGCCGACCGCCGGTGTTGTCCGGCGCAGCGTGAAGGTGCTGCTGGTGGGGTCGGTGCCGATCGGGCCGGGTTGCTTCACGACCCGGGTGATCACCTGCGCTCCGCAGGTCACTTCCACGGTGGCCAGGGGATTGGCGGCGAGGTTGCAGCCAAGGACGCCGGACCCGAGACACTTCCCCTGGCCGCAGGCCCAGACGTACGGCATGTCGGCGAAGAAGCCGGCCTTGTTCGACACCAGGTCGCCCCCGGCGTCGGTCGAGATGACTCCGCCCAGCGCATCGGTCGAGCCCGACGCGCACACCGTCCCGTCCTCCCGGATCAGACGCATGCCGCACCCCTGGTTGGGACGGAAGCCGCCACCCAGCACCGGCTGGTCCAGGACCATCTTGTGGATGGGACCGGCCACCTTCTGGGTCAGGTAGGTCGTGGTCAGCTGGTACGCGCCGCGACCGTGGGTCGCGGCGACGATCCCGGCTCCCGCCGCATCGAGGGCGAAGGAGTAGACGGGCACCCGCGGCATCCCGTCGCTGAACCGCGCCCATGACTTCCCGTCGGTCGTGCCCCGGTAGACCCCGGTGTCGGTGCCGAGCCACAGATAGGCGGTCGACGCCTCGATGGCGATCGCGTTGGCCGGCACTCCGTTCAGCTCGGGCATGGAACCGGTCACCTGCGCCCAGTTGAGCCCGCCGTCGAGGGTCTCGTAGACGTGGATGCCGGCCGAGAACCCGGACACCGTGGCGTAGGCCACCTGGTCGTTCGTGGGATGGACCGCGATCGAGGAGACCGGTCCGGGCAGAGGTGCGCACGACTGCCCCGAGGCGGTCAGCGTGCCGCACTGGAAGCAGGATGGGCCGCCGCAGCCGAGTGCTGTGGTCCTGAAGATCCGGCCGCTGTAATACCCGATGTACGCGTGCTGATCGTTCGTGGGCGCAAGGGCCGCGGCGCTGATCACATCCGAGCCGTAGATGATCTCCGGCTCGGGCTGCAGGCTCGCGGGGACAGGAGTCTCGGCCGCCCAGCTCCCGCAGAAATCGGCGCTCTTCCAGAGGTGCGTCGTGGCGAACTGCAGGACGTCGTTCTGATCCTCGAAGAACGGCGGATAGAGGGCCCGGGGTTCGGAGTTGTTGATGGCGAAGTCGTAGCCGAACCACCAGGGCGGGAACTGCCACGAGGTCCCGCCGTTGAGGGTGCGAATCGGCAGGACCTCCGAGCTGGCGGCCGCGCCGACGTTGCTGGTCATGTAGGCGTTGGACGGCGTGCTCTTCTCGATGACCGGGAAGCCGCCGTCACCGCAGCACTGGGTGTTCGTCCACTGCTTCGATCCCTGCCAGAGGACGCCGCCGTTGTCCTGCGTGCCGCCGAGGATGTAGGGGCTGGTCGCCGACGCGGTGATCGCCTGGAACTCGAACGCGGAGAGTCCCTTGGTGCTCGTGCCCCAGAACTTCCCGCCATCGCGCGAGATGGCGACGCCTCCGTCGTTCGCGTCGAAGAGGACCTGGTTGCCCCCCGGGGCGTAGACGAGGGCGTGATGATCCGGGTGGGTCTGGCAGCGGTTCTCGAAAATCCCCGTGCACGTGCCGACGATGTGGGCCGACGGGTCGCCGTAGTTCGACGTGTCCGACCTGGCCCAGGTGGCTCCGCCATCGGTCGACTTGCAGAGGAGGATTCCGCCGAGCCAGAGGGTCCCCGGAGTGGCGGGATCCGCGGTCAGCGCGTGCGTGTAGCGGGTGTAGCCGCCGGGGCAGGGAGGATACTTGCTGGAGTCGTACCAGGAACTCTGCGTCCCCTGGTACTTCAGGGTCCAGGTGGCTCCGCCGTCCGTCGACTCGAAGATGGAGGGCTGGCAATCGGCGAGCAGCCGGTCGGGACAATTCCCGAAGGAGGCGTAGAGGTGGGTCGCGCCGGTGCCGGCCGTACTCGGAGCGACCGCGATCTCCACGTGATCGAAAGGCGTGGTCAGGGGATTGGGCAGCTTGCTGTTGAAGGTGGAATTGGTGCACCCGGGCGGCTGCGACAGGCCCGCGTTCAGCGGACACCAGGTCGCCCCGGCATCGATCGACTTGAAGAGACCGATGTTGAGCATCCCCGCATAGAGGATGTCCGGGTTGTTCGGGTCGATCTCCAGATCGGTCGGGCGGCCTGGGAAGACGAGGTTCCAGTCGGCGCCGTTGTTGACCGACTTGTAGATGCCCCATCCCCCTTTGGGGTGGGGCGCGGTGACGGTCGTCTCGCTCGCGGACGCGGTGACCCCGCTCGAGAGCGTGATGTAGATCACCCGGCTCGCGCCCGACGTCCTGGGATCGAGCACGACGTTGTAGATGTTGCCGTACTTGAAGTCGTACTTCGGGGCGCCGTTCACAAGCGTCCAGGCGATCGGGCCGACTCCGGAGTTGGAGCCGATCAGCAGGCCGGCGCCGTAGTAGGTGTCGCGGCGGATGGCGTTCTCGCCGGTGCCGACATAGACCGTGTCGCAGCGGGCGGGCGTGCTGCCGCCGCCGGCGCTGCACCCTGCGAGGGTGATGGATCCGATCGCCAGCGAGGGCTGGTCGTCGGCCATGGGGCTCCAGCTGCCCCCGCCGTCGGAGGAGTGCCACACCCCTCCTCCCGCGGTTCCAATCCACACGTCCTGCCCGCTGAACGGGTTGATGGCGATGGTCGTGGCCCGGCCGGTCTCCCCGCCGGGGAAGAACTGCCAGTCCGGAGCGGGTCCCATGGGGATCCACTTGGACCCCTTGATGTCCGATGCCGCCGGGTGGACGAGCGCCCCGAGCGTGACGAGACAGGCCAGAGCGATGCGACCGTGGTTCATGTGTCTCATGGTTTGCTCCCCATCGCGAGCGGAATACGCCAGACGGGTCGCGCCATCAAAGGACATGCTGCTGAAACGGTTCTGACCCGGGAAGTGACGCCGGTGCAGCGACTTGGCGGAACTTCTGACCCGTCGCGCCGGTGCTATACTCGGCAAAAAGCGCGCGGTGCCTTGCATGGATCGACCGGGGATCCCGTCAGAGAGTCTGCGGTTCGGACTTTTCGAACTGGATCTGGCCGCACGCTCGGTCACGCGGAAGGGCGTTCCGGTCCGGCTGCAGGACCAGCCGTTCCTCGTCCTGACCCTCCTCCTGGAACGCCCGAACGACATCGTGACCCGTGAGGAGTTGCGCCAACGGTTGTGGCCGGACGGGACTTACGTCGATTTCGACGGGAGTCTCAACGCGGTCCTCAAGCGGCTGCGCGCCGCGCTGGGCGACGACCCGGACCAGCCGCGCTTCATCGAAACCGTCCCCAAGCGTGGCTATCGCTTCATCGCGCCGGTCACCCGGGTCCCGAAGACCGAGCCCGCTCCCGATCCGGCCGACGCGCCCGGGATTTCCCGATCGCACGAGGACACGCCCATGCCCGGCGTTGCGCGCCGGCGGCCGGGCGTCCTGTTCGGTGCCCTCGCCATCCTTTTGATCCTGGGCGCCGCTTCCCTCTGGCTGGGCCGGGCGAAGGCTCCCGACAGCGCGCATGCAGAGCTGAAACCGATCGCCGCTCGCCGTTCGGTCGCGGTGCTCGGCTTCCAGAACAACTCCGGCAATTCCGAAGACGCGTGGCTGTCCACCGCCCTGTCGCAGATGCTGAGCACCGAGCTGGCGGCGGGCGAGAACCTGCGTCTCGTTTCGGGCGAAGAGGTCGCCAGCCTCAACGCCTCGTCGCCCTGGCCGGCGAGCGACACGCTCGGGCGCTCCACGACCTCGCGCATCGGCACGGCCTTGAACAGCGACTGGCTGGTGCTCGGGTCGTACGCTGTGGCCGGCGAGCCGGGCAGCCGCAAGCTCCGGCTGGACGCGCGGCTGCAGGACGCGGCGACCGGCGAGATCGTCGCCGAGCTCGCCGAGACCGGAAGCGTCGAGGACCCGTTCGCGATCGTCTCGCGTCTCGGCGGGCAGATGCGCGACCGGCTCGGCATTCCCCCGGTCAACGAAAGTGATCGTCCGGCGCTCCTGGCCTCCCTGCCATCGAACGGAGAAGCGGCCCGGTTCTACGCCCAGGGCTTGATGAAGCTGCGCGAATTCGACGCGCTCGCGGCCAAGGATCTGCTCCTCCAGGCGATCGCCGTCGATCCGAAGTTCCCCCTGGCGCATTCGATGCTGGCCCAGGCGTGGGGCCAGCTCGGCTACGACGCCAGGAGCCGCGAGGAGGCGAAGACGGCGCTCGATCTCTCCGCCGACCTGCCGCGGGCGGATCGCATGGTGGTCGAGGGCGCCTATTACGAGAGCCTCGCCGACCCCGAGAAGGCGGTCGCGACCTGGCGCGCCCTGCTCACGTTGTTTCCCGACAGCCTGGAGTACGGGCTCCGGCTCGTCGCCATGCTCGACCGGGTCGGCCGGTACGAGGAGGCCCTCGAGACGATCGCGCAGCTGCGCCGGCTGCGTCCGCCGGCGGGAGATGACGCGCGGCTCGATCTCTGGGAGTCGAGGGAGATCAGCCACCGGAGCGGGCCGGACGCGGAAGCGCCGCTGCAGCGCGGGTTGAGCAAGGCCGCCGCCCGCGGCCAGAAGCTGATCTACGCGGACGGCAAGGTCGCGCAGTGCGCGGCGCTGCAGTACAGCGATCATCCCGGCGACGCCTTCGCCCCCTGCCAGGAGGCTTACGACACCTTCCTGGCGGCCGGCAACCGGGCGCGCGCCACGGACGCGCTGCGGCACCTGGCGGATCTCACCTCCCAGCAGGGCCGCCGGGACGAGGCCCTGCCGATCTACGACCGGGCCATCCGCATGGCGCGCCAGACCGGGTCGCGATCCATGCTCGCCGCGGCGCAGAACAACATGGCCATCCTGCTGGAGAGCCAGGGCGAGCTCGATCGCGCCGAGGCCATGTTCCGCGACGTCAGGAAAACCTTCGAGGAAGTCGGGGATGCACTGAACGTCCTGACCGCGCTCGACAACATCGGGGACATCCAGCTGGCGCGCGGCGATCTGCGCACCTCCGAGAAGACCTTCCAGGAGGTGATCGCCCG
>DASYQE010000277.1:0-9113 GCA_036005805.1 Candidatus Polarisedimenticolia bacterium | reverse complement strand
GCCGAAACGTCTCATCGCTCCTTCTCCAGATCTTCGATGGTGCGCGGCCAGTCGTCCTTGAGGAGACGCGACAGCGCCCGGTCGGCGAGCAGGCGCCCCTCGGTCTGGCAGCGCGGGCAGTAGTTGCACTCGTTCTCGGCGTAGACGATGCGCTGGATCGCCGTGCCGCAGGCGGGGCAGGGTTCCTTGAAGCGGCCGTGCACCGCCATGCCGGGGCGGAAGGCGGTCACCTTTTCGGGGAAGCGGGAGCCGGTCTCCTCGCGCAGGCGGGCGATCCAATCGGTCAGGGTGTCGCGCGTGGCGGAGAAGAGACGATCCGCCTCCTCATCGTCGAGGCGCGAGGTGAGCGCCATCGGCGACAGGCGCGCCCGGTGCAGGATCTCGTCGGAGTAGGCGTTGCCGATGCCGCTGAAGAGGCGCGGGTCGGTCAGCGCCCGCTTGAGGGTGTGGTTCTCGCGACGCAGCGCGTCCGCGAAGGTCGCCGCATCCACCTCGAGCGGCTCGACTCCGCCGCGCAGGAACGGCTGCAATCCCTCTTCCCCGCGCACCAGGTGCAGAGACGCCCGCTTCTTCGTCCCCGCCTCGGTCAGGAGCAGCGTCCCCGAGTCGAAGTCGAACGCCGCCAGCCCGAGCTTCCCCGGCACCTTCGCGCCTCTCCCGGCCCACCTGAGCCGTCCCGCGATCATCAGGTGGAGGACGAGAAAGAGGTCGCCCTCGAGCCCGAAGACGATGCGCTTGCCGAGACGCAGCAGGCGCTCGACGACCCGCCCCTCCGCTGCGGCGATCGGCGGATCGACGCTGCGCAGCAGGAACGGGCTCCGCAGCCGCACGCGCTCCAGCACGTGCCCGCGCACGCGCTCGTCGAGCGCCTCGAGGTAGATCGTGATGTCGGGAAGCTCGGGCACGCCGCGGGCCGGGCGACGGGTTCTACTTCAGGTACCGGTCGAACCACTCGAGGGTGCGGCGCATCGTCTCGATCTGGTGCTGGCGCTCGACGAAGCCGTGCTTCTCGCGCGGGTAGACGACGTACTCCGCCGGCACGCCCTTCCACTTGAGGCCGGCGTACAACTCGTCGCTCTGCGGCTTGGGCACGCGCTTGTCGTCCTCGCCCTGGAAGATGAGCGTGGGGGTGCGGGCGCGGTCGAGGTGGTGCACGGGGCTGGCGTCGGCGCACTTGGCCTCGTGCTCGTAGCACCAGAGGTTCCAGTGGACCTCGCTGTTCTCCCCGGGGATGTCGCTCTGCCCGAGGAACGACATCCAGTTGCTGATGCCGAAGGAGGCCGCGCCGGCGGCGAAGCGATCGCTGTAGCGCGTGACGGCGAGACTCGTGAAGTAGCCGCCGTACGAGCCGCCCAGCATGCCGACGCGGTTGCGATCGATGCGGCGATTGGCGACCAGCCAGTCGATGCCGTCGAGAACGTCCTGGAACTCGCGGCCGCCGAGGTCGTCGTGGTCCCCCTTCGCGAAGGCGACGCCGCGCCCCGCCGAGCCGCGGTAGTTCGGCAGGAAGACGTAGTAGCCGCGCTCGGCGAGGGGCTGCGCCGGCTCGCTGGTGCGGGTCAGCCAGCCGTCGTGATACTCGTACTCCGGCCCGCCGTGCGCGATCACGACCAGCGGATACGACTCACGCTTCGTCTCGCCGGGCGGCGCGAGCAGGATCCCCTCGATCTCCTGGCCGTCGGAGGCCTTCCAGCGGATGACTTCCTGGCGTCCGCGCGGCAGCCCCTCGAGCTGCGGGTTGAGATCGGAGATGCGCCGGGTCTCGAACGTTGCGGCGGGCTGCGCCGCGCCGCCCCCGGCTTTCGCCCGCGACTTCGGCTCGATCGCCGTCGTCGCCAGGTAGATGTCTTCGGGACCATCGGGAGTCGAGCCGCCGAACACGAAGCGTGTGCCGTCGTCCGAGGCCGACCCGTCGTCGAAGACGAGCCGGCCTCCTTCGAGGAGCGTGCGCCGGGCGGCGCGGTCGCCGAGATCGTGGGCGACGATCGAAGTCTTCGTCCCCTGCACCGCCAGCGCCACGACCGCCTGCCCGTCGGCCCAGAGGAGATCCCGCACCGTCTCCTCGCGGCCCGCGGTCAGGTTGACGGGCTTGGCGCCCGCCGGGGCGTTGGCCTCGAGAGCGAAGATGGAGCCCGTGGTCGGGTCGGACCGGTCGACGCCGCCGCGCCACACGAGGGTGCGGCCGTCGCGCGACCAGAGGACCTCGTCCACCTTGCCGACCGTCCCGGCCACGACGCGCGGCCGGCCGTCGTCGGCGATCGGCAGGATCTCCACCTGCTTCTTCATGTAGGAGTCGTCGGTGCGCGGCGTGTCGGTCACCGTCGCGAGCAGCGCACGGCCGTCGGGCGCCCACGCGAACTGCCAGGCGGATCGCTCGCCGAGGGCTTTGACCGGCCGCGGCAACGGCGATGACGCCGTCGCCCCGACCGGCGCCACGTCGACGATCCACAGGCGGCGGGGTCGCTCGTCGCGATCGACGATCGTCCAGTCGCGCCCCGCCTTCTCGGCCTTCTCGCGCTCGTCGCTCCTGGGGTCGATGGACAGGTAGGCGATGCGGCGCCCGTCGCGCGACCAGGCGAACGATTCGACGTCGATCTTCTCGGAGGTGATGGGCCGCGCCTCGCCGCCGTCCACCGGCATGACCCAGAGGCGCGTCTTCGCCTTCTCCCCGCCGCGCGAGGACAGGAACGCGATGCGGCTGTCGGACGACCACGCCGGGGATTTGTCCTCGGCGTCGGCGCTGGTCAGCCGGCGCGCCGCGCCCCCCGCCGCGTCCAAAAGCCACAGGTTCACATAGGCGGCGCCGAACGGCGCCCCTTCGGCGCGCGGACGCGTGACGGCGTAGACGACGCGGCGTCCGTCCGGGGAGATCTGCGCCGTCTGCAGGCGCGTGGTGTCCGCGACGATCTCGGGTGTCCACTTCCACTCGGCCGCCGCCATCGCCACCGAGGGTGCCAGGGCGGTCGCGAGGGCGCCGAGGACCAGGGCCGCGAACGGATGGATTCGGGGACGTCGCTGCGACATCGTCACCTCCGGGCCTGCTGTCATTGCGTGCGCGAGGCGGGCATCTTATCATCCGCGCCGATGCCCTCTTCCCCCGCCCGCCGCGCCGCCACCCTGGCGCTCGTCCTCACGCTCGGCCTCGCGCCCGGCGCCGCCGCCGGCCCGAAGAAGACGCGCGGGAGCGCGCCGGAAGCGAACGCGACGCCCGCGCCGGCGGCAGGATTGGAGCCCGCGGCGCTGCGGGCCATGGCGGAGCGCCTGCGCACGGAGGAGCGCTCGACGCAGGGAGCGTACGAGCGGCTGGCGTGGCTCTGCGATCGCATCGGTCCGCGCCTGTCCGGCTCGCCGCAGGCGGCTGCTGCCGTCGGCTGGGCGGCTGCGGCCCTGCGCAAGGACGGTCTCAAGGACGTGCGGCAGGAGCCGGTGATGGTCCCGCACTGGATCCGCGGCGACGAGGAGATCACCCTCGTCACCCCGGTGACGCGCCCCCTCGAAGGCCTGGCGCTGGGCATGAGCGTCCCCACGCCGCCCGAAGGGCTGATCGGCGAGATCATCGAGGTCGATTCGCTCGACGCGCTCAAGGCGCTCGGGGACAAGGTGCGCGGCCGCATCGTCCTGTTCAACGCGGCGATGTGGCGCGACCCCGACGGCGAGGGCTACGGCCACATTTCGCCGCTGCGCCACGCCGGTCCGTCGGCGGCGGCGCGGCAGGGGGCGGTGGCCACCCTCATCCGCTCCCTCGGCACCCTCGACGCGCGCCTGCCGCACACCGGCACGCTGTCGTACGAGGAGGACGCGCCGAAGATCCCGGCGGCCGCCCTCTCGACCGAGGACGCCCTGCACCTGCACCGCCTGCTGCAGGCGGGCGAGACGGTGCGGGTGCGGATGCGCCTCGATTGCCGCACACTCGCCGACGCCCCTTCGGCCAACGTCGTCGGAGACTGGCGCGGCCGCGAGCGCCCGGAGGAAATCGTCCTGCTCGGCGCGCACCTCGACTCGTGGGACGTCGGCGCCGGGGCGCACGACGACGGCGCCGGCGTCGTCATGGTGATGGAAGCCATCCATCTCCTGAAATCGCTCGACCTGCACCCGCGCCGCACCCTGCGCGCGGTGCTCTACATGAACGAGGAGAACGGCACGCGCGGCGGCAAGGGCTATGCCGCCGACCACGCCGAAGAGCTGCCGCTTCATGTCGCCGCGATCGAGAGCGATCGCGGCGCCGGCCCGCCGCTCGGCTTCAGCGTCGCCGCCGGCCCCGGCGCGACCGACACGGTGCGGGGCTTCGCGCGGGGGCTCGACGCGATCGGCGCCACGGCGATCACCGAGGGCGGCGACGGCGGCGTGGACATCTCGCGCCTGCGCGCGGCGGGCGTGCCGCTCCTCGGCCTGAAATCCGACATGAGCGGCTACTTCGACTGGCATCACTCCCGGGGCGACACGCTGGACAAGATCGACCGCGCCACGCTCGCCGACGGCGTCGTCGCCCTCGCGGTGATGGCGTACGCGCTCGCGGAGAACGACCCGCCGCTGCCACGGCTGCCGCCGCGGCCGTGACCCGGGCCGGGCCGGCCGGGGCCGCCTGAGGCGATGGACCCGCTGCCGATCGACGCGCACCTCGGGGAGATCGCGGCGCAGGTGCGCTCGCGCCGGGCCCTCGTCCTCGTGGCCCCTCCCGGGGCCGGGAAGACGACGCGTGTTCCGCCGGCGCTGCTCGACGACGGTCCGCTCATTCTCCTGCAGCCGCGGCGCGTGGCGGCGCGGGCGCTGGCGCGCCGCATCGCCGCGGAGCGCGGCTGGACCCTCGGCGAGGAGATCGGCTGGCAGGTCCGCTTCGAGCGCCGCTTCTCGCCGCGCACGCGGCTGCTGGTCGCGACCGAAGGGATCCTGACGGCGCGGCTGGTCGAGGATCCCCTCCTCGCCGGCTTCCGCACGATCGTGCTCGACGAGTTCCACGAGCGCAGCCTGCACGCCGACCTGGCGATCGCGCTGGCGCGGCAGGCGTTCCTGGCGCGCGACGACCTGCGGCTCGTGGTCATGTCGGCGACCCTCGATGCGGGGCCGGTGGCGGAGTTCCTCGGCCGCTGTCCGGTGATGGAGGTGCCGGGCCGTCCGCACCCGGTGGCGATCGAGCACCGGCCCTCTCTGCCGCTCGGCGATGCCGTGGCGGAGCTGCTGGATCGCCAGAAGGGAGACGTCCTGTGCTTCCTGCCGGGGGCCGCGGAGATCCGCCGCGCGCAGGACGAGACGGCGGCGGCGCTGCGGCGCGGCGGCGCCTTCGAGCGCTGCGAGCTCCTGCCGCTGCACGGCTCGCTCGACGCCGAGGCCCAGGAGCGGGCGCTCGCCCCGAGCGCGAAGCGCAAGGTGATTCTCGCGACCAACATCGCCGAGACCTCGCTGACGGTCGAGGGGGTGACGGCGGTGGTGGACTCCGGCCTGCACAAGGTGCTGCGGCACGATCCGGAACGCGGCATCGACCGGCTGCAGACCGAGCGCATCCCCCTCGACGCGGCGCTGCAGCGCGCGGGGCGGGCCGGCCGCACCGCTCCCGGGCGCGTCGTCCGGCTGTGGGACGCGGCGGAGATCCTGCGTCCCCGGCGCGAGCCGGAGATCGTCCGCGTCGATCTCGCGGGAGCGCTGCTCGACATCCTGGCGTGGGGCGAGGACGCGCGCCGCTTCGCCTGGTTCGAGGCGCCCCCGCCAGGCCGCATCGACGCGGCGCTGCTGCTGCTCGAGCGGCTCGAGGCGGTGCAGGCGGGCCGGGTGACCGCGCGCGGGCGAATCATGAGACGCCTTCCCCTGCATCCAAGGATGGGCCGGCTGCTGGAAGCGGCCGGTGGCTCGGCGTCGGCCGCGGCGTGCTGCGCCGTGCTCTCGGAGGAGTGGGCTCCGCCGCGCACCGGCCAGGTCGAGGCGACCGCGTCGGACCTCCTGAGCCGCGTGGACCGGCTGCTCGAGGCGCCGGCGCGGGTGCGGCAGGCCGCCGCGGAGCTGCACCGGCTCGCCGGGCGGCTGCTCGAGGACGGGAGCGACGCCCGCGACGACGAGACCTCGCTGCGCCGGGCGATTCTCTCCGGGTGGCCCGATCGCGTCGCCCGCCGCCGCGCGCCCGGATCCGACAAGTTCGTGCTGGCCTCGGGGCATGGCGCCGTGCTCGGCCGGGAGAGCGGCGTGCGGGACGGCGAGTTCGTCGTCGCCCTCGACGTGGTCGGCGCGAGCAGCCGCTCCGGCGCCTCCGAGGCCCTCATCCGGATGGCGAGCCGGGTCGAGGCGGACTGGATTGCCGCGACGCGGCGGGACACGGTGCACCTCTTCGACGCCGCGGCCGGGAAGGTGCGCGCCTTCGAGCGCACGTTTTCCGGCGATCTGCTGCTGCGCGAGACGCCGGTCGCGCCCGACGCCGAGGAAGCCGGCGGCATTCTCGCGGCCGAGCTCCTGGCGCGGGAACCGGATGACGAGACGGCCGCGCTTCTGCGCCGCCTGCGCTTCGCGGGAATCGAAGCGGGCCGGGAGGCGCTTCTCCGGCAGGCGCTCGCCGGGCGCGCCACCCTGCCGGCGCGGCTCGATCTGGCCGCCCAGCTTCCCGCCACAGCGCGACGCGACCTGGACCGGCTTGCGCCGGAGACGATCCCGCTCCCGAGCGGCCGCAGCGCCCGGCTCGACTACCGCGAAGACGGCGGCGTCGGGGCCGCGGTCAAGCTCCAGGAGCTGTTCGGCCTGGGTGAGACGCCGCGCATCGGCCCACGCAAAGAGCCGGTCGTCTTCGAGCTTTTGGCGCCGAACGGGCGGCCGGTGCAGACGACGCGCGACCTGCGTTCGTTCTGGGAGAACACCTATCCCGAGGTCCGCAAGGAATTGCGCGGCCGCTACCCGAAGCACCCCTGGCCCGAGGATCCCTGGACCGCCACGCCGACGCACCGCACCACGCGCCGTCCGCGCCGCTGACGGCGAACGCGACCCACGGGAAGACTCGGTCCTAGGGGCGCAGGGCGGCGGCGATCGCCTCCATGCCGGGATCGCGGCCGGCGCGGTACGCCTCGATGGTCCAGGGCGCGGCGATCTCCGGGTCGAGCGTCGGCACCGCGATCGGGTGGCGGACCACCGCGCCATGGCAGTCGGTGAACTCGCGGCAGCCGTTCCGGTAGTCGTGCCGCTGCGTCGAAGGCAGCAGGACGATGCCGGAGTTCGACAGGGTGACCGGCCGCCCTTCCGCGAAGAACACCAGCCGATCGCCGACCGCTTCGCCGACGAGGGTGACGCGCGACGGCGCCTTCTGCTTCAGGTAGCCGACCGTCGAGATCGCGGCCGAGAAGGTCCAGGGGGACGTGAGGACGAAGATCCGGCCTGGCACGAGCGCCGGCAGACTCTCGGCGAAGTCGCGCGTGTTGTTCAGATCGCCGCCGCCGTTGAGGCGCATGTCGAGAACGAGGTTCTTCGGTCGCGCCTCCTTGATGGCGCGCGTCGTCTCGGACAGGAAGCCCTGGATGCCGTCGCCGTCGTTCTGCCGCAGCTCGACGACGAGGGCATCGAGCTCGGACACCACACGCCGGCGGAAAGGTTCGCCCGCCTGGCGCAGCGCCTCCGGCGCCCGATCCGTGCCCAGGAGCGTTCGCCACGTCTCCCCTTCCCCGGACATGCGTTCGGGGAAGAGCCAGCGGTCGGCGTTGGCGCGCCCCCGGTCCGGATCGGGCGGATCGGCGCTGAGGCGCCGCTCGACGACGCCGCCCGGCGTCGCGAAGCGGTACACCGCCGCATCCGGCGCCTTCGAAAGGCCGAGGGCGAAGAGCTGATCGGGGCTCTCGAAGAGATACGGCGCGCTGCGATCCCGGTGCGAGGGCACGCCTCCCTGGAGCGACCGCGCCGCCGCGAGCAGTTCGGCGGTCGCATGGCCGTCGATCCCCAGAAGCTCCGCGCCGAGCAGATCCGCCAGCGGCCCCGCCGCGCGCAGGACGAAGAAGCGCTCGCCGAACGGCTCGAGCCGCAGGGGGATGCGATTGAAGCGGCGCGAGCGCGGCCCGGCGAACAGGGAGGTATGGCCGTTGTCGGCCAGCGCGACGATGCGCGCCAGCTCCAGCTCGAACGCCGCCGGGCTCAGGCCGGCCGCGTCCCGCTCCAGGCGGGCCAGCCTGGTCTCCGCGTCGGCCCGGGCGGCGGCGGAATACGAGCGGTCCTGCTCCAGGAAGTTCGAGCGGAACTCCGCGAGGTCGGCCCGCCGCAGCGCGGCCGTCTCTCCGCCGGCCTCGCCCGCGGTCGCCGCGGCCGCGAGGAACAAGGCCATTCCCAGCATGTGCAGCAGCCGCATGGCGTCTCCTCCGCGGCTCAAGTACGCGGCGGGCCTCTTGACGGTTCAACGTGAACGCGAAAGTGTGGAGAACGTAGCCGGAAGCGTGTGAACGCAACGCGTCCGCCGGTGACCGCGGCTTTCAGGCGCGCGGCCTGTTTCCTCGGAGAATCCCCGCTTCCGGCCGGCATGAGTCTTGGTCTCCGGGCCGCGCATGCACTGGCCCGGGACGCCGGTTGAGCACCTGTCGGGGTTTCAACCCGCTTTCTGCCCGCGCAGAGGGTGCCCCGAGCACCTCCGCCTGACGCCGGGGTTCCGCTTCGAGCGGCATGGCTACTACAGCACGCGCCGCCGCCGGCGCATCCCGAGATTCCGCTGTTGCGAGTGCGGCGCTTCCTTCTCACGGCAGACATACGCGCTGTCGTATTACAGCAAGCGGCCGGAGCTGCTCATCCCGATTGCGGCGGGACTGGTCGGCGGCTCGGCGCACCGGCAGATCGCCCGCACCCTCGGGTGCGCGCCGTCGACCGTCACGCGCAACGCGGCGCGGCTGGGACGACACGCCATCCTCTTGATGGCCATGACGCGACGCGAGCTCGCGGGCCTGTCGCGCGAAGCATTCGTGCTGGACCATTTCGAGACGTTCGAATTCACCCAGGACTTCCCGTTCGGCGTCGGGACTCTCGTCGGCTCGAAGTCCTGGTTCGTGTACGACCTCGACCCGGCGCCGCACGGCCGGACCGGCCACATCAGCCCCGCGCAGCGCCACCGCCTGGACCACCGGCCACGACGGCAGCGGTACGGCGGTTATGTCGGCTCGAGTCGAAGGGTC
>DASYQE010000276.1:0-15801 GCA_036005805.1 Candidatus Polarisedimenticolia bacterium | reverse complement strand
CCGTCGCAGTCGTTGTCGATGTTGTCGCAGGTCTCGATCGCCGGCGTGCCGGCGGAGCAGCCCTGGAGCTGGCCGTTGATGCAGGCGGGCGTCGTCACCTGGCAGGCGCCGA
This sequence comes from Candidatus Polarisedimenticolia bacterium, assembly GCA_036005805.1. Lineage (GTDB taxonomy): Bacteria > Acidobacteriota > Polarisedimenticolia > Gp22-AA2 > Gp22-AA2 > DASRAU01. The sequence continues at coordinate 15,689 of DASYQE010000276.1, read as the reverse complement.
CGCCGCAGGTCACGGTGCCGAGGTCTTCGTCCGCCTGGCCGTCGCAGTCGTCATCCACGCCGTCGCAGGTGTTGTCCACGACGACCGGCTTGTTGTTGAAGGGATAGCCGTCGGCCCAGGCGCCGCTGACGAGCGCGCCGTCGTGCGCTCCTCCGGCGGTGTCGGCGGCGAGCGCGCCGGTTCCCTCGGTCAGGCCCCACCGGGCGACCAGCCCGGGGGCGGAGGCGATCTGCCGCCGCATCCGGTCCTGGATCTGCGTGGCGGTGAGCGCCACGTTCCAGATGCGGACCTCGTTCATCTCGCCGGCGAAGAAGCCTTCCGGGTTGCCGTTCGAGTCGAGCGCCGAGCCGATCCCCACGGGCTGGATGCTGTCGAAGCGCGGCGTCGCGGTGACCGCCTCGATGGCCTCGAGCCGGCCGTTGAGGTAGAGCCGCCAGGTCGAGCCGTCGTACACGGCCGCGACATGGTTCCACGACCCCTCGGTCACGTGCGTCGGACCCGTCAGCGGATGGTTGTTGCCCTCCATGTCCTCGAAGTCGGCGACCAGGCGGTCGTCGAAGTAGCGCAGGCCGACGAAGTAGTTGACGTCCCGGTTGTCGCCATCGGACTCGCCGCGGCCCCTGGCGACGAGCGGCACCGCCTGCACGCCTCCGTCGCCGCTGTCGGTGTAGTCGCCGAGCCACTTGCGGTTGAACCAGGTCTCGACCGTGAAGGTGCTCAACCCGAGGGCCGGGCTCGGCGGCACCGCGACGTAGGCGTGGCGGCCGTCCAGCTCGACGGCGTGGTCCGGGTTGGGCGACGGCCCCGAGACGAACGGGGTGCCGGTCACGAAGGCGCCACCGGCGAGCGTGCCGTGCGTCGTCCCGACCGAGTCGTGGATGGGGGCGCCGCCGGTTTCGTCGAGTCCCCAGCGCCCCACGAGGCCCGTGCCGGAAAGGACCGGGTGCCCCATGTCCGCCTGGATCTCCTCGGCGCTGCGGGCGTAGCTCCAGATGCGCGCCTCGTCGATGACGCCGTCGAACCAGCCGAACGGCTGGCCGAGCGAGTTGATCGCCGTGCCCAGAGCGGCGTGCTGCAGGGAGTCGAAGCGGGGCACCGCTCCCTGCTCGTTGTGCGCCGCATCGAGCACGCCGTTGAGGTACAGGCGGATCACGCTGCCGTCGTAGGTGACCGCGGCGTGGTACCAGGTGTCGTAGCTGGTCGGCGTGGTGCCGATGATCGGATGGTTGCCGCCCGTCGCCATGTCCTCGAAGTCGGCCGAGAGCCTGCCGGTCGAGATGCTGACGCCGAGGTAGTAGTTCATGTCGAACTGTCCGCCGTCCGCCTCGCCGCGCCCCTTGGTGACGAGGGGGGCCGCTTCGGAGAGTCCCTGCTGGCCGGTGTCGGCGCCGATCCCCTCGCCGTGCCGCTTGAACCACGCCTCGACCGTGAAGGTCTGCAGCCCCAGCGCGGGGGCCGGCCCGAACGTCACGTACTCGCCGGCGCCGTCCAGGTCGAGGCCGTAGTTGGCGGCCGGCTGGTTCGGCTGGCAGTCGGTTCCCGGAAGACCGAGGTCGCAGGTGGTGTGGCCGATGGCCGCACACACGCCCTGGCCGCAGGAGACCGGCTGCGGCACGAAGTCCTCGTCCACCTGGCCGTCGCAGTCGTCGTCGATGTTGTTGCACGACGTGTCGCTCGGCGCCCCCGGCAGCGGCACGCAGGAATCCAGCACGACGCCCCCGACGCACGAGGTGACGCCGGTCGCGACACAGACGCCGGCGCCGCACACGGTCGGGGCCGGCTGGTAGTCCTCGTCCACGAGGCCATCGCAGTCGTTGTCGATGCCGTCACAGGCCGCCTCGACGCCCATGCCCGACTCCTCGGTCCGGGCGACGCCGTTGTTCAGGACGCCGGTGTTGCGCGCCCCGCCGCTGACCGAGTCGAAGGCCTGCGTCCCGGTGCCCTCGTCGAAGCCCCAGCGGGCGAGCAGGCCCGGGGCCGAAGGGACCGCCTGGAGGCGATCGTGCTGGATCTGCTGCGCGGAGCGCGCGTAGTTCCAGATGCGCACCTCGTCGATGGAGCCGGAGAAGAAGTTGCCGAGCGTCTCGTCGAGGCGGCGCGCGGCGCCGATCATCGTCGGGAAGAAGGCGTCGCCGATGGTGGAGGTCCCCCAGGACGCGGCGTCGGCGGTGGCGACGAGATGCCCGTCGAGGTAGACGCGCACCTCGTTGACGCCGCGGTCGATGACGGCGGCGACGTGGTACCACTGGTTCAGGTTGATGTCGACGGGGTCGGTGTCGACCTGCTCGCCCGAGTTGTTCTCCACCGACACGGTCACCCGGTTGAACGGCTCCGACCCCGGCATCTGGATGGCGACCTGCGTCCACGAGCCCTGGCGGCCGGCGCGGAACAGTCCCGCGAAGCGGGAGGCGTCCGTCGCCTTGAACCACTCCTCCACCGTGAAGCTCTGCGAGCCGAACGTGGTGATGGAGGCGTGGTTGCCGAAATCGACGAAGTCGTCCACGCCGTCGAACGACAGGCTGCGGCCGGTCTGCGGCGTGCCGGGGGTGCAGATGCCCGGGGCGCCGTTGACGCACGCGGGTGAAGTGGCGGCGCAGGCGCCGGCGCCGCACGCGATCGCGCCGAGGTCCTCGTCGGTCTGGCCGTCGCAGTCGTTGTCGGCGCCGTCGCAGACCTCCGCCAGAGGCTCGACGCTGCCGCTGCACGAGATGACGCCGGCGGTGCACACCGAGGTTCCGAGGGCGCAGGCGCCGACGTCGGTGGTGCCGCAGACGACCGGCTGGTAGCCGTCGTCCGCCACGCCGTCGCAGTCCTGGTCGATGCCGTCGCAGGTGTCGTCGAGGACGATCAGGCGATCGGCGAACGGGTAGCCGTCCACCCACGCTGCCGGCGCGAGGGTTCCGACCGGGGCCGACGGATGCTCCGGGTCGCTCGTGGTCGTGCCGGTGCCTTCGCCGAAGCCGTAGCGGGCGACGAGGCCGGCGCCGGTGGTGATCTCGTGCTTCAGCCCGTCCTGGATCTGGGCGGCGGAGCGGGCCACACTCCAGAGGCGCACCTCGTCGAGCTCGCCGTCGAAGAAGCCGGCCGGCGTCCCGGTGGAATCGAGCGCGGTCGCCAGCGCCGCCGGCGCGAGGCTGTCGCTGCGCGGCGCGAATGCCGCCGCGACCTCGGCCTCGAGCACGCCGTTCAGGTACAGGCGCCACGTCGCGCCGTCGAACACCGCGGCGGCGTGGTTCCAGCGCCCGGAGACGACCGGCGTGACGCCGGATGCGGGGTGGTTGGCGCCGGTGGCCGCGTCCTCGAAGTCGGCGACCAGCACGCCGTCGGAGGCGCGCAGGCCGAGGAACCAGTTCAGGTCGGTCGCGTCGCCGTCGGTTTCGTCACGGCCGCGGGCGAGAAGCGGAATGGCGGTCACACCGTCGGCCCCGGTCGTGATCGAGGTGCCGGCGCCGCGGCGGTTGAACCAGGTTTCGAGGGTGAACACGCCGAGCCCGAGCGACGGGGCCGATGCGAACGACACCGACGAGGTGGCGCCGTCGAACTCCAGGGCGTGATCGGCGAGCGGCACAGCCTGCGGCGCGAACGGCGACCCGCGCACCCAGGCGCCCGCCGTGAGGGCGCCGTGGCTGGCGCCGCCGCTGCTGTCGAGGGCCACGCTGCCGAGCCCTTCGTCCAGCGCCCAGCGCCCCGCGAGACCCGGAGCCGACGGAATCGCCGCGCTCATCCCCGCATGGATCTCCGCGTCGGTGCGGGCCACGTTCCAGACGCGGATCTCGTCCACGACACCGTCGAAGAAGCCCTGCGGCGCGCCGGTCGAATCGAGCGCCGTGCCGATGGCGGCGTGCGCCAGGCTGTCGGAGCGCGGCGTGCCGCCCATGGCGAGCGTCGCTTCGAGCGTGCCATTCAGGTACAGGCGCCAGGTCGCGCCGTCGTACACCGCGGCGACGTGGGCCCAGACGTCCGGCGCGACCGGCGTCGTGCCGGCGACCGGGTGGTTGGAGCCGTCGGAGACGTCCTCGAAATCCGCCACCAGCACGCCGTCGCTCTGGCGCAGGCCGAGGAACCAGTTGAGGTCGAGGTTGTTCCCGCGCGCCAGGATCGGAATCGCCTGCACCGCGCCGGTGTCCGCCGCGAGCCCCGGACCCTGGCGGCGCACCCACGCCTCGAGCGTGAACACCGTGGAGCCCAAAGACGCCGGCGTGCCGAGATCGACGTAGGAGCCCTGGCCGTCGAGGTCGAGGCCGTAGTTCCCCGGCGGCGCATCCGGCGAGCACGAATCGGCGCCGGTCAAGGGCGGGTGCACGAACGGCAGCGCCCCCAGCGTGAGCAGGGTGACGAACACCAGGAGCAGGCGTCGGCGGCCTGCGGGCATGAGGGGGCTCCTTCCGGCTGACGGGTTGGGAGTCGTCATCCTCTTCGATTCGTCGTGTGAGCGCAAGGACAAAACGGCGGCCGCGAAGCGTGCCGCCTGAGCCGACGAAAGGGACCGAAGGTCCAGCATGTCTGTCACCTTCCGGGAGGCCGTCAACGGGTGCGGTCCGCCCTTCAGGTGAGCAGCGATCTACGACGGATTCAGCGGAAAACCACGATCAGTTTGGGGATCCCCCGGAAACCACGGTTTCGTGACGGAAACCGACCTTCCGGATGACGTATTTGATATGCGGAAGCGCGGAATTGTGACCTGAGTTACGAACCCGAACCGGCGGCGATGAGGGTGACCGCCGCGGCGTCCTCCTCGGCGAGGCTGCCAAGGACGTCGCGCAGGGCGGGGAAATCGGACGGCGGGACCTCGCGGCGGGCGATCGACACGGACCGGCGGACCTCGAGCACGCCGTGGTCCCCGTCCTGGCGCAGCGCGTAGTGCGAAGCCGCCGAGACCCCCGCCCCCGACCTCTCGCGGTCGGCCGGCATCTTCTTGATCGTGCGACCGGCGGGAAGCGAGAGGTGGACCTCCGAGTTCTCCTGCCGCGGGTAGTCGATGTAGAGCGGATGCACGCGGTTGGGGGCCGAGGCGAGCTGGGTGAGCCATGGCAGCCGGACGACCTGGGGGCTCAGGATCTCGAGCCCCGCCGTGCGCGTGACGAACTGCGGCACCGCGAAGCGGATCGAGACCTTGATGGGATCCTGCGGCCCCCTGGGTGGTGTCACTTCGTATCCTTTCATCACGGCGCCCGGGCACAGTGACGCCACCAGGTCTTCGAGGTCGTCCTCGCGCTCGCTCGGCGTGCTGTCGAGGAGACCGTTCATGTCCACCCGGCGCTGACCCCAGGCAGTCATCTCGAAGGTGCCTTCGAGATTTCCCGTCGGGCTCAGGACCGCGCGGACGACGCGATCGCGGCGGTTGCGCTCGGGCGGCGAGAGCGGGGTCTCGAACAACTCCCCGGTTCCGTCCGGCTTGACCACGACCACCGGCACCCCCTGGTCGATGTCCGGGAGATCGCCGAACGGTGTTCGCGTGTCGGTCGGGTCGAGGAAGAGGTAGCCATCCGGGCGCGGCACGGCGACGATGGCGTGGTTGAAGTCCACCGAGGGGTTGTCCCGATCGATGAGGCCGGAGTCGCGCGTGCGGATGAGGACCGGCAGCGCCTCGAGGTCCACCGCGCGCAGCATGGCGATGAGGAGCGTCGCCTTGTCCTTGCAGTCGCCGTAGCGGTACTTGTAGACATCACCGTTGGTGTGCGGCTGCCACCCGCCGACTCCGAGGGAGATCGAGACGTAGTTGATCTTCCCCTGCACGAACTCGAAGAGGGTGCGCAGCCGCTCGTCGGGGTCCGTCACCCCCTGCACGAGGGATCGCGCCGCCTCCGCCACCTCCGGCGCGGGGGACAGGCGGTCGTGCGCCAGATCCCAGTAGAAACGCCCGATGCCGCTCCAGTTGGCGGCGTCGATGGTGGTCACCCCGGCCCAGACGATCTTCCGCGGCATGATCGCCACGTTCGGCACGATGTCGGCGAGCGGTGGCAGCATCGATTCGCGCTTCAGGGGCGCGACGTCCTTCACGGTCCAGCGCTGCGTGACGACGCCGCCCTTTTCCGTCCGCTCGTATTCGGGCGTCGCTCCCTGAACGTGGGTCCGCAGCGCGAAGCCCACGGGCGCCTGCACGCTCAGGGTCTTGAGACGGACGGGGATCGGCTCCTGCAGGTCGAAGCGGGACGGGAGGAAGAAGAGATTGCTGACCTCCTGTTCGTACGAGTACTCGACGGTCGCCCCGGGCACGACCCCGGGGAAGCGCATGGCGCGCACCATCGAGTCGGCGTACAGCGTGTACGACGCGAAGGCGGCGCCGTCGGCGATCTCCTGGCGCTTGACCTCCGTCCGCTTGCCGGCGGGGGAGATGACCGCGCCGCGCATGTCGCGGACGGCCACCCCCTTGCCGTAGCTCACGTAGGCGGTGTCGTAGTGCTCCGCGCCACTCGCCGTCAGGATCTGCGTGCGGTTGAGGTAGCGGACGCGCGCGGAGGTGTCGGACACCACGGCGATCTCCATCCGCTCCTCGAGCAGGATGGCTTCCTGACCGCGCCCGAGGTCGGCCTCCACCGCGTGGAGCGGACGGGGGAGGAGCACCGCCGCCAGAGCCAGCAGTGCCGGCAGGATCGGGAGGGCCGGGCGCCAGCGCATGTCGGTTAGAATACCGCCAAGTCGCTCGCTCGCGCATCGGTTCTTCGAGGTTGGAGGAGGCTCACGTGAAGGCATCCGCCCCCCGTCCGTTCCGCATCCCGCCGCTGCTGCTCCTGGTCGCCGCCCTGATGGCCAGCTCCCGTCCTTCGAGCGCCGCCAGGCGCCCCGCGGGCGACGGCGCCTCCGACTGGCCGGAGATCACCCCCTCCGAGAAGGCGCTGACGAAGCTCGACGCCGATCCCGAGGCGGGCGCCGTGATCCTGAGGCAATCGCGCGACGGGCGCATCCAGCAGAAGGCGGATGATTTCGTCAACGTCCTGCGCTACCACTGGCGCCTGAAAGTGCTCAACGATCGCGGCAAGGAATTCGGCGAGGTGCACATCCGCGCCGGCAAGTACTCGCGCGTCGAGGCCATCGAAGCCCGCACGATCAAGGCCGATGGCACGATCGTGCCGGTGCCTCCCGACCAGATCTTCGAGAAGGTGGCGTTCCAGGTGGGGAGCATCCGGCAGATCGAGCACGTCTTCAACTTCCCGGCGGTCGAGCCGGGGGCCATCCTCGAGTACCGCTACGTGCGGCACGACAACGGGCTGCTCTTCATCGATCCGTATGTCTTCGGCGGCGATGCCTACACGCTGAAGGCGCATGTCTCGCAGGGCTTCCTGGCCGGTTCGAGCTACGCCATCCTGTGCTCGCTGTGCCCGCCGGCCCCGCCCGAGTGGGGGGAGTGGCGGGACGGGAACCAGAAGGGTCAGGTCTTCACGCGCGAGCTGACCGACGTGCCGGCGTCGCGCGGCGAGGCGCTCATGCCGCCGGCGCGCGAGACCACGCCGCGCCTCGACATGGCGCTCAACGTCTGGCAGGGCCATTACTCTTCGGCGCTCGGCCGGCAGGACCGCTTCTTCGTGGACTGGGAGTCGGTGGCCCGCTACGTCGGGGATTCCTACGACCATGCGATCAAGCAGGGGGCGTCCGACGTGGCGCCGCTCGTGCAGGCCTGGACGCAGGGGGCGGCCGACCCGCCGGCGAAGATCCGGGCGATCGTCAAACACGTGCAGGACGATTTCCGCTACGTCCCGTTCGTCGACGTCGTCGGGGGGACGCGCCCCCTCTCCGCGGTCGTGAAGGACAAGACGGCCGACAACGAGGAGAAGGCGGTGCTCCTGCTCGCGGCGCTCAAGAGCGCCGGGGTCGAGGCGGACCCGGTGCTCGTGGCCGGGAAGGATCTCGGAACGCTCAACCCCAAGTTCTTCGGGCTGACGCAGTTCTCGCACGTCATCGTGGCGCTGCCGGGCGCTTCGGGACGCGAATACATCGACCCGACCGTGTCGTACGTGCCGTACGGGTTCGTGCCCTGGCGCGACTCGGGGACCGCGGCGCTCGTGATCCACGGCCTCAAGGACGAGATAGTCGATCTCCCGACGCGCGCCGAGGTGAGCACGTCGCGCTACCGGATGACCGTGAAGCCGGCGCGCGACGGCAAGGCGCAGGTCGACCTTCAGGCGGAGTTCACCGGCGAGGACGCCCTCGAGCTGCGCGGCGAGCTCGTCCCGGATTCGGAATCGGAGCGCGAGGCTGCCGTCAAGGAATGGCTCGGCGGACGGCGCGCCGGCGCGGTCATCTCGTCGTACGCCTTCGAAGCGCTCGACGATGCCGCGAAGCCGCTGACGCTCAAGCTGTCGTTCCAGGCGCCCGGACTCGTCACCGTCGCCGACGAGGTGGTGCTGGTGCGCAGCTGCATCCTGACGTGCTCGGAGACCAACCCGCTGTCGCGCTCGGCGCGCCAGCACCCGTTCTACGTCGACCGCGGCTGGAATGTCGCCGAGAGCGTCGCCATCGAGCCGCCGGCGGGACTCGCCGCGGGCCAGATGCCGGCCGCGGTGCAGGCCCGCTCGTCGCTCGCCACCATGAGCCTGACCTGCTCGGCCTACGGCGAAGGGGGGGCGCGCTGCGAGCGCCAGTTCAGCGCGAGGCGCAACCGCCTCCCCGCCAGCGAGCAGGCGGGCGCCCGCGCCATGTACGACAAGATCGTCCAGGCCGACCGGACCACGATCGGCTTCGCCCCCGCCGCCGCGCAGGGGGGCCCGTGAGCCGCGCCGGGATCGCGCGACTCCTGCTGGCCGGGCTCGCCGCTCTCGGCGCGAGCCTCCCGGCCGTCGCGAAGGACAAGGAAGTCCCCTGGCCGGAGATCACCGCCGAGGAGAAGGCGCTCAAGGCCGTCCCGGGCGAACCGGGGGCCGCGGCGGTCCTCCTGCGCAACACCCGGGAGGGGCGCGTCATTCTCCGCATGCGCTCGTACACCAATGTCCTGGCCTTTCACTGGCGGCTCAAGGTCCTGACCGAGGCGGGCAGGGAGTACTCGGAGGTCTCCATCCCCGCCGACAAGCAGTTCCGCATGCGCGGGCTGCAGGCGCGCACCATCAAGGCCGACGGCACGGTCGTGCCGGTGGCGCCGGATCAGATGTTCGAGAAGGTGCTGGCCAAGGGGCGCGGCGTCCGCCGCAGCGCCATGGTCTTCTCCTTCCCCGCGGTCGAGCCGGGGGCGATTCTCGAATACCGCTACGAGCGGGACTCGGGGCTCATCTACATCGAGCCGTGGCAGTTCTCCTCGGACCTCGTCACGCTGTTCTCGCGGGTGTCGCAGCTCGTCCCGGCCGACGCCTACTACGTCGTCCTGTGCGACAAGTGTCCGAACCCCGAGCCGGTGCGCACGGACTACAACGAGAACCACATGAAGGGGCGCATCTTCTCCATCGACATGAAGGACGTGCCGGCCAACCACGACGAGGTCCTCATGCCCCCCGAGCGGGAGGCGTATCCGCGCTTCGAGATGGTCCTGAAGGCCTGGGACAACACCCACTGGGACGAGCTGGGGCGCGACAACCAGCTGTTCATCGACTGGAATTCGGTGGCGCGCTACGTCGATTTCCACTACAAGCGCGCCTACATGCTGGACGAGCAGGCGATCGGCGCCCTGGTCGCGACCTGGACCCAGGGGCTGACGACGCCCGAGGAGAAGCAGCGCGCCGTCCTGCAGCACGTGCGGAAGGATTTCCGCTACATCGACGCGGACAACGTGTACGGCTCGACCCGCAGCATCGCCCAGATGATCCAGGACCACAGCGCCGACAACGAGGAGAAGGCGATCCTCCTGGCGGCGGCGCTGCGAAGCCTGGGGCTGAAGCCGGAGATCGCGCTCGTCGGCGCCCGGTCGAAGGGGCCGGTGTACGGCAACTTCTACAGCCTGGCGCAGTTCAGCCACGGCGTGGTGGCGATCCCGGGCTCCGCCCCGGGCACGCGTCTCTGGCTCGACCCGACCGCGACCTATGCCGCGTCGACCGGGCTGCCGTGGTACGACGCCGGCGCCTCCGCCCTGCTCATGCACCCGGAAGGGGCCGGGGGTGAGATCGTCCTGCTCCCGCCGGGAGGGGACCCGCCCCCGACCCGCTACCAGGTGACGGTGACGCTGCGACCGGATGGCCAGGCGGAAGCGGACGTCACGGCCGACCTGCCCGGGGACGACGCGGCCGATCTGCGGGCGGATCTCGTCCCGGCCTCCGAGGCCGAGCGGCGCCAGCGCCTGGAGCAATGGGTGGACCGGCTGCACACCGGAGCGCGCCTGGGGGACGTGCAGCTCAAGGACCTGGAGGACCTCGATCGGCCGCTCGGCATCCACGCCCGGCTCGAGCTTCCGGGTTTCGTCACCAGAGCGGACGAGATCCTCGCCGTGAGCGCCTGCTCCGTCGACTGCGTCACCACGAACCCCGTCTCGCGTGCCGACCGCAGGCACGCCATCTACGTGGACCGCGGCATCCGGACGGAGACCACGACCACCTTCCGGCCGCCTGCCGGCATGGCGGCGGCCACGCCCCCCGCGGCGGGCAACGCCGTCACGACCCTCGGTCGGATCAACGGCACCTGCAGGAGCGTCGAGGGCGGCGGGCTGGAATGCCGCCGCACGATGGCCCTGCCTCGTCAGCGATATGCCGCGATGGACGGACCGGAGCTGCGCTCGCTCTTCGACAAGGCGATGGCCATCGACGCGACGAAGCTGCTGTTCAAGCCGGCCCCCGCCCCCGCCCCGGCGGCGGCCGCGGGGAAGTGACGCCGGCGCTCAGTCGAGCGACTTGGCGACGCGGCCCAGGGCGCGGTCGAGGCGGTCGATCAGGTCGTCCAGCTCGCCGCTCTTGATGGTGAACGGCGGGGCGATGATGGCGTGGTCGCCGTCGCGGCCCTCCCGGGTGCCGGTCCCCGGGTAGATCAGCAGCCCTTCCGCGAGGCTGGCCTCGTACAGGCGGCGGGCCATCTTGAGCCCGGGCGCGAACGGCTCCTTCGAGGCGCGGTCGCGCACCAGCTCCAGCCCCCACAGCATGCCGAGGCCGCGCACGTCGCCGATGATGCGATGCGTCCGCTTCAGCTCTCCCATGCGCCGGCCGAGCACCTTGCCCATGGTCGCGGCCCGCTCGATGAGCCGGTGGTCTTCGAGGTAGCGCAGCACGGCCGAGCCGACGGCGGCCGACAGGGGATTGGCGCTGTAGGTGAAGCCGTGCTCGAAGTAGCCGCGGCCTTGCGCCAAAGCGTCGACGACGTGGCCGCCCGCGATGACCGCGCCGAGCGGGGCGTAGCCGGCCGACAGTCCCTTGCCGGTGACGATGAGGTCGGGGACGACGCCGTAGTGGTCGATGCCGAAGTTCTTTCCGGTGCGCCCGACGCCGGTCATCACCTCGTCGGAGATGAGCAGCACGCCGTGCGCGTCGCAGATGGCGCGGGCCTTCTGGAAGTACTCCTTCACGGTCGGCACCGCGCCGAGCGTCGCGCCGACCACCGGCTCGGCGATGAAGGCGGCGACCGTGTCGGGGCCCTCCTGCCGGATGGCCGTGTCCAGCTCGTCGATGCACGAGACGGCGCACTCCGGGTACTCGAGCCCGAGCGGGCAGCGGTAGCAGAACGACGGCGCGATGTGCGGCGACGGCGCCAGCATCGGCAGGTACAGGTCGCGTCGCGCCGCGTTGCCGGTGATCGACAGCGCCCCGAGCGTCGAGCCGTGGTACGACTGCCAGCGACTGATGATCTTGTGCCTCCCCGGGCGGCCGCTCTCCACCTGGTACTGGCGGGCCAGCTTGATGCCGGTCTCGATGGCCTCGCTGCCTCCCGAGACGAGATAGACGCGCCCGGTCTCCTGCATGTCGCCCGGGGCGAGGGCGGCGATGCGCGCCGTCAGGTCCATCGCCTCGCGGGTGACGAACTGGGAGGAGTGCGCGAAGGCCAGGCGCCGCGCCTGCGAGGTCATGACGTCGGCGATCTCCTTCACACCGTGGCCGATCGAGCAGACCACCGCGCCGCCGCAGCCGTCGAGATAGCGCTTGCCGTCGGCGTCCTCGACGAACACCCCTTCCGCCTTGACGGCGACCGGGTAGGCCAGGCGCAGGTTGCGCGGGAACAGGTGCTCGCCGCCGCGGGGCAGCGGCGGAGCCAGGCGGCCGGCGGACTTGCCCGAGGCCCCGGTCGCCGGACTCGCCGGCGCGCGCTTCGTTTTCGCGGCGCCGCGGCTCGCCCCAGCCGCCTGGCGCAGGCGCTGCGCCGCCGGAGGAACCCCGCTCTCGATGCCGGGGGCCGGGCGCACGCGCGGGCGGCGCGGGCCGACCGGCTGCGGCTTGAGGAAATAGTCCGCTTCGCCCGACGCGTCCTCGTCGTCGTCCGAGTCTTCACCGTCCTCATCGAGGAGCATGCCGATCTCTTCCGCCTCGTGCAGCGCCGCCTCGGTCATGCGCTCGGCGAGCCCGGGCTTCTGGCTGAGCTCGGTGCGCACGCTGGCCTGCGCGCGGGCGGTGGCCCGGGCGATCGCCGCCGAGGCGAGGAGCGTGGTGCCCTTGTCGGACTCGCGCCGCTGCGCCGCCGCGCCCTTGCGCGCGCCGGTCTTGCGTGCCGCGACCCGGACACGTCCCCGCTTCGGCGCGGTGCTGCGCGCCGCGGCCTTCCTCTTCGTCGCCCTCTTCATTCCGGTGTTCCTTTCGGATGCGGGCGATGGCCGCCCGTGATCGTGCTTCCTAGCCGGCGCGCGAGCGCAGGAAGATCCCCTGCGGATCGAGCTCGTCACGCACGATGCGGATCTCCTCGGCGGAAGGCTCCGGCGTCTCCTTCAGGGTCGGCGCCGTCTTCAGGGGCCACCCGGTGTTGTCGCGAATCGTCTCGAGCGTGATGCCGGGATGGAGCGACTCGAGGACGAGCTCGCGGGTCTGCGGGTCGAAGTGGTACACGCCCATGTCGGTAATCACCAGGTCCGGCCCGCCCTGGAGGCCCAGCGCCTCGCGTTCGCGCCCGCCGCGCAGGTAGCCGGGGCTGGTGACGAAGTCCACCTTCTCGGGAAGCGTGCGCTTCGAGTTCGAGATGGTGATGACCACTCGCTTCGCGAGCGCGGCGATTTCACACGCGCCGCCGCTGCCGGGCAGGCGCACCTTCGGCTTGCGGTAGTCGCCGATGACCGTCGAGTTGATGTTGCCGAAGCGGTCCACCTGCGCCCCGCCGAGAAAGCCGACGTCGATCTTGCCGCCCTGCAGGTAGAGGTTGAAGACGTCGAGCATCGGCACGACCGCCAGCGACCCGGTCACGAGGCACGGGTCGCCGATGGAGATCGGCAGCCGCGTCGGCACGCAGCCCACCGCGCCCGACTCGTAGATCATGCAGAGGTCCTTCGCGTGCATGCGGTAGGCGAGGTTCACCGCCAGCGACGGCACGCCGATGCCGACGAAGACGACGTCGCCGCCTTTCAGCTCCTTCGCGGCGCGCGACACCATCAGCTCGCTGGTCGTGTAATCCGCCATGATGCCCTCAGAACCCGTAGTTGACCGGCTCGCACATCTGCCGGTCGGCCTCCAGCGCCCGGCGCCGGTCCTGCATTTTCTTTGTATAGGCGGCGCGGTCGGGGACGCCGTGGACCCACTCGTCGAGGTATAGCTTCAGCCCCGCCTCGTCCTTCGACACCGCGTCCCACTCGACGTAGAAGTCGTTGTCCCGGTCGTAGGCCCCCTGCACGAACGACGGGTGCGCGCCGAACGGCTCCGGCACGACCGCCGACACGATCATCCCCGGGATGATGGTGCGGTTCGGGTCCGAGCGGATGACCTTCGCCGGGACGATCTCCTCGACCGTGACGATGACCCGCTTGCTGGCGAAGGCGGCTTCCTTCTGCACCCCGTACAGCCCCCACACCTGGGTGTTGCCGTCCTCGTCGGCGCGCTGCGCGTGCACGATGGTGACGTCGGGGTGCAGCGCCGGCACGCACCACAGCTCCTCGTCCGAGTAGGGCGAGCGCACCTTCTTGAAGTTCGGATTGACCGTCGTCAGGTCGGTGCCGGGATAGTTGCGCGTCGGCAGGAACGGCAGGTTCGACGCCCCCGCCATGAACCGCAGCACCATCCCGAAGTGGGTGTACTCCTCGATCTCGAGCGGCTGCGGGATCCCCTTCTCGACCGCGCGCCGGAAGGCGTGCAGCGGCCCGACGCCGGGGTTGCCGGCCCACGAGAAGATCATCTTCTTCACGCAGCCGGCGGCGATGAGCTGGTCGTAGATGAGGTCGGGGGTCAGCCGCGCCAGCGTCAGGTCACGCCGCTTCTGGCGGATGATCTCGTGCCCGGCGGCGAACGGAATGAGGTGGGTGAACCCCTCCATGACCACGAGGTCGCCGTCGCGCACGAAGCGCCCGACGGCGTCCTTCATGGTCATGATTTTCGACACGGGAGGCGGATGATAGCACGGGCCTCCCGATGGTCCGGCGACCCGGATTCCCGCTCAGGCGGCGCGCTTGATGGTCATCGCCAGCACGTAGCGGCCCGCCTCGCCGCCGTCCGGCTCGAGGGTGACCCGGCCGGTCCAGGAGCCGATCTCGGCACCGCGGCGGGTCCAGTCGGTGGCGGTGCCGTGCGCCGTCGCCGTGGTCCTGCCTTTCGACCAGTGGGCCTCGGTGAGGGCCGCACCGGCCTTCTCCAGGATGGCCTGGGGCGTGAGGGGGCTTGTGACCGCGACCGCGATGTCCCAGCTGTTCCGGTCGCCCCGGGTGCGCAGGAGCGTGAGCTTCGAGCCGTCCCCGAGCTCGACGTCCGGGATGAGGCGGTCGGCGAGCGCCGCGCGCGCGTAGCCCGAGTCGGGACGCCAGTCGTACTCCATGTGGGTGGCGGTCGCCTGCGCCGTCCCGAGTCCCTTGAGCTTCTCGATGACGTGCAGGGCGCCGTCGATGCCCGAGGACAGCCCGGCCGCGGTGACGATGCGGCCGTTGTCGACGAAGCGCTGGTCAGACACGACCTTCGTCTTCGGCGCCGCGGTGCGCAGGTCGTCGATGAGGCCGGCGAAGGTCGTCGCGCTCAGGCCGTCGAGGAGGCCCGCCTTGGCGAGGATGAAGGCGCCGTTGCAGACCGACAGCGTCTGGATGGACGCGGCGCTCTGCTCCTTCACCCAGGCGATCGTGGCGGCGCTCCCGGTCGGCCGCGACACGTCGCCGCCGGGGACGACGAGGATGTCCGCCTTCGGCGCGTCCGCGAAGGAGTACTCGGGGACGACCGTCATCCCCATCGCGGTGTGCAGCGGCCGCTTCTCCTCCGCCACGGTGAAGACGCGGTAGCCGCCCTGGCCGAACACCTCGTACGGTCCCGTGTAGTCGATGATCTGCACGCCGTCGAAAATCAGGATGCCGACCTGCATCTCCTTCCCGGCCGCGTCCTTCTCGACGAGGGGCATGCCGCAGTGGGGGCACTGGCCGGGTTGCGCGTAGGCCTGGCGGTCGCAGTCGCTGCCGCAGGGCTTGCAGACGTACTGCTTCGCCGGTGCCTCCTTGCCATCCTGGTCCGCGGCCGGCGCGGGCACGAAGGCCAGCGCCGTGGCGACGAGCAGCGACACGAGTGTCGGGACGAACGGGAATCGCATCATCGAAGCCTCCTGGCGCTGAAGCGCTCGCGATAACGGCTGGGTGGAATGCCGAGCACCCGCTGGAAGGTGCGGCGCAGCACCTCGGGGGAGCCGAGGCCGCTTTTGGCGCAGACCGTCTTGAGGTCGGCCGGGCCGTCCTCGAGCAGCCGGCG
>DASYQE010000275.1:0-3154 GCA_036005805.1 Candidatus Polarisedimenticolia bacterium | reverse complement strand
GAGGCCGTTCATGCCGAAGTCGAAGTCGCCGCGCTGCAGGCCGAGGATCAGGCTGGAGAAGGCGTACTGCCGCACGACGATCGGCTGTCCGAGCTCCTTTTCGATCTCCGCGACGATCTCCACCTCGAACCCGATGTTGTGGGTCGGATCCTTCGGGTCCTTGAAGATGTAGGGAGCGCCGCCCTCGGCGTCCGTGCCCCACAGCAGCGGCCGGGCGGCCGCGGCGCCCTTCGCGGCGGGCGTCGCGGAAAGCGCGAGCGCCGCGAGGAGCATCGGGACGAGGGCGCCGCGCATCAGGGGCGTCTTATATCCCGGCGCCCCGGAAGGGAGCAACAGCACGCTTCGCGGCTAGAATGACCGCAAGAAGACTCGCCGGGGGGGATCTCCTGACCTTCCATCGCAGGCGTTTGAGATGGGCTGCCGCGGCGCTGATCGCGGTCATGACCGTCGACCAGGGATGGGCCGCGCGCACGTCGGTCCCGAAGCCGGACAAGGCGCTCGTCTATCTCGTCCGCGTCGGCCGGTCCGCCGGTGCGAAGAAGCCCCTGTTCGTCTTCGCCGACAGGGCGCTGATCGCCGTCCTTTCCGACGACTCGTATGCCGCCGCGGATGTCGATCCCGGGAGACGCCTTTTCTGGACGACCTTCACCGACGCGACGCGCGAGGTCGAGCTGGTCCCGGGCGAGACGTACTACTTCGAGGTCTGGAGCCAGATCAGTCCGATTGGTCCGGCCCGCGGGCAGGCGCTGGTGCGCGAAGCAGGGACCGGAGCCTATCCCAGCGCGGCGGACCGGACCAAAGCGGAGGATATCGTCCGGAAGAAGTACGACGACGCGGTGGCGAAGGAACAGCACCACGAGAAGGCCGATCTCCCGGTCCCGGCCCACGGCGTCGAGGCGACCCCCGAGCGGGAGGGTCTGGTGAGAATCCCGGCCTACACGCGCGGAGAGCTGGAGTTCATGGAGACCGTGACGTCCGAGTTCAGCCCGACGGGGACCAAGGTCCGATTCCGTCTCGTCGCCGACGTCGTCGTGGACGGGCGCGTGGTGGCGCCCGCCGGCGCGCTGGTGACGGGGCTGGTGCGGGAGGCCGTACAGGCCGGCGCCAACGACAAGCCGGGGGTGCTGGAGGTGACCGTGCCTGGCCTGAAGGCCATGGATGGCGGCCAGGTCCCACTGATCGCCCAGCTCGCTGCCTCCGGTCCCGAGGACGATTTCGCCGCCTCCGCCGCACAGGTGGGCGAAAGCTATGGCGGGCCGTCGTCGACCTCAACCGCGGTGGCCAACACAGCCGCCGCGGTCGCCGGTGTCGCCGGCGGGCTCATCGGTGGCGGCCTGGTCGGAGGGATCGTCGCCCTCTCGAGGCGCGGCCGGGAGACCTATTATCTTGCCGGCGAGCGCCTGCGCATCTGGACCCGCGAGGAAGCCTGGTTGAAAGATGCGAGCGCGACTCCCGCCGGTGACGACTCGGAGCCGCCGTCTCGCGAGGAGCCTCATCCCTCGCCCGATCTGGTCTCGAAGATCGAAGCGCGGTGTCCGGAGACGGTGCATTTCACGCCGACCAAGGGGTACCGGCCTTCCGACATCCGCATCGACCTCGCCGTCTCGTCGCGGCCGGTCGACGTCGCCGTCACTTCGGTGGTCGATTTCGTGCTGACCGAGCCGCTGCCCGCCAAGGGCTGCCATGCGCACGATGGCGGCTGGAGCTGCACCTTCGATGGATGGGGCCTGACGCGCTACCTGCGGGTCGGATTCAATGCCGCGCAGGCGGTCACGCTCAGCGGCCGGACCGAGGGGGGCGGCGGCCCCTTCACGGCGACGGCGGCGATCGACTACCAGGTCGAACGCTGACATCGGCCCCGCGCAGGGCGGGGCAGGCCTCTACAGCGCGGTGCGGAGCGCCTCGACCGGCTGCAGGCGCGACGCCTTCATCGCCGGGTAGAGCCCGTAGAGCACCCCGAGGACGACCGAGAGCCCCAGCGAGATCGAGATGGCGGTGAAGTGCAGGGGGAGTCCGCCCGGGAAGTGGCTCGTCACCGCGAGGATGGCGCCGATGCCGGCGAGCACCCCGAGGAGCCCGCCGAGAAGCGACAGGATGGCGGACTCCGCCAGGAACTGCATGAAGATCTGACCGTCGGTCGCGCCGAGGGACTTGCGCAGGCCGATCTCGTACAGACGCTCGCCGATCGAGATGAGCATCACCGAAAGCAGGCCGATGCCGCCGACCAGGAGCGACACGCCGGCGATCGATCCGAGGACGATGTGCCAGTTGCGCAGGACCTTGGTGATCTCCTTGCGGACCTTCAGCATCTCCTCGGCGATGTTCTGCACCTTGAAGTCCTGCGCACCGTGGTGCGCCAGAGCCAGCGACGCTTCGGCCTCCGATCGCATCTGCGACAGGCGGTCCGGGTTCTCCGTCTTGACCGCCATGAACGAGAGGGGCGCCTCGCTTCCCTGGTAGTAGGCGCGCAGCGTCTCGAGCGGCAGGTAGAGCCCCTCCATCTCCTCGATGAAGTCGTCGTCGTTGATGAAGGAGTTGCCGAGCTTCGCCCCGACGCCGATCACCTTGAAGGCGCGGCCGTCCACCTGGATCCACTTGCCCACCGGATCCTCGACGCCGAACAGGCGCCGGCGCAGCCGGTGCCCCAAAACCGCCACCGGCGCGAAGGAGTGCTCCTCGATGGCGCTGAAGAAGCGACCGCTTTCCACGCTGCGCGAGCGCACGTCGTTGTAGGAGGAGGTGACGCCCATGGTGCGCACGCGGCGCTCGGTGTTGCCGCGCCGCACCAGGGTCTCGCTGATGATGGCGGGCGCCACCGCATCGACCGCCTGGCCGCGCGCCAGGAGCACGTCCCCGTCCTCCGGCTGCAGCCCCTTCGAGCGGGCGAAGACCGCCTGCTCGCGCAGGTCGCGCGCGGGCCTCGTGACCACGTACATGACCCCGTCGAAGCCGAGATCCTTGAAGCCGGCCCAGACGGCGGAGGTCACTCCGTCGAGCAGCGACGTCATGAAGGTGATCGACAGCGTCCCGAGGATGATCCCGAGCAGCGTCAGCAGGGAGCGCAGCTTGTGGCTCCAGATCTCGACCAGCGAGGTGCGGACGCTTTCCTGCAGGCTGTCGAGCCTCATTCGTACCTCAGCGCCTCGACCGGGTT
>DASYQE010000274.1:0-20317 GCA_036005805.1 Candidatus Polarisedimenticolia bacterium | reverse complement strand
GATGCGATAGAGCCAGGTCGTCACCGTCCACTCCGACCGGTAGAAGCGCGCGTGCGCGTGACAGCGGATGAAGGCGCGCTGCACCGCGTCCTCGGCGTCGGCGCGCGAGCCGAGGAGGCGCGCCGCCACCGCCAGCATCCGGCCGGAGTGCCGCAGGATCAGGGGCGTCAGCGCCCGCTCGTCGCCGCGCTGCAGGCGGCGCATCAGGGCCCGGTCGTCGTCCTCGCGAGGCATCATCGGCAGTGTATACGGCGCCCGGAGGGGGAATGGGTGGAAGCGGATCCGCCCCGCGCTACAATGCCGCACCCATGAGCGACGCCACGTCCACACAAGCCACGTCCAGCTCTCCCCTGGCTCCGGCCCGGCTCAAGCCCGGCCTGACGCCCGCCGACCTCGAGCGGATCGCCCCGCGCCCGCAGGGCGCCGCGGACGCCTCGACCAGCCGGGTGCTGCGCGGCCGTGTCCTCGTCTTCTGGGACCCGGCGCGACCCGGCCAGAAGCGGGACGCCATCGACACCGACCAGATCACCCCCGCCGCCGACTGCGTCTCGGAAAGCCTCGAGACGCTCGACGAGCGCTGGAAGGCGGGCTCCTTCCGCCACCTGATGCCCGACTTCAGGAAGCGCGTCCACGCCGGGCAGACCTTCCTCGTCGCCGGCGAGCGCTTCGCCATCGGCTCGTCGCGCGAGATGTCGCCTGCCGGGCTCAAGGGGGTGGCCGAGGAGGCGGGACTCGAGATGGTCGTCGTCTGCGGCGCGAACATGGGGGACATCTTCCGCAGGAACTCCCTCAACCTCGGGCTGCACGTGGCGCAGTCCCCCGAAGCGGTCGCCGACGCGAAGGACGGCGACGAGATGTCCTTCGACACCGGCACGCGCCTGCTGCGCAACCTGAGCCAGGGGAAGGAATACCGGCCGGTCCCGCTGACGACGAAGGAAGAGGAGATCCGCCGGGAGGGCGGCATCTACGAAGTGGGGCGCCGCGAGTTCGCCGCTTCGGTGAAGCGGACGCCGCGGGTCGAGTTCCCCGATGAGGCGAGCGCCCGCTCGCTCACCGTGGCGGAGCAGATCTACTGGGCGCACCGCGTCGATCGCTCCGCCGACGTCCGTCCGGGGTCGACGCTCCTGCTGCAGGCGGACCTTCTTCCCGGCTCCGACGGCACGGCGCCGTTTGCCATCCACACGTTCAACCAGATCACCGGCGGGAACACCATCTTCCCGAGGCAGCTCGCCATCGCCGCCGATCACTTCGTCTTCACCGGCAAGGCCGAGGACGACAGGCAGACCGACATCTCGCGACAGTTCGCGCGCCTGCACGATCTCGGCAAGCCGCATTACGCTGCGCCCGGGGACGGCATCTTCCATTTCTATTTCCCCGAGCAGGGACTCATCGTGCCGGGCGGCTTCTATCCCGGCGCCGATTCGCACAGCCGCGCCTATGGCGCCTACGGGGCGGTGGGGGTCGGGATCGGCAGCACGACCCTCGGCTTCGGCTGGGCGACCGGCAGCATCTATTTCAGTCCGGCCGCACAGCGGCGCGTGCTATTCACCGGGCGCCTGCAGCCGTGGGTCGGCGGGAAGGACATCGTGCTCGAGCTGCTGCGGCGCTGGGGCAAGGCGCAGGCCCAGGGGATGGGAGTCGAGTTCGCCGATCCGGGCATGCAGCTGCCGATGACCTCGCGCAACACCATCGCCAACATGATGGCGGAGGCGGAGGCCCAGAACGGCCTCTTCCCGCAGGATGCGATCACCGAGGCGTGGTTCCAGGCGCGCGGCATCCCGCTGCCTTACCCGAAGCTCTCACCGGGGATCGGGGCCCGCTACGCGCTCGACGAGACGATCGATCTCTCGGCGGTCGTGCCGATGATTGCCAAGCCGTTCAGCCCCGGAAATGCTTTTCCCGCCGACGAGGTGGCGCACGAACGGCTGACCTTCGACAAGGCGCTCATCGGCTCGTGCACCAACGGCTCGTACGACGACCTGCTTGGAGCGGCGCTCGTCCTGAAGGCGGCCGAGGCGGTGGGACACGGACGCGTCGCCCCCGGAGTCGACTTCGTCGTCTTCCCCGGAAGCGGCACGGTCAAGCGGCAGATCGAAACCCCGGAGCCGCGCCTGGGCGGGCGGTCGATCGCCGACGTGATGCGCGACGCTGGCGCGGCCATCCGCGATTCCTGGTGCGGTCCCTGCTTCGGCCAGGGCCCGGACGCGCTGCAACGTGGCCAGCGCGCCATCACCTCGTTCAACCGGAACTGGCAGAACCGCATGGGACTCGGCGGCGAGGGCTACCTCGCCAGTCCTCAGGTGGTCGCGGCCTCCGCCCTCGCCGGGTACATGGCGCCCCCGAGCGCCCTCGGCCTGCGCTGGGACGCGGAGCTCTTCGGAGTCTAGTCGGGGTTTTCAATCCAGGTTACAGAACGCCGCTGGCCAGCCCCGCGCCGACGACGACCAGCGACAACCCGACGATCCACTTCAGCCCGGTCATCGTCACCTTCGTGAAGATACGCGCGCCGAGGAAGGCGCCCGCGAAGCCGCACAGCGTTCCGACCGTCACGGCCAGGAGCGTCCCGGGTGACGTGAGCGGGGCGAAATGCCGCTCCCACGCGGCGGCCCCATAGACCAGGAGCCGCGTCGCATCAACGAGGCAGGCGAGGACCGCCTGGGTGCCGACGAACGCACGCGGGGGCAATCCGGCGCGCCGCAGGAAGATGGCCCGCAGGGCTCCCTGGTGCCCGGAGAGTCCGCCGAAGAATCCCGAGAGAACGCCGCCGAAAGGGAGCCAGCGCGGCGGCAGCGCCAGCGCTTCGGTCGGCGGCAAGAGCTCGACGATCGCAAAGACGAGAATCAGGAGCCCCATGCCGATCTGGATCGGCGGCACCGTCGTCGTCCAGCCGCCGGGCCAGGACAGCGTGACAGGCGGTCGGTCTGCGAGCGCCGCGAGAAGGGACGCCCCGGCGAACGCGGCCGCCATCGCCGGCAGCCCGAACCGCAGGACCACGCGCCGGTTGGCCTCGCGCCCGACGAGCGCCACCTTGAAGGCGCTGTTGAGTCCGTGGACCACGGCGGTCGCTGCGACCGCCACCTGGGCGGGAAAGACCAGGGCGAAGACCGGCAGCAGCAGGGTCCCGAGGCCGAACCCGGCGAAGAGGCTGAGCCCCGAGGCCAGGAAGGCGGTCAGCCCGATGGCGGCGATCGAGGTTGCGGTCACTCCGCGGGGAGGATGATGTCCCGCCGGCCGTGCAGCACGCCCGAGGCGTCGCGCTCGAGGTGCACGATGCCGGAGCCGCCGATGTTCTCCGAGCGGCTGCGCCAGGTCGCGGTCACCAGCGGATCATCGTCGAAAACGACATCGTCGATGGAGCGCTCGCGGCCGCCCGGCGCCATCACGTGCATGTGGACGTGCGCCGGGATGTCGCGGCCGGGGTAGGGGGCGGGCCGGATCGTCTCGATGCGATAGCGGCCGTCCGCGCCGGTCTTCAGCCAGCCGCGCAGGTCGCCATGCCAGCGCCCCTGCCCGGTCGCGGCGGGCCCGTGCGCGTAATGGCCCTCGGCGTTGGTGTGGTAGGCGTAGAGCAGGACTTCTCCGGCCGGCGTCTTTCCATCGGGCCGGAAGATGGTTCCCTCCAGCACCAGCCGCGTCCCGGGTTCCGACGGCGGCGCCATGGTCATCCGGTCGGTCAGGTGAGCGGGAGCCTCCCAGTGCGGGCACTCGACGCAATCGGGTCCGGGCTCAGGACGCGCGGCCGCCGGAGCGGAGCCGCCGACGAGAAGGATGCCGAGCGCCAGCGCGATCGGCGGGCGCATGGTCGTTACTTCGGCGGCCCCTGGGCCAGCGCGTCGGCCTCGGCGTGCTCGAGCATGTGCTCGCCGATGTACTTCGCCAGCAGGTCGGCGGGCCACTGGCCGAGCACGATGTCGACCGGCTTCGCGACGCCATTGCGCTTGACGACGTAGTGCAGCGTCTGGCCCGGCCGGCGGTCGATTTTCATCAGCGCCTGGTTGTTCTCGTTGCGAATTTCGACGCCGTTGATCGAGAAGAGCAGGTCTCCCGGCTGCAGGCCGGCCTTCTCGGCCGGGCTGCCGGGGACGACTTTCTGCACGGTGATGGTGCCGCCCTCGGCCGGCTCGTACTCGATGCCGATCCACCCGGAGGCCTTCAACCGGCTGGCCATGTGGTTGAGGCAGTCCTGGGTGGTGTAGGGGCACTTCTCCTTCGGGCCGGACGACGACTTGGAATCGGACGAGGAGCCCGACGGCTTGCTGTCGCCCGCGGCGGCCGTCTTTGAGTCGGCGGCGCCGGCGGCGGGCTTGTTGTCGCCCGCGGCGACCGCTTTGACACCCTCGCCGGCGCACGCCGGGAGCGCGGTCAGCGCCACCGCCAGGCCCGCACCGGCCAGAATCCTGAAAAGCACTTTCATGATTGCCCCTGGGAACATCGCGTCACTTGATGATAACAGGAGAGCGGGGCCGCCCGGTCGGTGGTGGTCCGGAATCCGACCGTTCGGCCCCGCTCCCGGCTGCAACGGAATCGGCGGCGCCCGCCGCCGACCCCGAAAAGAACCGAGGTCGGGAGGGATTACTTCGAAGCGACGACCTCGGTCGATGCATGCTCGAGCATGTGCTCGCCGATGAACTTCGCCAGCACGTCCGCCGGCATCACGCCCAGCGTCAGGTTGGCGTTCACCGGGCGGCCGTCACGCTTCAGGGTGTAGCTGACGCTCTGCCCCGGCTTCCAGTCCTTCTTGGCGGTCTTCAGGGCGGATTCGTTCTTGTCGTTGATCTCGATGCCGTTGAGGGCGAACAGGACGTCGCCGACCTGGAAACCGGCCTGCTCCGCCGGGCTCCCCGGAACCACGCGCTGCACCGTCATCACGCCGCTGTCATCCTTGTCCAGCTCGATGCCGACCCAGCCGGAGCTCTGAAGCTTGGCGGCCATGTGGTCGAGGCACTCCTGGGTGTTGTAGGTGCATTTCTTCGCGGCGTGCATCTCCTTGGCGGCCGCGGCGTCCTTGCCGGCGCAGTCCTTCCCCTCGCCGGCCATGGCAATCGGGGCGAGCGCAAGCAGCGTCAAAGCCAGAATCGCGATCAACTTCGCGGAACGGGTCATGGCGTCGATCCTCCTGGGATTTTTTGAACCGCCCGGCAGCCGCCTGTCGCCGATTGCTCTGGTTCTCGCTCTGTGAGGGTGGGTCTGCATTTGGCAGGGATGGGCCGCGGGGTCCATCGGGCGGCTGCCGGGTCGGTTCCTCGTGCTTGCATCGTGTGTTGCTCCCCGCTGTCCATTGCGGGCGTGAGATTACGGCGAGGTGACGTAAAAGTCCTGACCGCGGTGGTCAAACGATGTATCGGATGTAAAGTCCGTGTCATCAACGGTCCGGCCTGCGAGACGGCCGGTTCCTTCGCGGTATATTCCGGCGCATGAACGACGGGGGCTGGTGGGGGCGGGCGGCGGCATTCGTCCGGCGGCACACGCTGTGGGCCGGCCTCGTCGGCGTGCTGATCCCGCTCTTGGTGCTGCTGGTGCTGCAGCTCGTGCAGCTGCGGCAGCTGCGCACCGTGCAGGCGATCGCGCGCCGCGCCACCCTCGACAACTACCTCGAAGCCATCGGCACCGAGGTGCAGTACTTCTACCGCTCCGCCGCCGAGCGCGCCCTCAACCTCCCCGCCGGCTGGTTCATGCAGGAGCGGCTCGACCTCGTCGCCAGCCAGTGGACGCAGAAGCCGATCAAGGGCGCGGCGCGGATGTTCGTCATGGACTTCACCCAGTTCAGCACCGGCGAGCTGCGCGTCCTCGATCCCGGAACGCAGCGGCTCATCGCCGTGCCGGCCGACGAGGAGACCATGGCGATCATCTCGGCCACCATGCCGTGGCAGGTGTCGCGCATGCGCCGGCACCCGGTGGAGGGCGGCGTCCTCACCGTCGAGGAGCGCAACCCCGACTACCGCATCATCCTCAATCCGATCACCAGCGACGATCACCAGGTGGCGGCGGTGGCCGGCTTCGTCGTGGACGGCTCCTTTTTCCGCGAAAAGCTCCTGCCGGCGGTCATCCAGAAGTCGCTCCCCGAGTATTTCCCCGGCGAGTCGGCGAAGGACCTCGAGGTCCTGGTGAAGGACGGGCAAGGCCGCCTCGTCTTCGGCACCGAGCAGGCCGCGCAGCCGGGCGAGGTCGTGACCAGCCGCTTCTCGTTCGTGTTCACCGACTGGAGCCTCATCCTCCACAACCACCGCTCGACGCCGGAGCACTTCGCCAGCGTGAACTTCGCGATCAACGCCGGGCTGCTGCTCCTGCTCGGAGGGGCGCTCGTGGTCAGCCTCGGGCTGGCGCTGCGCGCCGCCGACCGGATGATGCGGCTGTCCACCATGAAGACCGACTTCGTCTCGAACGTGTCGCACGAGCTGCGCACGCCGCTCGCTTCGATCCGGGTCTTCGCCGAGCTGCTGCGTCTGGGGCGGGTGCAGACGCCGGACAAGGTGCGCGAGTACGGCGAGTACATCGAGCGGGAGAGCCGGCGCCTGTCGCGTCTCATCGAGAACATCCTCGACTTCTCGCGCATCGAGTCGGGACGCAAGACGTACACCTTCGCGCCGACCGACGTGAGCCAGGTGGTCGAGGGGGTGCTGCAGTCGTTCGACGTCCATCTGCGCCATCACGGCTTCACGGTGCGCGTCGTCGCGGACCGCCCGCTCCCGGAGGTGCTGGCGGATGCCGACGCGCTCGGGCAGGCGGTGCACAATCTGCTCGACAACGCGGTCAAGTTCTCGGGCGAGGCGCACGAGATCGAGGTGACGCTCACGGGAGGCGTCGGGGAGGTGACCATCGCGGTGCGCGATCACGGCGTCGGCATCCCGCGCGACGAGCAGGCGAAGATCTTCGACCGCTTCCACCGGGTCTCGACCGGCCTGGTGCACGAGGTGAAGGGGAGCGGGCTGGGGCTGTCGCTGGTGCAGCACATCGTCACGGTGCACGGCGGGCGCGTCACGGTCGAGAGCGAGCCGGGAAAGGGCAGCACCTTCACGCTGCACCTGCCGTCGCGCGAGCCGGACGCCCCGGCCCGCAGCGCGGCGCGCACGGCCTGAGGCGCGCCGCGGAGGAATCGGTGAACGGGCAGGACGAGGGGGAGAGAGCCACGATGCCGAGAGTGCTGGTGGTGGAAGACGACGACTCGATGGCGACCGCGCTCAACGACGGGTTCCGCTACGAGGGGTACGACGTGACGCTGGCGCGCGACGGCGCCGAGGGGCTGAAGCAGGCGGCGGAGTGCGCCCCCGACCTGGTCATCCTCGACGTGATGCTCCCGAAGATGAGCGGCCTCGACGTCTGCAAGGAAATCCGCAGGAACGGCAGCGACGTGCCGATCATCATGCTGACGGCGCGCGGCCAGGAGATCGACAAGGTGCTGGGGCTGAAGCTCGGGGCGGACGACTACGTCACCAAGCCCTTCGGCTTCATGGAGCTGATGGCCCGGGTCGAGGCGCTCCTGCGCCGCAGCAGCGGCCAGAGCGCCACCGCCGAGGCCTATCGCTTCGGCGACGTGAGCGTCGATTTCCGCAAGGCCGAGCTGCGCCGCAAGGGGAAGCTCGTGGAGATGTCGGCGCGCGAGCTGCGCCTCCTGCAGTACTTCGTGCAGCACCGCGGCGAGGTGGTGCCGCGCGAGCGACTGCTCGACGAGGTGTGGGGTTACGAGGAGGCGCCGCTGACGCGCACGGTGGACATGCACGTCGCCAAGCTCCGCAAGAAGATCGAGGCGCGGCCCGCGGACCCGCAGTTCCTGCTGACGGTCCACGGGCTCGGCTACAAGTTCACCGGCTGACCGCGCGCGGCGCCACCCGGCCGGAGCGCGACGGCGGCGGGTCCGGCCCGCGGCCGGGTATCATCCGGGTCGCGATGATCCTCGAACGGGTCGAACATCCCCGCTGGCTCTCCAACACCTGGATCGCCGCCGCGGCGGACGGAGGCGCCGGCGTGCTGGTGGACGCCGGGGGCCCGGCCGCGCCCGTGCTCGACGTGGTCCGGCAGAAGCGTCTGCGGATCACCCACATCCTCCTGACCCATCACCACGGCGATCACGTCGCCGAGCGGGAGGCGCTCGCGGCCGCGACCGGCGCGAAGGTCCTCGCGCATCCGCTCGAAGCGGTGCGCCTGGGCGGAGTCGATCGGGAGGTGGGGGACCGCGACACCATCGAAGCGGGCCCGCTGCACATCGAGGTGATGCACATCCCCGGGCACACCGACGGGCAGACCGCCTGGCTCCTGAGCCTGGAGGGAGCCTGCGCCCCGGCGGTCTGTTTCACCGGCGACACGCTCTTCCGCGGCGCCATCGGGAGCACGACGGCGCCGGGACACACCGATTTCCGGGATCTGCGGCGGTCGCTCGTCGAGCGGCTGCTGGCCCTGCCGGACGAAGTGCGTGTGGCCCCGGGACACTCCGAGCCGACCAGCATCGGCGCGGAACGCGCGGGCAATCCGTTCCTGCGCGTGCTCCTGGGCGCCGACGCCGAGGGAACGGGCGCCGGCCGCTTCGACGGCGTCGACGTTCGCGTCATCGTCGAGGCGCGCGACTACGACGGCGGCACCAAGGCCTGGATCCGCTTCCCCGACGGCCGCGACGCGACCATCCCCGGCTCGCGCCTGAGCGCGCGGCGGTCGCGGGCGGACCGGGCATGACGGTCGCACCTCTGCGCCTGCCGCGCAACGGCCCGACCCGGCTCGTCCAGGTGGAGGGCGTCTGGGCCAAGTGCGAGCACGAGAACCCGAGCGGCAGCGTCAAGGACCGCGTCGCCCGGTACGTCCTGGCCGAGGGACTGCGTGCCGGACGCCTGCGGCGTGGCGACGAGGTCATCGAGCCGACCTCCGGCAACGCCGGCATCGCGCTGTCGTACTGGGCGGCGCTCGCCGGGCTCCAGGCGGTCATCTTCATGCCCGAGAACATGACCGAGGAGCGCAGGACGATTATCCGCGCGCACGGCGGCCGGCTGATGCTGACCCCGGAGGCGGAGGGGGTCGTCGGCGCCATCCACCGCGCCCATGACTACGCCGCCGCCGGAACCGGACGCATCCTGTTCGATCAGTTCGAGGACGAGGCGGGCGTCGAGGGGCAGGCGCTCATGGGGCAGGAGGCGCTGGTGCAGGCGCGCGCCCTCGGGGTGGATCCCTTCGATGTCGTCGTCGCCGGCATCGGCACGGGGGGAACTCTCGTCGGAGCGGGCGGCTATCTGAAAAAGCAGCACCCGGGGACGCGCCTGCTCGCCGTCGAGCCGGAAGCGAGCCCATACGTCTGCAGGATCCTGTTCCCTGCCTCCATGCACCCGCCGACCGGACCGCCGCTCCTGCCTGGCCCGGCGGCCGTCTGCCACCTGCAGGAGGGCATCGGCGATGGTCTCGTCCCCGGGATCGTCGAACGCCATCGTGGGGTCCTCGACGACGCGGTGCTCGTGAGCGACGCCGAAGCCCTCGAGGCGACCCGCCGCCTGAACCGCGCCGGCTTCCCGGTCGGACCCAGCAGCGGTACGAACCTCACGGTGGCCGCCCGTCTGGGCCGCGAGGGGCTCCGGGTGCTCACCTTCTTCTGCGATCGGATCGATCGCTATCGCAGCTTGCCGGAATTCCGGGATCTCTGATCACGCTGTCCGGACTGGATGCCGCACTGTCCAGAGCCGTCTCCAGAAAGTACGGACCAGGCGACGCCGCCTCCCGCAGGACGGTTCCGCGATCGTGCCCCTAACCCCCGTTTCGGCAGGCAGATCGGCGTTGCCCTCCGGGATGGACCGACTGGCACCAAGGTTGCGTTAAGAAACGGCGGAAGCGAGTTCCCGGAGGAGACCCAGTCCATGACGACGAATCGAGTGACCCACCACACGCGACTTCGCAGCAAAAGTCTCGCCGTGACGGTCGTCCTCTTCGCCGCTCTGTCGTTGAGCCCGGTGGCGGCATTGGCCGATGGCCATGGTCACGGGAATCACGGCGGCCACGGACACGGGGCCCCCGGAATGCACCAGGGATACGCGACGTACCCGGTTGCGGTGCCGCGAGTCATCGTCCACGGACATCACGGTTGGTACGACCCCTATTACGCGGGTAGCGCCTACTACGGGCCGCACCGGCACGCGCACTATACGTACCGGTTTCCGGTCTGGGTTGGTTCAACGGTCGTCTACCGTCCGTACACGTACTGTGGAGACTCGGTCTACGTGCCCGCACCGGTGTACGCCGCGGCCCCGGTGTACGTCGCCCCGCCGGTGTACCCGGCGCCGGTGACCGTGCCCGTTGCAATGCCGCGCCTGGCCATCGGCTGGAGCGTCGCGGGATCCGGATTCGCAGTGGGTGGAACGTACATCGGTCATTGACATCCCGAGTTGGCCTCACTGTCCGCCACTGACCTGGGAGGGGGCGGCGGCCAGTGAGTCAGGAGCCCGGTGACGCTTCGGCGCCACCGGGCTTCATCTTTTTTCGGGGAGGTCGACGCCCGGGCGTGCGGCCTTTTACAGTCTTTTTACCCACCACGGCCGTCCTCTTCCGTACCATGAGCCCGCCCGGGAGGACCGCATGTTCCGTTCCGCCGTCCCGCATCGTCTCGTCGTCCTGAGTGCTGTCGCCGCCGTCACCGTGGCGGCGATCACCTCGTCGCCAGCGCAGCGCGCTCCCGACCTGCTCAACGACAAGTGCGTCCTGAGCCTCCCCAACATGGATCGGGTGCAGGTGCGCTCGGACATCCCGTTCAAGACCGTGGGGGACAGGCGGCTGGCGTTCGATGTCTACCTGCCGCCCACCGCCTCGACGACGGCTGCGCCTCCCGTTGTCGTGTTCGCGAATGGCGTGGGCGATCCGGAGATCCCTCTCAAGAACTGGGGCATCTACAAATCCTGGGCGCGGCTGGCGGCGGTCTCCGGGATGGCGGCGGTGCTGCACAACAGCCGTCAGGGACAGGCGGCGGAAGACATCGCGGACGTCGTCGCCGCCGTGCGACGCAAGGCGGCCGACCTGCGCCTGGACGCGAACAACGTCTGTCTCTGGGCCTGCTCGGCCAACGTCGGCGTCGCCATGCCGTACGCCATGGATCCGAAGAACGATTTCATCAAGGCAGTCGTCCTGTACTACGGCCAGCTCAGCGACGCGTTCATCCGGACCGACCTGCCTCTCTTCGTCGGTCGCGCCGGTCTCGACAACGCCTTCTTCAACGGTGCGATCGACGCCTACGTCGCCAAGGCGGTGTCGCGCAACGCGCCGCTGACCGTCGTCAACCTGCCGGGGGGGCATCACGCCTTCGATGCCTTCGACGACAACGACGCCTCGCGCGCGATTGTCAGGCAGACCCTGACATTCATGAAAGAGAACCTGACGTCCGGCGTGCAGGAGGGTTGGCGCGCCAACGCGCAGGAGCTGCGCGCGCGGCAGCAGCTCGCGGCGAAGGATTGGCCGGCCGCTCTCGAGACGACGCAGGCCTGGGGAAAAGCGCAGCCCGACAATCCCGCGGCGCACCAGGGGATGGGGGAGGCGCTCTACAACCTCAAGCGCTTTCGAGAAGCCGGCGAGGAGTATGCGCGTGCCGGCGATCTCGGCTCGATGCCGGGGCTCACCTGGTACAACGCCGCCTGCTCCTACGCTCTCGCGGGGGAAAAGGAACGCGCCTTCGAGCTCCTGACGCGCGCCTTTGGCACCGGCCGCATCACCGACAAGGAGCAGGTGCGCAAGGACCCGGACCTCGCGTCTCTTTCCGGCGACCCGCGCTTCGCGGCGCTTCTCGACGGCGTTCCGCCCGCGGCGCGCTGAGAGCCGCGCCGCTCGCCGCCCCCGCGATACGCTCGTTCGAGACCCGCGTCACGCGCGGCGTTCCGTCAGTCGCCACAATCCATCCACAGAGTTCTCCACATTCCCACCGGCCCGTTTACGTAGCAATCGGGATGGTGCGTTCCTGACAGGTGGATAGAGTCGATGCCGACACCCACATCGGGGAATTTCCACCGCAGTCGCCAGGCCGGAGGAGGACTCATGAGCCGTTTCACGACGCAGGATGGGACCGAGATTTACTACAAGGACTGGGGGAACGGGCAGCCGGTCGTCTTCTGCCACGGCTGGCCCCTGAATTCGGACAGCTTCGAGTCGCAGATGCTGTCCCTGGCCTCGCGCGGCTACCGCTGCATCGCCCACGACCGGCGCGGCCACGGCCGCAGCAGCCAGCCGTGGAACGGCAACGACATGGACACGTACGCCGACGACCTGGCGCGGCTGCTCGAGACCTGCAAGGTCGAGAATGCCTGCCTCGTCGGCTTCTCCACCGGTGGCGGCGAGGTGGCGCGGTACATCGGACGCTACGGGACGAAGCGGGTGTCGAAGGTCGCGCTCGTCTCTTCGGTCACGCCGCTGCTGCTGAAGTCCGAGCAGAACCCGGCCGGCCTGCCGCGCGAGGTGTTCGACGGCATGCGGACCTCGTGCCTGACCGATCGGTCCCAGTTCTACCGTGACTTCGCCAACGGCCCCTTCTTCGGCTTCAACCGGCCGGGCGCCCGCGTCTCGCAGGGGATGGTCGATTCGTTCTGGATGCAGGGGATGATGGCGGGGCATCGCAATGCCATCGACTGCATCCGCGCCTTCTCCGAGACCGATTTCACCGCCGACCTGCGCAAGTGCGACGTGCCTTGCCTCGTCATCCACGGCGACGACGACCAGGTGGTGCCGGTCGCCGCCAGCGCGAAGGCGGCCGCGAAGCTCCTCAAGGACTGCAAGCTCGTCGTCTACCCCGGGGCGCCGCACGGCGTGTGCGACACCCAGAAGGAACGCCTCAACGAAGACCTGCTCGGGTTCCTCAAGGCCTGAGCGGACACGGGAGGGGCCGCCCGCCGTAGGCTCGGGCGGCCCGCTCCGAATTCTTCGCGCTGGAGAACCCCATGCTTCGATGGATGCCCCGACCTTCCCGGAGGCCCCGCGCGGCCGGATCCGTTTCGTGGCGGCGGCGCGAGCGGCCCGTGCGGCGATCGTCGCGCCGGCTGCGCCCCTCCCTGCAGAACCTGCCGTTGCGCGCTCTGCGGCGCCGCGCGAATGCCTTTCGGCTGATCCTGGTGGTGCCGCGCCTCGGCCGGCCGAAATCGCGGCCGCGCGATCGCTCCCGGACGACCGCGCTGCTGCTCCTGCGGTCCCGCTTCAGTCCGGGCGGGCCAGGGCGAAGGTTCTGTCCACGGGTTGAAGGCCGAGCACGATCGCCGCGACCAGCTCGCCGATCGCCGGCCCGTTCTTGAACCCGTGGCCTGATCCACCCCCGGCGATCAGGACGTTCGGAGTTCCCGTGAGCCGGTCCACGAGGTACTGGTTGTCGGGCGTGCACTCGTACTGACAGACCTGGGAGGTCGCGAGCGGCGCCTGCGCGAGCGCCGGGAACCGGCGGGCGAGGTAGTCGCGCGCCGAGCGCTCCCCCTCGGCGCTGGCGTGGCGATCGCCCGTCGTCGGATCGAAGAGCGTCCCGCGGGCATCGTCCCCGAACTTCATCAGCCCGCGCGGCGCCGGGATCCCGTAGCGCAGCGAGGCGCCGAGGTCGATCCAGGTCGGCAGCCGATCGTCGCCGAAGCATTCATCCCCCGCGGGCGTCGCGTAGGTGAAGAGCTCCTGACGGGTCACCCGGATGCGCCCCCCCAGCACGGACGGAAAAAGCTCCGGGAGCCACGGGCCGGGGGCGAAGACGAACTGGTCCGCCTCGATTCGTCGCCCGTCCGCCAGGCACACCTCCCGGAGGGTGCCGTCCGCAGACGTCGCCGGTCGTCCCGGGCTCGAGGGGCCGTTCGCGAAGGGCAGCACCGCGCCTCGCACGAACGTTCCTCCTTCGGCTTCGACGCGGGCCGCGATCGTCTCGCAGGCGCGCCGCGCGAGGAGGTAGCCGGCCGCGGGCTCGAGGACGACGCGGCGGGCGTCGTCGAAGACCATCGCCGGGAAGCGACGCTCTGCTTCCGCGGGGGTCAGCTCTTCGCAAGCCCGGCCGGCGTCGCGCAGGAGCGGCAGCGCCGCACGCAGGTAGGAGTCGTCCGCGGTCGTCGTCATCCAGAGGACGCCGCGCTCCCGGTACAGCTCCACGCCGAGACGCGCCTGCTCCTCCCTCCACAGGGTCATCGAGCGGATCGCCAGGTGCATGGCGACGGCGTTCGCTCCGTAGAGGGCCCGGTTGACCCGCGTCTCCCCGCCGCTGCTGGCGAGGACGTTCCCGGCGCCGTGGGCGTCGATGAGCGTGACGCGGGCCCCCCGGCGGACGAGCCACAAGGCGCTCCACCCGCCGAACGCCCCCGCGCCGACGACCACGACGCGCAGTCCGCGCGTCGTCATGGCCTTGCGTCGCGCGGCCCGGGCGCCGTCACGACCCTGCGGGCGGCGGCGCGCCGGCGCTCGTGGTCTTCGCCTGCGGCCAGCGCTGGAACCAGGAGAGCAGGTAGAGCTGCGTCCGCATGAAGTTCGACGGCTTCGAGCCGGTGCCGTGGTACTCGCCGTTGAAGCGGATCATCGTCGTCGGCACCCCGAGCGCCCGCAGCGCCTGGTAGTACTCCTCCGTCTGGCCGATCGGCGTGCGCAGGTCGAGCTCGCCGGTCATCAGCAGCGTCGGCGTCTTCACCTGGCCGACGTGCATCAGCGGCGAATGGTCGAGCCACTTCTTCGGGTCCTCCCAGAAGCGCCCGCGGTAGCGGAAGTAGCCCCACGCCGAGATGTCGGTCGTGCCGGCGAAGGAGATCCAGTCGATCACCGGCGCGCGCACCGCCGCGGCGGCGAAGCGGTGCGTGTGCGACGTGCACCAGGCGGAGAGCACGCCGCCTCCCGACACGCCGGTGACGTACTCGCGCGACGTGTCCACGAACCCCTTCGCCTCGGCCGCGTCCGCCATGGTCATCAGGTCGTCGAAATCGACCGAGGGATAGGCGTCGTCGATGGCATTGCCGAAGGCGCTGCCGTAGCCGGTGCTGCCGCGCGGGTTGGTGTAGAGCACGACGTACCCGTTGGCGGCGAGGTTCTGGAACGACAAGTTGAAGCCGACGTTGTACATGGAGTTCGGCCCGCCGTGGATGTGCAGGATGAGCGGGTACTTCTTCGCCGCGTCGAAATCCGGCGGCTTCACGAGCCAGCCCTGCACCGGCGTGCCGTCGCCCGATCGCGCCGTGATCTCCTCGACCGCGCCGAGCCCGACCCCCTGCAGGACGTCGTCGTTGACGTGCGTCAACACCTCGGGACGCGCGCCGCCGGACAGCCGGTAGCGCGCGACATCGTCAGGCTCGAGGAAGGTGGTCCGCGTTCCGACGGCCAGCCCGTTCCGGCTGATCGACGACAGGCTCACCAGCTGCGTTCCCTTCGTGACCTCGCGGCGCGCCCCGTCGAGGGAGATGAACAGGACATTGCGCGACCCGTGATCCTCCACCGACGCATAGACGCCGCTGTTGTCGGGAGCCCAGTGCAGGTCGTCCAGGTCGCGGTCGAGCGTCCCCGAGATCTTCCGCATCCCCTGGCCGTCGATGCCGATGACGTAGAGTTCGCCCGCGTGGTACGTGGAGGGCGTCCAGTCGAAGCCGGTGAAGGCGACGTGCCGGCCGTCGGGGGAGACCGCCGGATGCGTCCACGGGCCTCGTGTGGACGTGATCCGCCGGATCGATCCGTCGGCCACCTTGACGGCGTACAGGTGCGATTCCTGCCAGCGGCGGTCGGCATCCTCGTCCATCAGGCCGTCGAAGAGGATCTCCTTCCCGTCCGGGGTCCAGTCGATGCCGGGGTTCTCGGGGATGCCGTCGGCGCGGCTGCCGACGTTCCAGTTCCCCTCGGTGAGGGCGCGCGGCGTGCCGCCCCCCGCGGGCACGACGAACAGGTGCACGAAGGCGTCCTTCAGGAAGCCTTCGCGGTCGGCGCGGTAGTGGGTCGTCTCGATGATGCGCGGCGCCTCGGTCCACGTCGCCCCCTTGGGAGCCGACGGCAGGTCGATCTTCCAGCCCGGCTGCTTCGCGACCGGCATGGTGAAGGCGATCGAGCGTCCGTCCGGCGACCAGGAGAGGCCGGCGGGGGACTCCTCGACGCGGGTGATCTGCGTCGGCTCGCCGGGAGAGCGCAGGTCGAGGACGAAGATCTGTGTCCCGGCCCCCGCCGCCTCCGCCATGTAGGCCAGCCGGCTGCCGTCCGGGGAGAAGCGGGGAGAGAATCCCCGCACCAGGAAGCGCTCCCTGTGCCCGTCGTCCTCCAGCATCATCAGGTCGGAGGTCCAGCGATCGCTCTTCCGATCCACCCACTGCCGCATGTAGACGATGCGCGCGCCGTCGGGGGAGATCTGCGGATCGCCGACCCGCTCCCAGTCGAGCACCTTCTCGACCGTCAGCCGGTTCTTCGCCGGCTTCTCCTGGGCCAGCGTCGTCGGGATCGGGCCGACCAGGAACAGCATCGTGGCCAAAGTCGCGGCGGACATTCCGGGACGCATGAGCCCTCCTGAGATGGGTGAATTCGGCCCATCTTACCCACCTTGACTAGAATGCGCTTCGAGGGAGGGCGTCATGCGTCAGCTCTGGATCGGAGGCCGGTTCACCGGGGGGACCGGCGGCCGGCCGATCGAAGTCGTCGATCCGGCCACCGAGGAGATCGTGGACACGGTGCCGCGGGCCGGCGCGGCGGAGGTCGAGGCCGCGGTCGCCGCGGCGCGCGCGGCCTTCCCGGCCTGGAAGCGGACGAGCGCCTGGGCGCGCGCCGACCTGCTCGGCGAGGCGGCGCGGCGCCTGCGCGATGCGCGCGAGGACCTGGCGGTCACGCTGACGCGGGAGACCGGCCGGACGCTCCGCAAGAACCGCGGCTACGTCGACTGGTCCGCCACCTGTCTCGAGTACTACGCGGGGCTGGCGCGGGAGAAGCGCGGCCGGGTCATTCCGTCGGCGGAGGATGGGCAGCTCAACCTCGTCCTCAAGGAGCCGCTCGGCGTCGTCGGCTGCCTGGTGCCGTGGAACTACCCGCTCCTGCTCCTCGTCTGGAAGGTCGCGCCGGCGCTCGCCGCCGGCAACACCGTGGTGATCAAGCCGGCGTCGCAGACGCCCCTCGCGACGCTCGATCTGCACCGGGTGTTCGATCACCTGCCCGCGGGCGTGGTGAACATCCTGACCGGCTCCGGCGCCGAGATCGGCGAGGCGCTGGTCCGGCATCCGGACGTCCCGTGCATCGCCTTCACCGGCAGCACCGCAGTCGGGCGGGAGCTGATGCGCCAGGGCGCCGACCGGATCAAGAAGCTCCACCTCGAGCTCGGGGGCAGCGACGCCTTCATCGTCTGCGCGGACACCGATCTCGACACGGCGGCGCGCGCCTGCGCCTGGACGGCGTTCCTCAACGCCGGGCAGGTGTGCACCAGCGCCGAGCGCATCTACGTCGAGAAGAGCGTTCACGACCGCTTCGTCGAGCGGCTCGCGGAGGTGACCCGGCGTCTGGTGGTCGGTCCCGGCATGGAGGAGAAGACCGAGGTGACTCCGCTCATCGCCCGGCGCGAGCGGGAGCGCATCGAGGCCCGGGTCGCGGAGGCGAAGCAGGCGGGGGCGTCGGTCGCCGCCGGCGGACGCCGGCCGCCCCACCTGGAGAAGGGCTGGTTCTACGAGCCGACGGTGCTCGTCGGCGTCACACCGGGCGCGCCGATCCTGCGGGAGGAGATCTTCGGCCCGCTGGCGCCGGTCCTCTCTTTCGACGGGTTCGACCAGGCGCTGCAACTGGCCAACGACTCACCGTACGGGCTCGGGGCGACGCTGTTCTCGAACGATCCGCGCCGGGTGCGCCGCTACTACGAGGAGATCGAGGCCGGGAACGTCTGGGTCAACGACCCGCTCGTGGACAATCCGGCCGGTCCCTTCGGGGGCATGAAACAGTCGGGTCTCGGCCGCGAGCTGGGCGAGGAGGGGCTCGAGGAGTTCCAGCAGACCAAGCACGTGCACTGGGACCTCGAAGCGCGCCCCAAGTCGTGGTGGTTCCCCTGGTCGAGCTGACCGCGCCCGCCTGTGAAGGCCGCGGGGCCTGTGCTACGCTCTTCCGCCTCACACCTGACAGTCCGAGGCCGTTTCCGGGGGAGTGAACGCGCCATGTCCGTTCGTCGTGCGACCGTGTCCGTCACCCGTCCGTCCCGACCGTCCCGGCTCATCGTGCTCGCCGCGCTCGTCACCGCCGCCGCCGGCGCGGCGACGGCCGGCCCGATCGAGGAGGGGCGGATCATCACCTACAAGGTGCGCAACGAGGACGTGCAGGGATACCTCGTGCGCCCGGAGAAGGCCGGGTCATTGCCGGGGGTCGTCGTCATCCACGAGTGGTGGGGGCTCAACGATCAGATCAAGCACGTCGCCGACCGGCTGGCCGAGGACGGGTACATGGCCATCGCGCCCGACCTGTACCGGGGCAAGCACGGGACCGACGCCGGACTGGCGCGTGATCTGGAGCGCGGACTGAACGAAAACTGGGCGGTGGACGTCGTCGCCGGAGCCGCGGCGCAGCTGCGCGCGATCGATTCACGTGAGCGGCGCACCCAGCCCGGTCAGGCCACCAGCCGGATGCCGGTGGGCACCATCGGCTTCAGCATGGGCGGCCGCATCTCGCTCGCCACCGTGCTGGCGGGGGCGGACGTGCAGGCGGCCGTCATGTACTACGCCACCGTCGAGACCGACAAGGCGGCGCTGGCGCCGCTGGCGGTGCCTCTCCTCGGCATCTATGGGAACGAGGACAGCCGCATCCCGCTCGGTGAGATCCGCGCGTTCCAGACGGTGCTCAAGGAGGCGGGCAAAGACGCCACGGTGCTCGTCTACCCCGGGGTCGGGCACGCCTTCTTCAACGAGGAGCGCCCCTCCTACGACGCCGAGGCGGCCAAGGACTCGTGGGAGCGGACCAGGATGTTCCTCAAGAAGAACCTGACGCCGGAAGCCGCGGGAACCGCCCCGCCGGCGCGCCGCCCGCGCACCGACCTGCCCTAGACAACGGCGCCGCCTTGACCACCCGCCCCTCGAAAGACCTCGAAACCTTTCCGAACCCGCGCCCGGGGCGCGAGTACGAAATCGCCTTCGAATGCCCCGAGTTCACCTGCCTGTGCCCAAAGACCGGACAGCCCGATTTCGCCACCCTGCGCATCCGCTACGTCCCGGACAGGCTGTGCGTCGAGCTGAAGTCCCTGAAGCTGTACCTCTGGTCGTTCCGGGACGAGGGGCATTTCCACGAGGACGTCACCAACCGGGTCCTCGACGACCTGGTGCGCCTGCTGCAGCCCAGGCGAATGACGGTGACCGGGGATTTCAACGTGCGCGGGGGGATCCACACCGTCGTCACGGTCTCCCACCCCTGAGCTGACGGGATCTTCGTTGTCGGGCCTCCCGGGTCACCGTATATTTCAGGCCGCCCGCCGGTTTCGCCCCGGCACCCATGCCCGGAGAGGTCGCGTGATCCCGTTCCGCTCGCTGGCGGCGGCCGCCGCCGTTCTGCTGCTCGTATCGGCGCTCATCCCCGCCGTGGCCTCCGTCGTGCCGTACCTGAGCCTCGAGGAGCTCGAGCGGCAGGGTCAGGTGGTGGTCCTCGGGCAGGTCCGCACCGTGACCTCGATGATGAGCGAGGACGGGCGGATCATCGTCACCCGCGCCACGGTGCGAGTCGATCGCGCCCTCAAGGGCGGGCCGCGCGCCGAGGTCGTCGTCGAGGTCCCGGGCGGAACCCTCAACGGGACCACGCTCGTCGCCTCCGGGGCGCCCCGCTTCGCGGAAGGGGAGCGGGTGGTCCTGTTCCTCGAGGCGGCCAACGGCCGCTTCGGCGTCACCGGGTGGAACCAGGGGCGCTTCACGGTGCGCCGCGACCCGAACACCGGGCGCGATCTCGTCACCCAGCCGGGAGGCGGATCCCTCTCCGTCGATGCCCAGGGCCGGCCGGCGCCGCGCGATCCGCGCCTGGCCGGGCCGCGCGTGCTGGAGGATTTCCTGCGCGACATCGAGGCTGTCGCCGCCCGCGCCGCGCACGGCAAGGGAGGCTCGTGAGGGCGGCCCGTCTCCTGAAGGTCGGCGCGCTCTGCGCCGCGGCGGCCTTGCTCGTGACCGGCGCGGCGCGCGCCTACATCCAGGAGAACCTGGTGGACGCCGGGTCGGCGGACGTCGGGCTCTTCCAGGGGAGCGACTTCGTGCTGCGTCTCGAGCAGGACGCCTCGTCGGTCATCACCGACGGGACCGACCTGACCGCCTTGCGCGACGCGATGGCGCGCTGGACGGCCGTCACCACGTCCAACGCGGTCATCGCCGAGGGGGCGCTGTTCGATCTCGCGAATCCGATCGACGCGAGCCAGGGGCTCGGCACCGCCGGCAACCGGCTCATCTTCGCCAAGACCGAT
>DASYQE010000273.1:0-5940 GCA_036005805.1 Candidatus Polarisedimenticolia bacterium | reverse complement strand
AGGTAGTCCGATCCAAAGAGACCGTACGGCGTCAGCCGCGGGACGACCGGCGCGGCGCTGACGTGGAAGACGGTGTCATGGCAGACGAGGTTGTTCATCGAGATGGTGAGGTCGATGGCCGGAAACGCGCCGCCGCCCGCCACCAGGCCGCTGTCGAAGTGCTGCTCCGGTCGGCCTTCGATCGTGAGGTCGAGGCTGAGGCGCTGCAGCTTCGTGGCATCGGTCGCCAGCCGGTAAGTCCCCGAACCGGTCACACGCAGGTCGACGCCCGGCACCAGCCAGTCCACCTGGTCGATGCGGTACACGTCGAAGCCGGGCTCCGGAGGCGCCGGGGTCATCCGCCAGGTGCCGGCGAGCCCGTCGGTGACGTGCACCGGGCAAGCGCACGGATCGAAGCAGCCGTCCTCGTAGCCGCTCGCGGGTGCAAGGAGATACAGCGAGGCGGCGGTCTGCGCTGAGGCCAAGGTCGTGGCGGCGGCGAGACAGACGATGAAGAGGGGAACCAGCGACAGGGCGCGGCGAAGAGTCATCGGAGACCTCCCCTAGTAATAAGGATCGGGATTGATGGCTGAATCCTGCCACAGAAGGCCGAACGGCTCAAGGTGCGAAACGGCCCGCCCGGGAAAGGGCGACCCGTAGACCGCCGGTGGGAATTCTCCGACAGGCCGGAAGCCTTGACAGACAATGGTTTGACGAAATCCGGTCACATTCTGGTTGACAAGCGGTGACTTGGGGGTAGATTCGCGCATGATGATTCACGGCATCTTCATCCATAAGGCTTGCTGCTCGTGTTGTACGGACGGGGCCGAAACCCCGTCCGCCTGCGTCGGAGAGAAGAACAACTAAGATTTAGCTGCGCAGACGGCAACGGATTCGGCCCGAAACCCTCCAGGGTTTCGGGCTTTTTTATTTGGGCGCGAACAGCGCGGAAATGAGCGGAACGAAATGAGCGAGAGTGCCTGGGGCGAAGGAAGCGCGGCCGCGACCGTCGATGATTTCGACGAGTCCTGGCCGCACGACGAGGGGCAGCCGGCGGTCCCGGCGGAGCCGTCGTCATTCCCCCTCTACCCGGTGGCCCTGAAGCTCGCGGGCCGTCTGGCGGTGGTGGTCGGGGGCGGCGCCATCGCGCAGCGCAAGACGGCGGACCTGCTGCGCGCCGGTGCGCGCGTGTGGGCGATCGCCCCCGAATGGCGCGCCGATTTCTCCGAGATGGAAGCGGACCCCGACGCGGGAGGCCGGCTGCTGCGGATCACGCGCGGCTTCACCGCCGGGGATCTCGTCGGCGCGTTCCTGGTGGTGGCGGCGACCGACGACGTCGTGACACAGCGCGCGGTGGCGCGGGCAGCCGAGTCGCAGGGCGTGCTGTGCAACGTCGTGGACGTCAACGATCTCTGCTCCTTCTACGTGCCGGCGACGCTGCGGCGCGGGGCGCTGGCCATCGCGGTGCAGACCGACGGGCGATTCCCGCTGCTGGCGGTGGCGCTGCGCGATCGGCTGGCGCGGCTCATCGGCCCCGGCTTCGCGCCGGCGCTGGATCGCCTCGCGGAGGCGCGCGCCGATGTCCGCCGCCGCTTCCCGGAGGACGCCGAGCGGCGCGTGCAGGAGCTGCGGGCGCTGTTCGGCGACGAGGCGCTCGACCTGCTGCTCGGAGAGCGTCTGGACGAGTTCGAGACGCGCGTCGACGCGTGGCGCAAGGGACTCGCATCATGAACGAAGGCCTCGTCAGCCTCGTCGGCGCCGGCCCCGGCGACCCCGATCTCCTGACGCGCGCCGCCGTGAAGCGCCTGCGCCGCGCCGACGTCGTCTACTACGACGCCCTCGTCTCCCCCGCGGTGCTGCGGCTCGTGAGGCGGCGCGCGCGCCTGGTCCCGGTCGGGAAGCGTCGCGGCTACGCGACGCTGCGCCAGGAGGCCATCGAGGCGCGTCTCGTGGCCGACGCGCGCCGCGGGCTGCGCGTCGTGCGCCTCAAGGGAGGCGATCCGTTCGTCTTCGGGCGCGGCGGCGAGGAGGCGTTGACGGTGACCCGCGCCGGCGTCCGCTGCGAGGTGATCCCGGGCGTCAGCGCCGGCATCGCCGCCCCGGCGCGCGCCGGCATCCCGGTGACTCACCGCGGTGTCGCGTCGTCGGTCGCCTTCGTCACCGGCCACGACCTGCTCGACGGCCCCGATGGAGACCAGGTCGCCGCGCGGCTGGAGTCGCTCGCCCGCGGCGCCGACACGCTCGTCATCTTCATGGCCGGATCACACCTCGGCCGGCTGGCGGCCATCCTCCTCGCCGCCGGCCTGCCCGGATCGACCCCGGCCGCCACCATCGAGAACGGCACGCTTCCCGGCCAGCGCGTGCGGCGCGGCCGGCTGGAACAGCTCGAGGAACTGGGGACCGGCCGGGGGACCGGTCCTCTGCTCGTGGTCGTCGGCCGGACGGCCGGCCTCGCGGATGAGCTCGCCGCGCCGCTCGCGGCGGGGGCGCTCGTCGCGCAGGCCGGTGACGCCGGGTCGATGACCGATGGACCCGCGACCGCCGCCGCCTCCCCGGCCGCGGCCGGGGCAACCGTGGCCGCGACAGGCGCGGCCTTCACCCTGCGGAGGACGCGACGATGAGCCGGACGACGACCCTGCCCCCCGACACCGCCGCCGAGATCGACAACATCGAGGCCGAGATCGGCCGCTTCCTGAACGGCTCGCTCCCGCCCGAGCGCTTCCGCTCGTTCCGCCTGGCGCACGGCATCTACGGCCAGCGCCAGCCCGGCGTGCACATGATCCGGGTGAAGATCCCGACCGGGTCGCTCCGGGGTCCGCAGCTCGCGCTGCTCGCCGATCTCGTCGAGGAGTTCTCCACCGGCTCGGCGCATCTCACCACCCGGCAGGACGTGCAGTTCTACTATGTGAGGCTCGAGCGCGTCCCCGAGCTGCTGCGGCGCCTGGCCTCGGGCGGGCTGACGACGCGCGAGGCGTGCGGCAACAGCGTGCGCAACGTCACCGCCTGCCCGGTGTCGGGCGCGCTCGAGGACGAGCCGTTCGACGTCCGTCCCTATGGGCTCGCGACCTGGCAGTACCTCGCGCGCAATCCCTTCTGCCAGCAGATGTCGCGCAAGTTCAAGATCGCCTTCTCCGCCTGCCCCGAGGACTGCGCCGCCACCGCCATCCACGACATCGGCGCGCTCGGCCGCGTCGTCCACAAGGACGGCGGGCGCCGCGCCGGCTTCCGCATCGTCGTCGGCGGCGGGCTCGGGCCGACGCCGTTCGTCGCGCAGGTGCTGCGCGATTTCGTCGCTCCCGAAGACCTTCTCACCACGGTGCGGGCGGTCCTGCAGGTGTTCGCCGAGCACGGCCACCGCCGGCTGAAGAGCAAGGCGCGCCTCAAGTTCGTCGTGCACCAGCTCGGCATCGAGCGCTTCCGCGCCCTCGTCGACGCGAAGCTCGCCGCCCTGACGGAGGCCGAGCGCCAGGAGGCGGATCTCGGCGCCTGGCTGCCCGACGGCGCGACGGTCGATCCGACCCTCTTCGCGAGCCCGGCGGAGGCGCCCGCGGCGGTGCTCGAGGCGCTGGGCGACGACGTGATCGTCGTGCCGGCCTCGGCGGTCGTTCCGGTCGCGGAGGACCCCGGCTTCGCGCGGTTCCTGTCGCGCTCGGTCCGGCGCCATCGGGACCCGGGGCGCGCCATCGTCACCCTGACCATCCCGCTCGGCGATCTCACGTCGCGCGCGCTGCGCGCGCTCGCCGATCTCGCCGGGCGCCACGCCGGCGACGAGGTGCGCATCGGCCGCGACCAGAACCTGGTGCTGCCGAACGTGCCGCGCGGCGAGCTCCACGCGCTCTTCGAGGAGCTGCGGCGGGCGGGGCTCGACGACACCAGCGCCGGCACCGCGCTCGACGTCACCTCCTGCCCGGGCGCCGACACCTGCGCTCTCGGCATCACCTCGTCCAAGGGCGTCGCGGCGGCGGTGCGCCAGGCGCTCCTGCCGCTGGCCGGCAACGGCGCCGCCGCGGCCTTGCAGGGCGTCACCATCAAGGTGAGCGGCTGCCCGAACTCCTGCGGCCAGCACCACATCGCCAACATCGGCCTGCACGGCGTCGCCCGCACCATCAACGGAGTGCAGGTGCCGGCGTACCAGTTCCACCTCGGCGGCGACATCGCCGGCGGCACCGGGCGCATCGGCAAGGCGCTCGACAAGGTTCCGGCTCGCCGCGTCCCCGCGGCGGTCGCGTCGCTGCTCGCCTGGTACGCCAGCGAGCGCGA
The DNA here is from genome assembly GCA_036005805.1 of Candidatus Polarisedimenticolia bacterium. Classification (GTDB taxonomy): domain Bacteria; phylum Acidobacteriota; class Polarisedimenticolia; order Gp22-AA2; family Gp22-AA2; genus DASRAU01. The sequence continues at coordinate 1,701 of DASYQE010000273.1, read as the reverse complement.
GGCCTCCGAGGCGCTTGCCGATTTCTTCGCGCGCCAGCCGGCCGAAACGGTGCGCGCCGCGCTGCTGCCGTTCGCCGCGGTCGCGCCGATCGGCGCCGACCCCTCCACCGAGGAGGACTTCTCGGGCTTCGAGGAGCGGCTCGACCTCGACTGGGGCGCGGCCGCGCCGTTCAGCACCGACGACCTGGGCACCGGCGAGTGCGCCGGCGCCGGACTCGACCAGGCGGTCGACCCGTTCGACAACGTCCGGACCGAGCTGCTGCAGGCGCGCCTCTTCCTCGAGCGCGGGCAGACGGTGGATGCCCTCGCCAACCTGAACCGATCGCAGTACTCGATCGCCCGCGTCCTGCTCGAGGCGATCGGCAAGAAGCCGGACTCGGACTACGAGACCGTCTGCGAGCTGCGCGCCAAGGTCATCGACCGGGGCTACGCGGACGAGGGCTGGAACGAGCTGCACGAAACCATCGACGCGCTGCTGCAGACGCGCCAGCCGGCCCCGGCGGACGTCGCGCGCCTGCACGCGCGGGCGCTCGAGGTGCTGGAGGCGTCGGTGCCGGTGCACGGCCGGCTGCGGCGCGGTGTCGCCGAGAGCGCCCTCGCGGGCGCGGAAGTCGCGTGAGAACCTGACCATGTCGCACACCCACAAAGGAGGGACCTTGAAGACGCACCCCGAAATGGAGGAGATCGCGGCGCTCATCGAGTCGTGGAAGGCGCCGGAGGTCCTGCGCTGGGCGCTGGACCGTTTCCATCCACGGCTCGCGTTCGCCTCGTCGTTCGGGGCCGAGGACGTCGTCGTCATCGATCTGCTGTCGCGCCTGCGGCGCGACGTGCGCATCGTCACGCTCGACACCGGCCGCCTGCACGAGGAGACCTACGACGTCATGGAGCGCATCCGGCGGCGCTACGACGTCACCATCGAGGTGCACTTCCCGGAGCAGGCGGCGGTCGAGCGGCTGGCGCGCGACCGCGGCTTCTACTCCTTCCGCGACAGCATCGAGGCGCGCAAGGAATGCTGCCGCGTGCGCAAGGTCGAGCCGCTGCGGCGGGCGCTCGCCGGGCTCGAGGCCTGGATGACCGGGCTGCGCCGCAGCCAGGGCGTGACGCGTGGCGGCGTGCCGAAGATCGAGTACGACCCCGCCTTCAACCTCATCAAGCTCAACCCGATCGCCGACTGGAGCGAAGTGCAGGTGTGGGACTACATCCGCGAGCACGAGGTCCCCTACAACGCGCTGCACGATCGCGCCTTCCCGTCGATTGGCTGCTCCCCCTGCACCCGGGGCGTGCAGCCGGGCGAGGACCCGCGCGCCGGCCGCTGGTGGTGGGAGCTGCCCGAGCAGAAGGAGTGCGGGCTGCACGCGGCCAACGCCGGCGCCGGGACCGTCGCCATCGAGAAGGCGCCGGCGGAGAGCCCGGATCTCGCGGCCCCCGCGCTTCCCGCACCCCGGTAACGCTCAGCGACGGCTCGCCTCGCTGCTCAGCTCGAGTCGCGTGGGAAAAGATCCGGATCCGCAACTGCGTAGGTTGACGGAGAGGGGGTTGGCCGCTAGGATCGGGACCCGTTCGGGGGGTGTCCCGCAGATGGAACTCGATCCCAAGCTCGACCGTGCCTACAGGCTCCTGGAGCGCGGCTATGAACGCCAGCGCGCCGGCGATCTGGATGCGGCGCGCCAGCTCTACCAGGCCTCCATCCAGGAGCGCCCG
>DASYQE010000272.1:0-22465 GCA_036005805.1 Candidatus Polarisedimenticolia bacterium | reverse complement strand
GGACAGATCCTTTCCTTCACGTACCCGTCGCTCGGGAACTACGGCGTTCCCGAGTACCCGCAGGCCTCCGCCGACACCGCGGACGGCGACGGCGGGGAGACCCGCGCCATCCTGCCGCCGCGGCCGTGGGAATCGGACCGCATCCACCTCAGCGGTGTGCTGTGCGCCTCGTACTCGGAGAACTTCTCGCACCACGCGGCGCGCCACTCGCTCGGCGACTGGCTCAGGGTCCAGGGGATCGCCGGGCTGACCGGCATCGACACGCGCGCCCTCACGAAGAGAATCCGGACGCGCGGCTCGCTGCTCGGCCGGATCGAGATCGACGGACACCCCGTCCCGGGGCTGACGGACCCGAACAAGCGCAACCTCGTGGCCGAGGTCTCGACGCGGCGCGTGCGGCGCTACGGGCGCGGCACGCCGCTGGTGCTCCTCGACTGCGGCGGCAAGAACAACCAGGTGCGCATGCTCGTCGACCGTGGCGCCGAGGTGCGGGTGGTGCCGTGGGACCATGCGCTCCTGACCCGGCCCCGCGACTACGCCGGGGTCATCCTGAGCAACGGCCCGGGGGACCCGCGGCTGGCGGCCGCCGCGGTGCAGACGGTGCGCCGGCTGGTGCGGCAGCGCGTCCCGACTCTCGGGATCTGTCTCGGACACCAGGTGCTGGCGCTCGCCGCCGGCGCGAAGACCTACAAGATGAAGTTCGGGCACCGGGCGCACAACCAGCCGTGCATCGACCTCCGCACTGGCCGCTGCTACCAGACGAGCCAGAACCACGGCTTCGCCGTGGACGGCGAGACGCTGCCGCGCGGCTTCAAGCCGTGGTTCGTCAACGCCAACGACGGCACCAACGAAGGGCTGCGGCACGAGCGGTACCCGCTGCGCTCGGTGCAGTTCCATCCCGAGGCCGCGCCGGGGCCGGCGGGCACCGAGTGGATCCTCGACGAGTTCCTGGCGGAGGCGCGCCGGTGAGAGGGCCACGCGGCAGCCGCCGCAACCGGGTGCTCCTGCTCGGCTCGGGGGCGCTCAAGATCGGCGAGGCGGGGGAGTTCGACTACTCCGGCTCGCAGGCGATCAAGGCGCTCAAGGAGGAAGGGGTCGAGGTCTGGCTCATCAACCCCAACATCGCCACCATCCAGACGAGCCCGGGCCTTGCCGACCGCATCTTCTTCCTGCCGGTGACGCCGGAGTTCGTCGAGCGCGTCATCGCCGAGCACCGTCCCGCGGGGCTGCTGCTGTCCTTCGGCGGCCAGACGGCGCTCAACTGCGGTCTCGAGCTGCACCGGCGCGGCGTGCTGAAGCGTTACGGCGTGAAGGTGCTCGGCAGCCCGATCTCCGCCATCGAGATGACCGAGGACCGGCAGCGCTTCGCGCAGGAGCTGCGGTCCATCGGCCTCTCCGTGCCGCGCAGCGCCGCCGCCCGCTCGCTTTCCGCCGCGCTCAAAATCGCCCGCCGCATCGGCTACCCCGTGATGATGCGCACCGGCTTCACGCTCGGCGGCCGTGGCTCGGGCATCGTGCGTACCGAGGCCGAGCTGCGCGCCCGGGCCACCGAGGCGTTCACCTCCTCGCCGCAGATCCTCATCGAGGAGGACCTGACCGGCTGGAAGGAGATCGAGTACGAGATCGTCCGGGACCGGGCCGACAACATCATTACGGTGTGCAACATGGAGAACGTCGATCCGCTGGGGATCCACACCGGCGAGTCGATCGTGGTGGCCCCGTCGCAGACGCTGACCGACCGCGAGTACTTCCTGCTGCGCGACCTGTCCTTCAAGGCCATCCGGCACTTCGGGATCGTCGGCGAGTGCAACATCCAGTTCGCCCTCGACCCGCGCTCGGACGAATACCGCGTCATCGAGGTCAATGCGCGCCTGTCGCGCTCCTCGGCGCTCGCCAGCAAGGCCACCGGCTACCCGCTGGCGCGCATCGCCGCCAAGCTGGCGCTCGGGCGGCTGCTCCCGGACCTGAAGAACTCGATGAACGACACCACGACCGCCTGCTTCGAGCCGGCGCTCGACTACCTCGTGGTGAAGATGCCCAAGTGGGACCTGGACAAGTTCCGGGGCGCCTCGCACTTCATCGGCAGCGAGATGAAGTCGGTCGGCGAGGTCATGGCCATCGGCCGCTCCTTCGAGGAGGCTCTGCAGAAGGGCTGCCGGATGCTCGGCGACAACATCGTCGGGCTCGTGGACAACGACTTCAACATCCGGCAGTCGCTGGCCGACCTGGCGACGCCGACGCCGCGCCGGGTCTTCGCGCTGGCCGAGGCGATGCGCCGCGGGAAGAGCGTCGCGGAGCTGGCCCGGCAGACCGGCATCGATGCGTGGTTCCTCTCCAAGATGGAGCGCATCGTGGGGATCCGCGCGGCGCTCGAAAAGGCTTCGTCGCTGCCGGACGATCGACTGCGCGAGGCGAAGGAGGCCGGCTTCTCCGACGCGCAGATCGCCCGCGCCACCGGGCGCAAGGAGGCGGCGATCGCCTCGGCCCGGCGGGCCGCCCGGATCGTTCCGGCGACGAAGCAGATCGACACGCTCGCCGCCGAGTGGCCGGTCCGCACCAACTATCTCTACACCACGTACCAGGGCCGCGAGGACGACACCGCGCCGGCACCGGGCGAGAACAACCGGGTCCTGATTCTCGGATCCGGCGCCTACCGCATCGGCTCGTCGGTCGAGTTCGACTGGTGCTGCGTCTCGGCGGCCGCCGCGCTGCGGCGGCTCGACTACGCCCCGGTCGTCGTCAACTGCAATCCCGAGACCGTCTCGACCGACTACGACATGGGTCACACCCTGTACTTCGAGGAGCTGACCTTCGAGCGGCTGCGGGACATCTGGGACAAGGAGCGGCCGCGCGGCCTCCTGCTGGCGTTCGGCGGGCAGATCCCCAACAACCTGGCGCTCGCCTGCGGGCGCGCCGGCCTGCCGGTCCTGGGCACGCAGCCCGAGGACATCGACCGGGCGGAGGATCGCCACAAGTTCTCGACGCTGCTCGACCGGCTGGGCGTGCCGCAGCCTCCGTGGGCCGAGGTCACGTCACGGCGCGAGGCGTCGCAGTTCGCGGCGCGCGTCGGCTACCCGGTGCTGGTGCGCCCGTCCTACGTCCTCTCGGGGGCGGCGATGCGCATCGCCGGCGACGGCACGGCGCTGACGGCGGCGCTGCGCGGCGCGGCGGAAGTGTCGCGCCAGCACCCGGTCGTGATCAGCAAGTTCATCCAGGGGGCGAAGGAGCTCGAGGCGGACGCGGTCGCCTCGCAGGGTCGGCTGCTCGCGGTCGCGGTGACCGAGCACGTGGAGAACGCCGGCGTGCACTCGGGAGACGCCACGGTCGTCTTCCCGCCGCAGAAGCTCTACCTCGAGACCGTGCGGCGCATCCGCGACATCACCGCCCGCCTGGCGCGGGCCCTGAAGATCACCGGGCCTTTCAATGTTCAATACCTGGCGATCGACAACGAGGTGATGGTGATCGAGTGCAACCTGCGCGCCTCGCGATCCTTCCCCTTCATCTCGAAGGTCAGCGGCGTGGACTTCATCGATCTCGCGACCCGCGCCATGATGGGGGAGACGGTCACGCCCGTGCCCGCGTCGCTCCTCGATCTCGACTACGTCGGCGTCAAGGCGCCGCAGTTCTCCTTCTCGCGCATCAAGGGGGCCGATCCGGCCCTGCGGGTCGAGATGGCGTCCACGGGCGAGGTGGCCTGCCTCGGGAACGACCTGTCCGAGGCGTTCCTGAAGGCGATCCTCTCCGCCGGCTTCCGGATGCCGGAGAAGAAGCGCGTGCTGCTGTCGATCGGCTCGGAGGCGGACAAGGTCCGCTTCCTGCCGTCGGCGCGGCTGCTGCGCGAGCGCGGCTACACGCTCTACGCCACCCGCGGCACGTCGAAGTTCCTGGCGGCGCACGGCGTCGCGCACACGCGCCTCTACAAGATCCGCGAGCGGCGGTCGCCGTCGCTCCTGGACTACATCACGCCGGATCGCCTCGATCTGATCCTCAACGTGCCGCTGGGGCTCGATCGCAAGGAGCTGACCGACGGCTACATCATCCGCCGCCGCGCCATCGACTACGGCGTGCCCCTGATCACCAATCTCCAGCTCGCGGAGCTCCTGGTGAAGTCGCTGGCGACGAAATCGCTCGAGGACCTGCGGCCGCTGTCCTACGAGGCCTACGTGCCGGTGGGCGAGCCGGCGCGGGTTCCGGGGGAAACGGGACCGGTGCCGGTGGCGCGCCTGCGTTCGGCCCGCGGAGGCCGGTCACGCCCGGGCGGACGCAGCCGGATCGCGGCCCCCCTGCAGCTTCAGGCCGATCGGGCCTGAGCGGGCGGCTCGACCAGGTCGATCACGCCGCGCTCGCGCAGGCGCTTCAGCGCGCGCAGCGCCTCCACCTCGCGCAGCGGGCTGATGCTGACGATCGAGCGCAGGTCCCAGGAGCCGTTGACGCGTGTCACGAGGAACATCTCCGCCGGGCTCAGGACCTCGTTCATGAGGGACTCGAGCGGCCGCTTCAGCACCAGGATCCGGGTCGGCGGCAGGTAGTGCCGGTAGGCGCGCTCGACGAAGTAGCGTTCCGCCTCCTGGGCGAGCGCCAGCAGTTCCGTGGATCGCACGCCCGCCTCGTGGGCCCCGTCCACGAGCGCCAGCGCTTCCTCCGATTCGCCCCGTGACAGGCAGGCGCGCACCGCCTCGAGCACCGGCCCGACCTCGGGCGGCGTCGCCGCCGTCGGGGATCCGGCCGGACGCGCGTCGGCGGGCCGCGCTTCGGTGACGGCCGCGTAGCCGCGCTGCACCAGGATGTAGAGCACCTGGCAGACGTTGAACTCGGAGGAATGGGCTTCGAGGATGATGTCGGCCAGCGTGCGCCGGCCGTCGACCAGGCCGTAGATGCGCGCCGGGAACCGCTTCCCGGCGATGTCGGCGGGGAGCGGCACCTCGGTCCTCGCGATCACCAGGTCGTTGTCCGGCAGGATCTCGCGGATCTTGAGCGAGGTGTCGTAGCGCCGCACGCCCTCGAGGAGCACCTCCTCCACCTGCACCTTGATGCGCACCTGCTCGCTCGGCGGCAGCTCTCCCTCGTGGAACTCGAAGGTCCCGTCCGCCCAGAGGAACAGGGAGTAGATCGTCTCCTCCGCCTTGTGGCGCAGGACGGCCGCGACGCGCTCCTCGGTGACCAGGCCCCCCTGCACGAGCAGGCGGCCGAGCATGACCTTCGTCCGCGCCTGCACGGCCATCGCCTCGCGCAGCTGCTCCTCGGAGATGACGCCCTCGCTCAGGAGCACCTGGCCGAGATAGTCCCCGGGATCGGTGCTGGAGGACCCGATGATGAGCCCGCCGAGGAAGTGGATCTTCTTGGCGACGCGCTCGTCGCGGACGAGCAGGGTTCCGGTCTTCTGCCCCCGGCTCGCCCATTGCAGCAGATCGGGCAGGGACATGGTCGACAGGGATCCTTCGAGGCCCTTGCGGCTCATGCGCTCCGGGGGCCCGGGTGCGCGAACGTCAAGGTTCCGACGCCCGCCCGGCCGGGAGTGCCCCGCGCCCGAATATAGAGAGGATGCCCGGGCGCCGCAAACCGTGCGGCCGCCGTCAGCGGCATGGCGCGGGCGATTCTCCCGGAAGGACGCGAAATCGCTGCCGGCCGCGCGACCGGGCCCTATAATCCCGCCCCGACTCATGCCGAACGGCCGGAACTCTCCCGGGCTCCAGGACACCGCGATCACCTTCGTCTCGCAGGGCGCGAGCCTGGTCCTCGGCCTGGCGACGCAGAGCGCCCTCGCGTGGTGGCTGGGCACGGCCGGCCGGGGATCGTACGCCGCGTGCATGGTGTACGTGACCATCCTGAACGTGCTGTTCGTGGTGGGCTTCGACGTCGCCATCGAGGTGTTCGTCGCGTCGCGGCGCCTGACCGTGTCGGAGGGGATCACCGACACCTTCGTCTGGGGCACGCTCTCGAGCCTTCTGGCCGTGGCCGCCGGGGCCGTGGCGCTCCTGTTTCCCTTCCCGCTCTTCGAGAAGGCGTCGCACGGTCAGTTCCTCCTGGCGATCGTCTCGATGCCGCTGGGCTTCATGGCGATCATCCTGCTGCGATTCCCCTCGGCCCTCGGGCGCTTCGGCACGGCCGCCATCGTCAACGTCGGCCAGCTCGTCCTGCAGCTCGGCCTGACGCTGGCGTTCGTCGTCGGGCTGGGGTGGGGCGTCGCGGGCGCGATCGCCGCGGGCGCCGTCACCAACGCCGCCGTCCTCGTGAGCGTGCCGGTGCTGCTCCGGCGGGGCGGCGGCTGGAACTGGGTCCCTCCGACGATGCAGCGCCTGCGGGCGACCTGGGCTTTCGGGCTGCGCTACTACATCGGGAAGATCAGCAACCTGGCGAACGTGGAGATGGGCACCGTGGTCGTCTCGATGTTCGTCGGCCGCGAGGAGATCGGCCTGTTCGCCCTGGCGTCCACCGTGTGCGCCCGCGCCGAGTTCGTCCCCAACGTCCTGTCGATGGTGATCCTGCCCCGGGTGGCCTCGGCCGAGGGGGGACGGCCGGAGCTGGTGGCCCAGTGCGCCCGCGTCACGGGGGCGACGTGCGGCGCGCTCCTGGGCTTCCTGGTGCTGTTCGCCCACCCGCTCGTGAAGATTCTCTTTTCGCCCGCCTTCCTGCCGGCGGTGCCGCTCATCCGCATCATCGCGGCCGGGACGCTCATCCGCTGCGTCGCGAAGGTCGTGGTGCCGTACATGGTGAGCCGCAACCGGCCGGGCCTGGCGTCCGCGGCGGTGTTCGCCGGGATGGTCGTCAACATCGGCGTGATGCTCCTGTTCCTGGGGCGGTTCGGCCTGCCGGCGGCGGCGGCCGGCGTGGCGCTGAGCCACCTGGTGTCCTCGGCCATCCTGCTCTTCGGGTTCCGCTCGATGAGCGGCGTCCCCCTGGGGCGTTTCTGGACGTTCGACCGGGACGACTGGAATCCGGTCGTGCGCGCCGCCCGGGGGCTGCGAATCGCTGGGCTATAATTCCGCTGGCCGCAACCGCCCGATGGACGGACATTTCATCGGCCGGGTGTCCGGGCAGGAGACTGAATGTCACAGATTCGTAATCCCAAGGTGGTGGCGGAGATCGGCTGCAATCACCGCGGCGAGATGGAAACCGCCCGCGAGATGGTGATGGTGGCCGCGCAATTCTGCAAGGCCGACGTGATCAAGTTCCAGAAGCGCTGCAACCGGGAGCTCCTGACGCCGGAAGAGTACGACGCCCCGCACCCCAACCCGGTGAACAGCTACGGCCGCACCTACGGCGAGCACCGGGAATTCCTGGAGTTCAACGTCGATCAGCACCGCGAGCTGAAGGCGTTGTGCGAAACGTTCAAGGTGGAGTATTCCACCAGCGTCTGGGACCTGACGTCGGCCCGCGAGATCGCCCGGCTCGAGCCCAGCCTCATCAAGGTGCCCTCGGCGTGCAACACCAATCACGACCTGATGGCCCTGCTCTGCGACGCCTACGGCGGCGAGATCCACGTCTCCCTCGGCATGACCACGCGCGCCGAGGAGGAGACGATCGTCGGGCTGCTCCAGAAGAAGGGCCGGCTCAAGGACACGGTCCTCTATCACTGCGTGTCGGGCTACCCGGTGCCGTTCGAGAGCCTGTACCTCCTCGAGATCCCGCGGCTCATCAAGTCGTACGGGTCCGCGGCGAAGAGCATCGGCTACAGCGGCCATCACCTCGGCATCGCCGCCGACGTGGCCGCCTTCGCGCTCGGCGCCGACTGGTTCGAGCGGCATTTCACCCTCGACCGGACGTGGAAGGGGACCGATCACGCCGCCAGCCTCGAGCCCGACGGGCTGCGGCGCGTCACGCGCGATCTCAAGGCAAGCGCCCAGGCGCTGCAGCCGCTGCAGACCGACCTGGCGGCGATCGAAGTGGACACCCGCAAGAAGCTGAAGTGGAAGCCCCGGACCGCATGAGCCCGTGCCCCGGCGCTCCGGTCGCGCCGGCCGCATGACTCCGTCCGTCATCGCCATCGTCCCGGCGCGCGGGGGATCGAAGGGGATCCCGCGCAAGAACGTCCTGCCGCTCCTGGGCCGGCCCCTGCTCGCGCACACCATCGAGCACGCGCAGAGCAGCCCTTCGATCGGCCGGATCTTCGTCTCGACCGACGACGACGAGATCGCCGCCGTCGCGCAGGCGGCCGGCGCCGAGGTGGTGCGCCGGCCGGCGGCGCTGAGCGGCGACAAGGCCGCCTCCGAGCTGGCGCTCCAGCACGTCCTCGATCACCTGCGCGACACCGAGCGCTTCGAGCCCGAGCTGGTGGTGTTCCTGCAGGCGACGTCACCCTTCCGCGGCGACGGGGACGTCGAGGAGGCCATCGCCACGCTGCGCCGCGAACGGGCCGACTCGCTGTTCTCCGGATCGGTTCTTCACGGGTTCGCGTGGCGCCAGAGCGCCGACCGGCTGACGCCGTTCAACTACGACCCGGTCCGCCGCCCGATGCGGCAGGACCTGGCCGAGACCGTGCTCGAGGAGAACGGCTCGATCTACGTCTTCCGGCCGTCGGTGCTCCGCGAGCACGGCAGCCGCCTCGGCGGCCGCATCGCCGTCTTCCGCCAGGATCCCCTGCACTCGCTCCAGGTGGACGAGCCTGGGGACCTGGAAACCCTCGCGCGTCTGATGGCGGCCCGCCCGTCGGAGTCCGGCGCGCGCGACGCCGCGCTCGCCGCGGTGCGCCTGGTGGTGCTCGACTTCGACGGCGTCCTCACCGATAACCGCGTGCTGGTCTCGGGGGACGGGAGCGAAGCGGTCTTCTGCCATCGCGGGGACGGCTGGGGCCTCCGCGGGCTGCGCGAAGCCGGCCTCGAGGTGATCGTGTTGTCCACCGAGAAGCACCCGGTGGTGTCGGCGCGCTGCCGCAAGCTCGAGGTCGCCTGCCTGCAGGGGATCGCGGACAAGGGGGAGACCCTGCGGGGGCTGGCGCGCGAACGGGGCCTCGAGCCGGCCGCGATCGCCTACGTCGGCAACGACGGCAACGACGCCGGCTGCCTGCGCTTCGCGGGGGTGCCGATCGTGGTCGCGGACGCCGAAGCGGAGGTCCTGCCGCTGGCGCGCTTCGTCACCCGGCGTCGCGGGGGAGCGGGCGCCGTCCGCGAGGTCGCCGGCTGGATCCTGGCGGCGCGCCGCAACGAGCCGGCCGCCGGCGGATGACGACACCGGCCGCCGGCCGGATCGGGGAGTCGCCGCGTCCGGCGACGCGGTTCGGCTTCGTGCCCAGCAACAGCTCCCACGTCGGCAAGTTCCGGCCGCTGATGGACGCCCTGCGCGGCCGCGGCGACGAGGTCCTGCTGCTCGACGTGGACGCGGCGAACGGCGCCGCCTTCGCCGCCCGGCCGCAGATCGGCTCCTCCGGGTATCCGAGCGAGGCCCTGGCGCCCGTGCCGGTCGATCCCGACGCGCACTGGCTGCTCCAGGCGCTCCATCGCGGCGCCATCGAGCGGGCCTTCGACGAGCTCGTGAACCGCAGCTGCGTCGACGTGCTGGTGTTCGGCTATGACTCCTTCGCCGTCGCCCGCGCCTTCGTGCGGGTCGGAAAGCGGCACGAGCTTCCCACCGTGCTCATCCCCGACGGTCTGGTGGTCCCGGCCAATCCGCGCTACCGCCGCAATCCCGCCGCCGCCCTGAGGGACGGCGTCGTGGAGCTGCTGCTGCGCGGGCTCGGAGCCGGCAGCGTCCGGGGCCGCAGCGGCGTGGACGCCATCCTGGTGATGAACTCCATGGGCCGCGAGGCGCTGGTGGCGGGAGGCGTGCCGCCGGAGACCATTCACGTCGTCGGGTCTCCGGAATACGAGGCGCTGGCGGCGCGCGTGCGCAGCATGAACGATGCGGGCGAAGGGGAGGCGGTGCGGGCGCGGCTGGGGCTCGATCGCCGGCCGGTGATCCTGTTCGCGCACCAGGACCTCCACGGGATCGAGCGCGGCGTGGTCCGGACGCTCGTCGACGCGGGCCGGCGAGTCGGCGCGGTCGTGCTCGTCAAGCTGCACCCGCGCGCCTCGGACCGGGCGGCGGACTGGATCCTCTGGGCGGAGCGCGAAAAGATCGGACCGAGGGACGCGGTGTTCGTGGGGGCGCAATGCACGTCGATCGAGGCGGTGCGCGTCGCCTCCGTCTGCGTCACCGCCTACAGTACCGTGTGCCTCGAGGCCTTCGTGTGCGGCCGGCCCGTGGTGATCGTCCAGTACGCCAACGTGCCCTACGCGCTGCCGTACGCCGCGCGCTACGGCGCGGTCCTGGACGCCCACAGCCCGGCCGAGCTGGTCGCCGGGACCATCGCGGTGCTGCGCGACCCGGGGGTCCGCGACCGGCTCGAAGCGGGGCGGCCGCGCGCCATCGCGGGTGAGCTGGGGGGGCTCGACGGCGGCAGCGTCGACCGCATGCTGCAGGCGATCGACGCGGTGCGCGCGGACCGCGCCGTCAGCTGAAGGCGGAGATCCCGGTCAGCGCCTCGCCCACGATCAGCGTGTGGATGTCGTGGGTGCCTTCGTAGGTGTAGACCGCCTCGATGTTGCAGAAGTGCCGTCCCGCCTGGAACTCGTCGGCGATGCCGTTGGCCCCCAGCATCTCGCGGGCGAGGCGCGCCGCCTCGCGCGCCAGCCAGATGTTGTTCCGCTTGGCGAGGGAGATCTGCACGGCGGTGGCGCGGCCGTCGTCCTTGAGCCGGCCGAGCCGCCAGGCCAGGAGCTGCGCCTTGGTGATCTCGTTCGCCATCCAGACGAGCTTCTCCTGCTGCAGCTGGAAGCCGGCGATCGGCCTGCCGAAGGCGACGCGGCTCTTCCCGTAGGTCAGCGCCTCGTCGTACACCGCCAGCGCCGATCCGACGCCGCCCCAGGCGATGCCATAGCGCGCCTGGTTGAGGCACATCAGCGCGTTCTTCAGGCCGACCGTCCCGGGCAGGAGGCTCGTCTCCGGAACGGCGCAGTCCTGGAAGATCAGCTCGGAGGTCACCGAGGCGCGCAGCGAGAACTTCCCCTGATGGTCGCGGGTGGAGAAGCCGGGCGTCCCGCGCTCGACCAGGAAGCCGCGCACCACGCCGTCGTCGCAGCGCGCCCAGACCACCGCCACGTCGGCGATCGAACCATTGGTGATCCAGGCCTTGGCGCCGTTGAGGACGTAGCCGTCGCCGCGACGCGAAGCGCGCGTGCGCAGGCGGCCCGGGTCGCTGCCGGCGTCCGGCTCGGTGAGGCCGAAGCAGCCGATCGCCTCGCCCTTCGCGAGCCGCGGCAGCCAGCGCTCCTTCTGCGGCTCCGAGCCGAAGGCGTGGATCGGGTACATGACCAGCGCCCCCTGCACCGAGACGAAGGAGCGCAGCCCGCTGTCGCCGCGCTCGAGCTCCTGCATGATGAGCCCGTAGGCCACGTTGTTGAGCCCGGCGCAGCCGTAGCCGTGCAGGTTGGCGCCGAACACCCCGAGCTCCGCCATCACGGGGATCAGGTCGGCCGGGAAGGTGCCGGCCCGGAAGTGCTCCTCGATGACCGGCAGGACCCGCTCGGTGACGAAGGCGCGCACCGTGTCGCGCACCAGGCGTTCCTCCTCGGCGAGCAGGTCGTCGATCGCCAGCAGGTCGAGGGCCTGGAAGCTCTTCGTCACGCGCGTGTCCCCTGCGAAGACTCGAACAGCGCCGCGATCCCCTGGCCGCCGCTGATGCACAGGGTGGCGAGGCCGCGGCGGGCGTTCCGGCGCCGCATGGCGTGCAGGAGCGTCGCGACGATGCGCGCCCCGCTGGCGCCGATGGGGTGACCGACGGCGATGGCGCCGCCCTGCACGTTGACCCGCTCGAGGTCGAGCTCGAGGTCCCGGGCGCAGGCGAGCACCTGCACCGCGAAGGCCTCGTTCAATTCGACGAGATCGATGTCGGTGAGGCCGACTCCGGTGCGCTTCAAGAGGTCGCGCACCGCCGGCACCGGCCCGATCCCCATGATCTCGGGCGGGACTCCCGCGACCGCCCAGGCGGTCAGCCGGGCCATCGGGACGATGCCGCGCCTGCCGGCCTCCTCCTCCGAGAGGACGACGCAGGCCGCCGCTCCGTCCACGAGGCCGGAGGAGTTCCCGGCGTGCACGGTGCCGTTCTTCCGGAACACCGGCGGCAGCGAGGCCAGCGAGTCCGCCGTGACGCCGTCCCGGGGATGCTCGTCGGCGGTGAACAGGACGGTCCCTTTCGGTCCCGGCACCGGCACCGGAACGATCTCGTCGTCGAAGAGCCGGGACTTGCGCGCCTGCTCGCAGCGGTTCTGGCTCGTCGCTGCGAAGCGGTCCTGCGCCGCGCGGTCGATGCCGTACCGGTCCGCCAGAGTCTCGGCGGTCTCTCCCATGACCTGGTCGCAGAGCGGGCAGAGGAAGCCGTCGCGGTACATGGCGTCGGTCACCCGCTGGTGGCCCATCTTGTGGCCGAAGCGGACGCCTTCGAGCAGGTACGGGACCCGGCTCATCACCTCGACGCCGCCGGCCAGCACGATGTCGCGTTCGCCCGCGACGATGCTCTGCGCCGCCGTCAGGATCGCCCGCAGCCCCGATCCGCACGCCATGTTGATGGTGTACGCGGGCGAAGTGACCGGGATCCCGGCCCGCCAGGCGATCTGTCGGGCGGGGTTCGGGCCGACACCGGCGGGACGCGCGTGGCCCATCAGCGTTTCCTGGATGTCGGCTGGCGTCAGGCCGGCGCGGCGGATGGCCTCCGCGGCGGCGACCGCCCCCAGCTCCGGCGCGGTCAGCGACGCGAGGGACCCTCCGAACCGCCCGAAGGGGGTCCGCACGGCTCCCGCGATGACGATGTTCCGGGTGTGGGGCACGTGATGCGATCTCCGGCAGGAAGCCCGATTTATACCACAGCGGCTCAGGCGACCTGGTCGAGGGTCTGGTCGCGCGTCAGGTCGCCGTCCACGAACATGCGGAACCACAGCTCGAGCCACAGCAGGGTCCACAGGATCGCCTGGTGATCGGCGCCGGCGGCGTGCTCCCGCAGCAGGACGCCGATCCGGTCTGCGTTCAGGATGCCGCGCGCCCGGAGCCTTGGGCCGGCGAGGATCCGCTCGGTGGCCGGGCGCAGCGGACCGCGCAGCCACTCCGCCACCGGAATGGCGAAGCCCTGCTTGCGCCGGTAAATGACGGAAGGGGGCACGAAGCGGGACGCGAGCTTCTTGAGGAGGTGCTTCGGCTCCAGGCGTTTCATCTTCATGTGTCCGGGCACCGTGGCCATGAAATCCACGACGCGGTGATCGAGGAGCGGCGATCGCGCCTCGAGGGAATGCGCCATCGAGGCGATGTCCATCTTCACCAGCAGGTCGTCGGGAAGGTAGGTCTCGAGACCGAGCGCCAGGGCGCGGTCGAGCTCCTCGGCGCCGTCGGCGGCCGCATACGCCTCCTGGGCCGATCGGTCGAGTTGCAGCTTCAGGGATGAGGCGAAGGAGGGATCGAGCAGGCCATCGAGGTCCGCCTCGGGACTGAGTCCCCAGATCCAGGGCGCCCGACGGGGATCGCGGTTGCCCCAGCGGACCAGGAACTTCCCGAGGGCGCTCGCAGGACCCAGGCCGGCGCGCCCGAGCGGCGGCGCGAGCGGCGCCAGCGCGTGCCGCAGCGGACCCGGAACGAGGCCGCGGTACACGTCGGCGCAGCGCGCCGCCAGGTGCCAGTGATACCCGGTGAAGCTCTCGTCGCCGCCGTCTCCGTTGAGCGCCACGGTCACGTCGCGCCGCGCGGCCTCGCTGACGTAGTAGCTCGGCACCGCGGAGGAGTCGGCGAACGGCTCGCCGTAGTGCCAGACGAGCCTGGGGAGAATCTCCGACGTGTGCGGCTCGATGGCGAGGTCGTGGTGTTCGGTCCCGAGGTGCCGGGCCACGAGGCGGGCGTAAGGACCCTCGTTGATGCCGGCGGAAGGCATGGACACCGTGAACGTCCGGACGCGGCCCCCCTCGGCCGCCATGAACGCCGTCACGATGCTGGAATCGACGCCGCCGCTCAGGAAGGCTCCGAGCGGGACGTCGCTGATCAGGCGCCGCCGCACGGCGTCGCGCAGCAGGGGCTCGAGCTCCTCGAGCGTCTCCGCCTCGCTGCGGGATCGTTTGACCGCGAAGGAGGGACGCCAGTACCGCCAGGCGCGCGCGCCCTGCGCGTCGAACGTCAGGCACGTGGCCGGCGGAACCTTCTGCACGCCGCGGAAGATGCTGGTGGTGCCGGGCACCACGCGGTACACGAGATAGAGCGGGATCGCTTCGGCATCCACCTCCGGTCGCGAGGTCAGCCCGCGCAGGAGCGCGTGCAGCTCGGAGGCGAAGACCACCTCGCCATTCCGGTCGGAATAGAAGATCGGCTTCTTGCCGAATCGATCGCGCACCAGGTGGAGCCGCCGGGCCGGGGCGTCCCACAGGGCGATGGCGAACATCCCGTGGAGCATGGGGAAAAGATCGGGTCCCCACTGCCGGTACCCTTCGACGATCACCTCGGTGTCGCTGCGTGTCCGGAAGGTCCGGCCGAGTCCCTCGAGGCGGGCGCGCAGGTCCTGGAAGTTGTAGATCTCTCCGTTGAAGATGAGGGTGACCGATCCGTCCCCGGAACGCATCGGCTGATTCGCGGCGGGGGACAGATCGATGATGGCCAGCCGGTTGAAGCCGAGCGCCACCGTCTCCTCGGCGTAGAGGCCCTCGGAGTCGGGGCCGCGATGCCGCTGCTCCGCGCGCATCGCCAGCACGCGGTGCGGATCGACCGGTGTCGATCCGCGCGTCATGATCCCGGAAATCCCGCACATGGCCGTGATTCTAGCGGAGGGGGCCGCGAGGCCCGGGAGCGGACGGCGCGCGTCCCTGCGGGACATCGTCCCAGCGGGCGGGGCTGGAAGGCCACTCGCGCAGGTCGAGACGCCGCCCGGCGGTCAGGCGGTCGACTCCCTGAAGGACGAGATCGCGGGCGGTCTCCCAGGAGAAATCGCGCACCAGGCGCCCGAGCCGCCGCTCGACCCCGCGTCGTCCGGTGCCCTGCGACAGCCGCAGCGACAGCGGGATGCGGTGCGGCGAGCGCGGGATCTCCTCCGCATCGACCTCGTACGGGTGGAAGTAGGTCATCGCCGGGCTTCCGAGCCCGTTGATCCGGCGCATCGCCCGGCGGTTCCAGGCGTAGGGGAAGAGGCGGAAGTAGCCGCCGCCCGCCGCGGGAAGCGGGCGGCCGAGCAGGCGCGTCGTCGCGAGCGGAAACTCGACCAGCTCCGCCCGCGGGCAGAGGACCCGGTAGGGGAGCGGGAAGGACTCGGCGATGCCGTAGCGCGGACCCTCGAACGGAAAGATGCTGGAGTCGTAGAGGAAGCCCTCCTCCGCCAGAACCTGGAGGGCCCAGAGCGATGCCCGCGTGATGGAGAAATCGGGAGCGCGATAGCCGGCGACGGACACACCCGCCGCCTGCTCGACCAGGTTGCGGGATGCGCGCACGTCGGCGCGGAAAGCGTCCGGCGTCATGGTGTGCACCGGCGCGTGCGCCATGCCGTGCAGCGCGACCTCGTGTCCGGCGTCGCGGATGCGGCGGACGAGGTCCGGGTAGGCGCGCGCCACGAGCCCGAGCACGAAGAAGGTGCCGCGCGCTCCGGCCGCCGCGCACAGGTCGAGGATGCGCGAGGTGGCCTCGGGCACGCGCGCCGTGATCGGCAGGCGGGCGTCGAAGGTGGACTGGTGCCAGTCCTCGACGTCGAACGAGAGAATGTTGCGCACGGCATCCCGGGTCACGACTCCTCCACGAGGATGCGGTACTTGTCGGAGCCTTTGCGGTCAATCGACTCGACCAGGCGCACCGGAACAGGCGTCCCGAGCAGCTCCTCGAGGCGGCGCGCGAGCTCCGCCGCGTGCGCCGGGTTCCCCTCCGGGCGAGGGACGGCCAGGCATTCGAGGCGCGCGCCGCGGCGCACGAGGACGATCTCGCGCAGCCCGGCGTCCGGTCGCGTCAGAAACGACTCGCTCAGGAAATAGAAGACGACGCCGCTGCGCCGCCGGCCGTCGGGCAGCTCGACCGTCCCGAAGGCGCTGCCCTCGAGGATTTCCATCCGCGGCAGCCCGCGTCCGCAGGCGCAGCCTCCCGGCACCAGCCGGCCGCGATCCCCGATGCGATAGCGCACCAGGGGTGCCGCTTCGTTGTTCAGGTCGGTGGCGACGATCTCCCCCTCTTCGCCCGGCGCCGCGGCCTTTCCGGCGGCGTCGAGCACCTCGATGAGGACGTTCTCGGTCGCCTGGTGCAGGCCCCCCTGCGGGCACTCCATCGCCAGGATCGAGGTCTCGGCGGCGCCGTACTCGTCCGCGACCGCGCAGCCGAACGCCTCGCGCAGCACGGCGCGGCGGTGATCGTAGAGCCGCTCCGAGGAGGTCTGCACGAGCTTGACGCCGAGATCCCGCCCGCTGCCGCGCCGCAGCGCGTGCGCCGCCAGGAGCGACAGCGCCGACGGATAGCCGTACAGGAAGGTCGGCCGCAGCGTGCGGATCCGCTCGAGCGCCGCGTCGAGGTGCGGGT
Organism: Candidatus Polarisedimenticolia bacterium; assembly: GCA_036005805.1. Taxonomy (GTDB): domain Bacteria; phylum Acidobacteriota; class Polarisedimenticolia; order Gp22-AA2; family Gp22-AA2; genus DASRAU01. The sequence goes on along the minus strand of DASYQE010000272.1, from coordinate 5,977 downwards.
CGGAGAGATCGAACGGATCGAGGCGAACCCGGTTCATCAGGCGATCGATGACGCGGGCCCGCGTCCGGCCGAGGCGCTCGAGCGCCAGCCCGCCGTAGAGGACCTCCTTGTCGCCCTGGCGGATGCCGAACCAGGAGCGCCCGCGCAGCTGCGCGGCGCGCCCGTGGGCGCCCGCCGCCCGGCTGCGCAGGACGCGCAGCGGGACGCCGGACGATCCGGTGGTGACGTGCACGTTCACCGGGCCCGTCCAGTGCGGGTTCAAGATGCACTCGGGGGCGTTGCGCAGCGCCGCCTTCTCGAGCAGCGGCAGTCGCGGCAGATCCTCGAGCCCGCGAATCGATCGGACGTCCACCCCGGCCGCGCGCCAGGCAAAGCCGTAGTCCGGGGCGCGCGACGCGGCCAGGAGCACCCGCTGCAGGCGCGTCCACTGATCCTCGCGCAGGCGCTGCTCCGGCCACCACTGGCTTTCCTCCATGCCGCGCAGCACCGCGTGAACCGGCTCGCGCCGGGCGGCCTGGATGAGCCGGTACGCCGCGCGGTGCAGGAGACTCATGCCGCGGCCTCGCGCAGAACCGGCCGCACCTTGCCGGACGGCCAGCGCTCGATCGTCTGCGCCGGAACGACCCGCACCTCGCGGCCGAACAGGGCGCCGAGGGCGGACGCGGCGCGCGCGGAGTCGAACGATCCGATCGATCGCACCAGGCACGTGAGACCTCCGCCCGCGAGGCGCACCTGGTGCTCGAGCGTCTCGCCGCAGGGAGCGATCGCCTCCGCCACGTGGCGCGGCGAGACCATCCGCCCGCCGTGTCCTTCGAGGAGATCGGCCATGCGTCCGTGCACCGGCCCGACCACCGGAAACGGCAGGGAGCAGGCACACGTCCCGCCGGCTTCGATCGCGTCTCCGAGGCGGTAGCGCAGGAGCGGCATCGCCCGGTTGTCGAGATCGCTCACCACCGCCTCGCCGATGTCGCCCGGCGGCGCCGGCCGCCCGGATCGATCGAGAACCTCGAGCACGACCCGATCGGACAGGACGTGCCGGCCTCCCTGCGTGCACTGGTGGGCGATGGCGGCGAACTCGTTGCAGCCGTAGCGCTCGAAGAGCGGCGCGCCGAAGAAGCGCTCGATGCGCCGCCGCTGCGCCGGGAACAGGATCTCGGCGGAGGCGACCACCGCCCGCGCCGGGCGCGCCAGCGGCTCCGCCCCCGAGGCGATCCGGTCGAGTGCGCTGCTGTAGCCGAAGACCTGCGGGAAGGCGCCGCGCCGGAGAACACCGCGCAGCCGCTCGGCCGCCGCGTCGTCGAGGCCATAGGTCGGATAGAAGCTCCTGCGAATCGGCAGGCCGCGCACGCGGCCCTTCAGGGTCCCGTAGGTCACGACATCCGGCGGCGGACCCCAGAGGAGCGCGTGGCGGATGACGAACGGAAGCCCCATCCAGGTCTGGGCGCGCAGCACCGAGGCCATCTGCGCATCGCGGGCCGGGGCATCGAGCCAGACGGTGACCGGCGTTCCGGTGCTGCCGCCGCTGGTCGCCGCTTCGAGCGTGCCGAGGGGGACCTCCGGGACGCGCAGCGCGTCGCCGTGGCGGCGCAGCTCGTCGCGCCCGATCAGCGGCAGGGCATCGAGGGGTGCGGACGAAGCCAGGCCGAGGCGCTGGTAGAAGGGAACCCTGGCGACCGCATGCTCGATCTGCCGGCGGACTCGAAGGTCGGTCTCGGCGCGCAGCCGCGCGGCGTCCCATCCCTGGCGCTCGAGCATGCCTTCGAGCGCCGGGACGACCGCCCTCCCTGAGATCCGATCGGCGACGACATACAGCAGCCTGCCCTTCAACCCGCGCGCTCCGGGGGCGGCGTGCGCCGCCGCAGCGGGCGACGATACGGTCACGTGGCATCCCTGTCAATCTGATAGACTCGCGCCCTTCCGCTGGCCCGCGGACGGCGCGGGCCGCGCCGGAGTCGATGGATCCTCGAACCGCCCCATCCCGACCCAGACTGTGCTTCGCGGGACCGCTGCCCGGAGCCGTGCATCCCGGGGTGGTCGTCACGCAGGGAGTGCGCCTGTCGGGTCTGTTCCGGGCGGCCGGCTATCCCGTGGTCGCCGTCTCCACCTCCACCAGCCGCTTCGTGCGCCTGGCGGAGATCGCCGGGACGCTCCTGACGCGCGGCCGCGGACTGGACGTCCTGATCGTGCACACCTACGGCGGCCGGAGCTTCGTGGTCGAGGACACCGCCAGCGCCATCGGGAGGGCGTGGGGCGTGCCGGTGGTCTTCCTCCTGCACGGCGGGGCGCTGCCGGAATTCGTCGCACGTCACCCGCGCTGGGCCCGGAGGGTGTTCGGCCGCGCTTCGATGATCGTCGCGCCGTCCCCCTACCTGGCGCGGACGGCGACCGACCTGGGGCTCCGTTCCCGCGTCATCCCGAATGTCATCGAGGCCGGACGCTACCCCTACCGGGAGCGGCGCGCGCTGCGGCCGCGGATCTTCTGGATGCGGACCTTCGACCCGGACTACAACCCGTTCATGGCGCTCGAAGTCCTCCGCCGGGTGCGGGAGCGATATCCCGACGCCGCGCTCGTCATGGGAGGCGAGGACAAGGGAATGCGGTCGGAGGTGGGGGCGCGGGCGAAGGAGCTCGGCCTCGCGGAGGCGCTGGAACTGCCAGGATTCCTGGACCTTTCCGGCAAGGCCCGCTGCGGCGAGGCGTGCGACATCTTCATCAACACCAGCCACTACGACAACATGCCGGTGGCGGTGGTCGAGGCGGCCGCGATGGGGCTTCCGGTCGTGAGCACGGCGGTCGGTGGCGTGCCCGATCTGCTCGCCGACGGTGAGACCGGGCTGCTCGTTCCCGATGGCGACGCGGCAGCGATGAGCGCGGCGGTGCTGCGCCTCCTGGCCGAGCCCGAGCTCGCGGGGCGACTGTCGCGCAACGGCCGCAACCTGGCGCTGCGCTCCGACTGGGACGCCGTGCGCGGCCAGTGGGAAGACCTGTTCGCCTCGCTCCGAAACGGCCGCAGCGCCCGGGAGACCGCCTGATGTGCGCCATCGCCGGCTACGTCCATCGGACGCGCACCTTCACGGCCCCGCCCGGCCGTCTCGAGGCGATGCGGGACGCCATGGCGCACCGCGGCCCCGACGATCGCGGCGCCTGGGAGGACGATGGAGTCGGGCTGGCCTCGCGCCGGCTCGCCATCCTCGATCTGTCGCCGCGCGGCCGGATGCCGATGGCGAGCGCCGACGGACGCTTCCGCATCGTCCACAACGGCGAGATCTACAACTACCGCGATCTGCGCCGGGGGATCGAGGCTGTGGGCCACCGCTTCACCACGGACACCGACACCGAGGTGATCCTGCAGCTTTACGCGGCGTACGGCCCGTCGATGCTCGATCAGCTGAACGGCATGTTCGCCTTCGCGATCTGGGATCGGATGGAGCGCTCCCTCTTCATCGCCCGCGACCGGCTCGGGGTCAAGCCGGTGTACCTCGCCGAGCGGGACGGGGCGCTCTGGTTCGCCTCGGAGCCCAAGGCCCTCTTCGAGGCCGGCATCGAGCCGCGCTTCGATCCGTCCGCCTGGGAGGAGCTGCTGTGCTTCCGCTATGTCGCGGGAGAGGCCACGCCGTTCGCGGGCGTCCGGAGGCTCCTGCCCGGCCACGCCCTGCTGTGGCGCGACGGGCGCAGCACGGTGCGCCGCTGGTGGTCGCTGGCGGAGCGCGTCGCCCGCCCCAATGCGCGCCCCCTGGGGGATCCGGCCGAATGGTTCCGCGACCGGTTCGAGAGCGCGGTCGGCTACCGGCGCATCAGCGACGTGCCGCTCGGCGTGCTCCTCAGCGGGGGTCTCGACTCGAGCTGCGTCGCCTCGGTCCTGAGCGCGCAGGCCGGCCGGGGCGTGGCGAGCTTCACCATCCGCTTTCCCGGCGACGCGCTCGATGAGGGAGAGATCGCGCGGCGCGGAGCCGCGGCGTGGGGCCTGGAGCACCACGAGCTGACGGTCGGGCCGGAGACCCTGCTCGAGGAGCTGGGGCGTGCGGCGTGGTTCAACGACGAGCCCCTGCCGCACGGAAGCGACATCCACCTGCTCGCCATCTCGCGCTTCGCGAAGCCGCGCGTGACGGTGCTGCTGTCGGGCGAAGGAGCCGACGAGACCCTGGGCGGCTACCAGCGCTACCGGCCGCTGCCGCTTCTGGCGTGGCTGCAGCGCGCCGCTCCGATGCTGCGCCCGGGCCTGGCGCGCGCGCTCGGGTCGCGCGCCGTGAAACTGTGCCGCATGCTGCGGGAGGATCCGCGCGAGGGGTTGCTCCTCTACAACGCCTGCGATCTTCTGCCGGGAGAGCTCGGGGCCTTCGGGCTGCGCCCCGAGCGGCGCTTCGAGTTCCGCCGCCGCATGCTGCGGGAAGCCGCCGGCGTGTATCCGGACGACCCGCTCCGCCAGGCGATGTACAGCGACCAGCACACCTTCCTCTGCTCGGTCCTCGACGTGAACGACAAGATGACGATGGGGGCGTCGATCGAGTGCCGCGTGCCGTTCCTCGACTACCGGCTGGTGGAGGGAGCGGCGGCGCTCCCGACGGCGGCGCTCGCCGGGACGCGGGAAGGGAAGCGGCCTCTGCGCGCCGCGTATGCGGCGTCCCTCGCGCCGGTGCTCGGCGGCTACCGCAAGCGCGGGTTCACCGCCCCCTGGGGGTCGTATTTCCGCGGCGTGCCGGCCCTGCGCGCGTTGCTCGAGGAGCTGCCGCGGCGCGAGCCGGTCCAGGGCGGCCCGCTCGACGCAACGCTGCTGCGCGGAGCCATCGGCCGGTTCCTTTCGGGAGACGATCGGGACGAGGCGCTGCTGCGGGCGCTCGTCATGATCGTGTCGTGGCACGAGGCCTGCGTGTCCAGGCGCCGCAGCCCGGTCCGGCCGGGCACCGAGCCGCGCGCCGTCCCGACCGCGGTGCCGTGAGCGCCGGTCCGGCGCACGACCCGGGGCCGGGCGCAACACCGCCGCTGCACGTCCTCCACATCATTCCGACGCTCGGCGTGGGCGGGACCGAGCGGCAGCTGGTGAAGCTCCTCGTGCGCATGGACCGGACGCGCACGCGTCACACGGTCTGCTTCTACACCCGCACACCGTCTCTCGAAGCGGACCTCCACGCGGCCGGGATCCGGACGATCTTCTTCGACAAGTTCGCCATGCGGCCGTGGTCCTTCTTCGCGCGGCTCCGCCGCACGGTGCGCGAGACGCGCCCGGACGTGGTGCACACCTGGCTTTACTCGGGAAATTTCTGGGGCCGCATGGCGGCGTTGTCGTGCGGCGTGCGCCGGCTGGTCGCGAGCGATCGCGGCATGGTGCTGCGCGCACCCTCTGCGGTGCGCCTGTACGAGCGGCTGCTGGCCCCGCTCACCCTGCGCCTGGTCAACAGCCGTGCGACCGCGGCCTCGCTCGTGGAGGTCTACGGCATCCCCCCGGCGGGGATCCGCGTCGTCCCCAACGCGGTGGAGGAGGCGGCTCCCGCGCCAGGGGCGCGGGACGCGGTGCGCGCGTCGCTCGGGCTCCCGCCCGGGCAGCAGCTCGTGCTGCTCGTCGCCCGACAGTCAGCCGAAAAGAACCACGCGATGTACTTCCGCGCGGCGCGCCGGGTGGCCGCGGCACGGAGCGACGTCACCTTCGTGGCGGTCGGGCACCTCACCGATCCCGGGGCGATGCAGCGGGCCCTGGACGACTCGGGCGCCGCCGCATCGGTGCGCCTCGTCGGAGAGCAGGCCGACATCCCGAGGTGGCTTGCGGCGGCCGACGTCTTCTGCCTGACCTCCGATCGCGAGGGGCTGCCGAATGCGCTCCTCGAGGCGATGGCGGCCGGGCTGCCGGTGGTCTGCACGCGGTTCCCGTCCGCGACCGAGGTCCTGTCGAGCGAAGGACTCGGGATGCTGGTGCCCGTGAACGACGACGCGGCCCTGGCGGAGGCGATCCTCGCGCTGCTCGGCGACGAAGAACGTCGCCGTA
>DASYQE010000271.1:0-11164 GCA_036005805.1 Candidatus Polarisedimenticolia bacterium | reverse complement strand
GTCGGCACGGTGGTGTTCCCCACCTCGTGCAGCGCCAAGGCGCAGCCGGAATTCCTGCGCGGCGTGGCGCTCCTCCACTCATTCTTCTACGAGGAGGCGCGGCGGGTGTTCGAATCGGCGGCGTCCCTCGATCCGTCCTGCGCCATGGCCTCCTGGGGCGTCGCGATGACCTGGTACCACCCGATCTGGTCGCCTCCCAGCGACAGCGACCTCGAGGCCGGGCTGAAGGCGATCGAGAAAGCGGAAGCCGCGAAAGCGAAGACCGAGCGGGAGCGTGACTACATCGCGGCCGTCGCCTCGTTCTACCGCTCCGCGAAGGAGACCGGCACCGGCCCCGCCGGGCAGAGCTGCCACGGGCCGACCGATTTCCGCGCGCGTCGCGCCGCCTTCTCGGACGCGCTCGAGAAGCTGCACACGAAGTATCCGGACGACGTCGAGGCGGCGGCGTTCTATGCCCTGTCGCTGATCCTCTCCAGTCCCAGGGAAGAGGACCTGCCCACCCAGCTCAAGGCGGCGGCGATCCTCGAGCCGCTGTGGAAGAAGAACCCGAACCACCCGGGGCTGGTGCACTACCTGATCCACGCCTACGACTATCCGACGCTGGCGTCGAAGGGGCTGCCGGCGGCCGACTTCTACGCCAGCCTCGCTCCCTGGGTGCCGCACGCGCTGCACATGCCGTCGCACATCTACACGCGGCTGGGGATGTGGCAGAAGTCGATCGCAGGCAACCTGGCCTCGGCGCAGGCCGCCCGGGACTACGCGAGCCATTACCATCCCGGCGCGGCGAACTACAACGAGCTGCACGCCCTCGACTACCTGGCCTATGGATACCTGCAGACGGCGCAGGATCGGAAGGCGCAGGAGGTGGCGGACCGGCTGGCGCAGATCCAGAAGAGTTCGCCCGAAGTCGACTTCGCCGTGGCCTACGCGGCCGGAGCGATTCCCGCCCGGCTGGCGCTCGAGCGCCAGGCCTGGAAGGAGGCCGTCGCGCTGGCGCCGCCGCGCCCCGCCCTCGTGGGGAAATTCCCCTTCGATTCGGCGCACGTCGAATTCGCGCGCGCGCTAGGGTGCGTGCACACCGGCGACCTGGACGGCGCCCGACGCGCCATGGGCCGGATGAAGGAGCTGCACGACGCGAGCGACCAGCCGAATGCGGCGTTCTTCCGCAAGCAGCTGGAGCTGCAGCAGCGTGCCGTGGCGGGCTTCATCGCCTGGGCCGAGAAGCGGCCCGATGAGGCGATCGCGACGCTGAGCGGCGCCGCCGACGAGGAGGACGCGCTCGGCAAGCACCCGGTCAGCCCCGGCGCCATCGTACCGATCCGCGAGCTCCTCGGAGAGCTCGAGCTGGAGGCGGGCAGGCCCGTGGACGCGCTGGCCGCGTTCGAACGGTCGCTGCAGCTCAATCCCGGCCGTTACCGCGCCACGGCCGGCGCCGCCCTCGCCGCCGAGCGCGCCGGCAAGGACGACCTGGCGCGCGGCTATTACGGCCGGCTCGTGGAGCTGGCGAAGGACGGCGATGGTCAGCGTCCGGAGCTGGCGCGGGCGCGGGCGGCCCTCGCGGCAGCGCCGTCGCCTGCCGCCGGTCGCTGACCCGGCTTCAGGCGGGCCGTGGGGCGCACTCCTGGTTGACGCGCCGCGGGAATGGGCGTACATCAAGACACACTCAGAAGCGCTTGAGCCTCGAGGAGGGTCAGTCATGAGGATCCCTCGCTCACCGTTCGTCCCCGTGTCTCTCGCCATCGCCTGTTGTCTCGTCTCGTCCGATCTCGTGGCGCGCGATCTCACCTTCGACGAGCGGGTGCTCGCCCAGGCGGCCATCGAGCGCGTGTACGCCGCGCACCAGCTCGGCGAGAGCCGCCCGCTCGAGGAGCTGTACCCTCAGGCGACTCTCGAACGCAGAGTGCGGCTGTCTCTGGCGCGATCCGCGGCGCTCGAGCGCTTCTGGAGCACGCCGATCACCGGCGCGATGCTGCGCGAGGAGTCGGCGCGCATCGCGCGTCAGACACGCCTTCCGGAACGGCTCCTGGAAATCGAAGCCGCTCTCGGCGGGGACTCGTTCCTGTTCGAGGAGACGGTCGCGCGCGCCACCCTCACCGATCGGCTGATCCGCAGTTTCTATGCCCAGGACGCGACGCTGCACGCCGCGGCGCGCGCCGAGGCGGACGCGCTGCACGCGCGGCTGGTCTCCGGCGCCTTGAGCCCGGTCACCGCCGAGGGGCACAGGACGGTGCTGCTCGCCCGCCTCGCGCCGCAGGAGGACGCGGCGGACCTCCGGGCGGTCGACGGAGAGATCCGTCTGGCGCCGGAGGCATTCACGCGCCTGCGCGACGTCTCACCTTCGCGGCCCGGCGAGGTCGGCCCCGTGGTCGAGAACCAGGACTCCTTCTCGTTCTCCGTGCTCCTCGATGGCGCACGGGACCGGGTGCGGCTCGCGACTTACACGGTCGCGAAGCGCCCGTTCGACTCCTGGTGGGCCACCGTCGAGCCCTCGCTCGATGCGGCGTCCGTCGCGGCCGTGGCGCAACCCGGCGAACCGCTGCCGGCACTCTCCGCCGCGTGCGCCGAGGACACGTGGGACGCCGGAGGGCTGTCGGATCTGCCGGACGGGCGTATGAAGGCGACGGCGGTGTGGACCGGCACCGAGATGATCGTCTGGGGCGGGACCGATTACACGACGTCGGCTTACACCAGCAGCGGCGGGCGCTACGACCCTCTCACCGATTCGTGGTCGTCGGTGTCGACGCTGAACGCGCCCGTGGGCCGGGTGGATCACACCGCGGTCTGGACGGGCAGCCGGATGATTGTCTGGGGTGGGGGCCGGGGCGGCCCGCAATACAACGACGGGGGACGATACGACCCGGTCGCGGACAGCTGGAGCCCGATCTCCCTGGTCAATGCGCCGACGCCTCGCCAGTATCACGTGGCGGTGTGGACCGGCTCGCGGATGATCGTCTGGGGCGGGCTCGATCCGAACCCGCCGATCTCGGGCGGTGGATTCCAGAAGAGCGGAGCGATCTATGACCCGGGCACGGACTCCTGGATGGCCACCACGCTCCCGGCGGCGCTGGCGGGGCGGGCCTGGGCGACGGCCGCCTGGACCGGCAGCCGGATGATCGTCTGGGGGGGCGGATCCTGGGTCGGCAACGGCAGCGGCGGCTTCACCTACACCTTTCAAAGCGACGGCGCCCTCTTCAACCCGACGAACAACTCCTGGCAGACGCTGCCGACGCTGAATGCGCCCACGCCGCGCTGGCGTCACACGGCGGTGTGGACCGGCACGCAGCTCCTGGTCTGGGGAGGGGAAAACTACACCACCGGGGTCCCCGTCGAAGGAGGCCGTTACGACGGCGGGACGAACACCTGGAGTCCCATGTCCACCAGCAATCAACCGACCCCCCGCGCCAGGCACGTCGCCGTCTGGGCAGGAAGCCGGATGATCGTCTGGGGCGGCGGTGAATGGAACACGACCCCGGGCACCGGGGGCCGCTACGACCCTGCCACCGACACCTGGAGTCCCACCGCAATCATCGGCGCGCCCCAGAGCCGCTGGGACGCCGTCGCCGTGTCGACCGGCGCGCGGATGGTCGTCTGGGGTGGCGCGGGACCCAGCGCGATCAACAACGCGATCGCGCTCAACAACGGCGGCCGCTACGATCCGGCCTCCGACACCTGGACGGCCACCTCGATGGGCGCCGTTCCCCAGGGACGCTCCGGGCACACCGCCGTGTGGACCGGAAACGAATTGATCGTGTGGGGGGGAAGCGTTCCGGCTCCGAACGGCTTCCCGACGACGACGAACACCGGCGGCCGGTACGATGCGGCGCTCGACCACTGGATGCCCACGACGACGGCCAACGCCCCGACCGCGCGCGATTCGCATGCGGCCGTCTGGAGCGGGCAGTCAATGATCGTCTGGGGCGGGAATACGGGCGGAGGACGCTACGACCCGCTCGCTGATTCGTGGCAGCCGGTTTCGCTCACCGGCGCGCCGGCCTCGACCGCCGGCCCGGCCGCGTTCTGGACCGGATCCCGGATGCTGGTGTGGGGAGGCAGTGCTGGTGGCAGCCTGTCGGGTGCCAGCGGGCTCTACGACCCGAAGGCCGACACGTGGAGCCCGATCGCTCCGTCGCCTGTTGCATTGCGCGGGCCCACAGTCGTCTGGACCGGCCGGGAGATGCTGGTCTGGGGCGGGCGGGACAATTTCCCGCACTGGTTCAACGCGGGATACCGCTACAACCTCGCGGCCAATACGTGGCAGGCGACGACCCTCGTCAATGCCCCGAGCGCCCGCGAAGGGGCCTCGGGCATCTGGACCGGCCACGACCTGATCGTCTGGGGCGGCACGGCGAATTCGGCCTTCGTCGGCACCGGCGGCCGCTATGACCCGGTGACGGACTCCTGGTCCCCGATCGCCGCGAACGGGGCGCCGCCGGCGACGACGGGCCACCCGGCCGCATGGACCGGCGCGGAGATGTTGATCTGGGGTGGGTCCGCTTCCGGCGGGATGGTCAATACCGGCGGGCGATACGATCCGACCGCCGACTCCTGGCTCTGGACGACGCTGGAGAACGCGCCGATCCCGCGCCAGGGACACTCCGCGACCTGGACCCCCCTGCAGCTCCTGGTCTGGGGAGGGGCGACGCGATACGAGTCGCTCAGCACGGGCAGCCGCTACTGCGCCTGCCCAGGGGGCACGACCACGGTCTACCAGGATCTCGACGGTGACGGCCACGGCGACGCCGCCATGCCGATCTACGCGTGCGCCGTGCCCGCCGCGTCCGCCCCGATCGGGGACGACTGCAGCGATGCCGATGCGACGTCCTGGGCCGCGCCGTCCGAGGTCCCGCAGCTCGACTTCACGGACCAGACGACGCTCGGCTGGCTGGCACCGGCCGATCCCGGCGCCGCCGTCATCGGGTACGACCTGTTGCGCTCACCGAACCCCGGCGACTTCGTGAGCTCCGGCTCGTGCCTGCCGGTGGCTCCCGGAGCCACGAGCGCCATCGATCCCGACACGCCGCCCCCGAACGGGTTCTTCTTTTATCTCGTGAGGGCGAAGAACGCCTGTCCCGCGGGTCTCGGCTCCCTGGGCAGCGGCTCCAACGGGACGCCCCGCGCCGGGAAATTCTGCCCGTGATGGACCTCCCGGTCGTCACTTGGCGGGAATGAGCTTTTTCTTCTTGAGGGTCTTCACCGAGTCGTAGGCGAGGTACTCGGTCAGGCGGAGGCCGGTGCCGCGCGGGCGCCGCCGGGCGGCTGCGGTCCGGTGTGGAACCCGCGGTCGGTCTCGCCCGGAGATCGCCCTCGGGGTGTTCGCGCCGATCGCCTCGATGTTCCTTCGCGAGCGCACCGGCCGCGCGGCGGCCGAGGACCCCCGCGCAGGAGTTTCGCGCGCGCTCGCTCGCTCCGGCCCCCGGGCGCAAAATCTGCGTCCCCGATCGAGGTCTGCCGCGATGCCGGGACCGCCGCATCGAGCCGTCGCACGGGTTTCCGCGTCCGGGAGAGTGCCGATCGCCGTGGCATGCCCTTCGCTGGACGAAGGGCGGGACACCGCGCCCCGTGCTGCGTCGTTTCCCGGGGAAGGAGGTGCGGTCCGATGAGGGAGCCATCCAAAGAGGCCCTGGAGGGGAACGAGGCGGCGGCGCGCGTCGCCTATGCCCTCAGTGAAGTCATCGCCATCTACCCCATCACCCCCTCTTCGCCGATGGGAGAGCTGTCGGACGCCTGGTCCTGCGCCGGCCGGCCGAACGTCTGGGGCTCGGTTCCGACCGTCATCGAAATGCAGAGCGAGGGCGGCGCCGCCGGGGCGCTGCACGGCGCGGTGACCACCGGCAGCCTGGGGACCACGTTCACCTCGTCGCAGGGTCTCCTGCTGATGATCCCGAACATGTACAAGATCGCCGGCGAACTGACGCCGGCGGTCATCCACGTCGCGGCTCGTGCGCTCGCGACCCACGCCCTCTCCATCTTCGGCGACCACAGCGACGTCATGGCGACGCGCCAGACCGGCTGGGGGATGCTGGCGTCCTGTTCCGTGCAGGAGGCGCACGACCTGGCGTGCGTGGCGCACGACGCGACGCTCCAGAGCCGCGTCCCCTTCGTGCACTTCTTCGACGGGTTCAGGACCTCGCACGAGATCCAGAAGATCGATCTGCTGTCGGCGGAGGACCTGCGCGCCCTGGTCGGCGAGGAGGGAGTGCGCGCCCACCGCCGGCGGGGGCTGACCCCCGAGCGGCCGTCGATCCGCGGGACGGCGCAGAACCCCGACGTCTTCTTCCAGGCGCGCGAGGCGGCCAATCCTTATTACGCGGCGTGCCCCGGGATCGTGCAACAGGCGATGGACTCCTTCGCCGCGCGCACGGGCCGGCGCTACCACCTCTTCGATTACCAGGGCGATCTGGCGGCCGACCGCGTCGTCGTCCTGATGGGATCGGGCGCCGGCGCCGCCGAAGAGGCGGTGGAGTTCCTGCGCGCGCGCGGCGAGAAGGTGGGGCTCCTCAGGGTCCGCCTCTACCGCCCGTTCGCGGCCGGTCGCTTCCTCGCCGCCCTGCCCGCGACCACGCGCGGCCTCGTCGTGCTCGACCGCACCAAGGAGCCGGGCGCCGCCGGCGAGCCGCTCTACCAGGACGTGCTGACGGCGATCCACGAGGCGGAGGCGACGGGGACCTCGCCGCTGGCCGCCCGGCCGCGGCTCCTCTCGGGCCGCTACGGCCTCGGGTCGAAGGAGTTCACTCCCGCCATGGTGATGGCCGCCCTCGCGGAGCTCGACGCCGGCGCCCCGCGCAACCGCTTCAGCCTCGGCATCCTGGACGACGTCACGCGCGCGTCGCTGCCCTGGGACCGCGACCTGTCGGTGGAATCGGACGACACCGTGCGGGCGGTCTTCTTCGGCCTCGGCTCCGACGGCACGGTCGGCGCGAACAAGAACTCGATCAAGATCATCGCCTCCGAGACCGACCTGCACGCGCAGGGCTACTTCGTCTACGACTCGAAGAAATCCGGCTCGACCACCGTCTCGCACCTGAGGTTCGGTCCGCGGCCGATCCGGTCGACGTATCTCATCGACCAGGCCCGCTTCGTCGCCTGCCACAACGAGTCGATCCTCGAGCGGCTCGACGTGCTGGCGCCGGCGAGCCCCGGCGGCACCTTCCTGCTCAACACGCCGCACGCGCCCGGCGCGGTGTGGGAGCGCCTGCCGCTCGAGGTGCGCCGGGCGATCGTCGCGAAGAAGCTGCGGCTGCACGTCATCGACGGCGACCGCGTGGCGCGGGCCTGCGGGCTGGGCCGGCACATCAACGTCGTCATGCAGACGGCCTTCTTCGCGCTGGCGAAGGTGATGCCGTTCGAGAAGGCGGCCGCCGCCATCAAGGAATCGATCGAGAAGACCTACGGGCGCAAGAGCCGGCAGCTGGTGGAGATGAACCAGGCGGCGGTGGACGCCGCGCTGCCGGCGCTGCACGAGGTCGCCGTTCCGGCCGAGGCTGGAGCCGGCCGGAGCCTGCGCCCGCCGGTGCCCGCGGCGGCGCCGGACTTCGTCCAGCGCGTGACGGCGCAGATCCTCGCGGGGCGCGGCGATCTCCTGCCGGTGAGCGCCCTGCCCGTGGACGGGACCTTCCCGGTGTCGACCGCGCGCTGGGAAAAGCGCGACATCGCGGACGAGATCCCGATCTGGGACGAGGCCTGGTGCATCCAGTGCAACAAGTGCGCGATCGTCTGCCCGCACGCCGCCATCCGGGTCAAGGCGTACCCGCGAACGGCGCTCGACGGCAAGCCCAAGGGCTTCCGCGACATGACGTGGAAGGGGGACGAGTTCCCCCCGGACACCGCCTACACGGTGCAGGTGGCGCCCCAGGATTGCACCGGCTGCGGCCTGTGCGTCGAGGTCTGTCCCGCGAAGAACAAGACCGAGGTGCGCTTCAAGGCGATCAACATGCAGCCGGCCGCCGATCACCGCGCGGCGGAGACGAAGGCGTTCGACTTCTTCCTCGCCCTGCCCGAGGCCGACCGCGCCGCGGTGAAGGCCAACACCGTCAAGGGATCCCAGTTCCTCGAGCCCCTCTTCGAGTTCTCCGGCGCCTGCTCGGGTTGCGGCGAGACGCCGTACGTGAAGCTGCTGACGCAGCTGTTCGGAGACCGGCTCGTCGTCGCGAACGCCACCGGCTGCTCCTCCATCTACGGCGGCAACCTGCCGACGACTCCCTGGAGCGCGAACCGCGACGGGCGCGGCCCCGCCTGGTCCAATTCGCTCTTCGAGGACAACGCCGAGTTCGGGCTCGGCTTCCGGCTGAGCTTCGACCAGAGACGGGCCCGCGCCCTGGCCCTGCTCGGGCGCCTGGGGCCGCGGCTGGGTCTCGGCCCGGGCGACGCGCTCCCCGCGGCGGACACGACCGACGAGGCGGCCCTGGCGCGGCAGCGCGCCCGGGTGGCGGAGATCCGGGAGCGCCTGCGGGGCCTCGACGACCCCGAGGCGCGCGAGCTGGCCTCCCTGGCGGATGACCTGGTGCGCAAGAGCGTCTGGATCGTCGGCGGCGACGGCTGGGCCTACGACATCGGATCCGGCGGCCTCGATCACGTCCTCTCGTCGGGACGCGACGTCAACGTCCTGGTCCTCGACACCGAGGTGTACTCCAACACCGGCGGCCAGGCGTCGAAAGCGACGCCGCGCGGCGCCGTCGCCAAGTTCGCGGCGATGGGGAAGCCGGCGCCGCGCAAGGATCTGGCGCTGATGGCGGTGAACTACGGCAACGTCTACGTCGCCCGCATCGCGATGGGCGCGTCGGATGCGCAGACGGTGCGCGCCTTCCTCGAGGCCGAGGCGTGGCCCGGTCCGTCGCTGCTCATCGCCTACAGCCACTGCATCGCGCACGGCTTCGATCTCAAGCTGGGGATGCAGCAGCAGAAGCTCGCCGCCGACACCGGCTACTGGCCGCTCTTCCGCTACAACCCCGCCGAGGCGGCCGCCGGCCGTCCGCCGATGGTGATCGACTCGCGCCCGCCCAGGGCGGCGTTCAAGGACTATGCCTACCGCGAGACGCGCTACCGAATGCTCGCGTCGATCGATCCCGCGCGCGCGGAGCGGCTCCTCAAGGAGGCGCAGCAGGACATCGACGATCGGTGGAAACGGATGGAACGCCTGGCCGCACCTGCCGCGGCCCGGCCCGACTCGAAACCAGCGGCCGTCGCCACCCCGGCCGCCGCGGGAGCCCGCCATGAACCTTGAAACGACCTACCTGAACCTCCGGCTCCGCAGTCCGCTCGTCCCGTCCGCCTCGCCGTTGGCGCAGGAGCTGGCGAACCTGCGCGCCATGGAGGATGCGGGAGCGGGAGCGGTGGTGCTGCATTCGCTGTTCGAGGAGCAGATCGAGCAGGAGAGCCGCACCTTGCGCCATTACATGACGAGTGGCATGGACCTGCACGCCGAGGCGCTGTCGTACTTCCCGGAACCGGAGACGTTCCGCTTCGGCCCCGAGGAGTACCTCGAGCACCTGGCGCGCGCCCGGAAAGCCCTCGGCATCCCGGTGATCGCCAGCCTCAACGGCAGCACGCCGGGAGGGTGGACGGCGTACGCGCGCCGGATGCAGGAGGCGGGCGCCGCGGCCGTCGAGCTCAACCTCTACGAGGTCCCCGCCGATCCGGACGTGACGTCCCAGGAAATCGAGCGGCGGCATCTCGAGGTGGTGCGCGAGGTGCGCCGGGTCCTGTCCATCCCGCTGGCCGTGAAGATCGGACCGTACTTCAGCACCCCGGCGAACATGGCGGCCCGGCTCGGCCGGGCCGGCGCCGACGGCCTCGTGCTGTTCAACCGCTTCTACCAGCCCGACATCGATCTCGAAGACCTCGAGGTCAAGCCGAACCTGCGCCTCAGCAGCCCCGACGAACTGCGGCTGCGCCTGCGCTGGATCGCCATCCTGCACGGCCGGGTGCCGGTGAGCCTGGCGGCGACCGGGGGCGTGCACGACCACGAGGACGTCCTGAAGGCGCTGCTGGCGGGGGCGGATGTCGTCATGCTCTGCTCGGCGCTCCTCAAGCACGGCATCGGCCACCTGGCGGAGGTGGACGCCGGGCTGCGGTCCTTCCTGGAGGAGCGCGAGTACGCCTCGGTCGAGCAGCTCAAGGGGAGCATGAGCCAGCGCGCCTGCGACGATCCGACGGCGTTCGAGCGCGCCTCCTACATGAAGGCCCTGAGCGGCTTTCACGTCGCCGCCTCGGTGCGCTGACCCGCCGCTACTTGGCGGGAATGAGTTTTTTCTTCTTGAGGGTCTTCACCGAGTCGTAGGCGACGTACTCGGTCAGGCGGATCGTGTCTTCCTCGAGCTTCTGGGTGTAGACGTTTTCCCAGACGGGGCCGGTGAACGGCTTCGACCAGAAGCGGGCCCGCAGGTGCACGGTTCGGACGATGGTCGTTTTCGCGCCGAGCGGAACGGTGCCGCCGACGAACATGCCGAACCCTCCGCCTCCGTACCCGCCGACTCCGACGCTGAGCGTGGCGGACGAGGTCTTCTGGGTCTCGTCGATCTTCAGCGGGACATAGCCCAGGACCCCGTCCACGCCGAGGCTCTCGACCTTCCTGCGAATGCTCTCCTCGGAGGCGAAGTCGTCTTCGGACATCACGTCAGCGCTCCGCAGCGTCTCGACGCCTTTCTTCTTGAGCTCGACGCTGGCCTCCTCCTCGAGCCCTCGCCGCTTCGACTCCTCGCGGATGCGCGCGATGATCAGGACCTTGCGCGCGGGAACCGGGGCGGCCTCGTCCTTTTTCTTCTCTTCGGCGCGGGCCGCTGCGGCCAGGCCGGTCAGCAGCACGGTGGCCAGGGCGATCCGGAACAATCGATGCGGCATGCCTTTCATGGGTCCTCCTGCTTCTGCGCCCGATGCTACCATCCCGGCCCGGTGCGGGGGGCGCGCTGATGCCGGACACACCCGGCGCCGTGGAGTTCCGGCGCGAGTTGGGGCTGCTGGACGCGGCGGTGGTGGTGGCGGGGGCCATCGTCGGCGTCGGCATCTTCGCCAATCCGTCGAACGTCGCGCGCATCGTCGGCGAGCCGGTTCTCATCGTCGCCGCCTGGATCGCGGGCGGAGTGCTGGCCCTTCTCGGCGGGTTCGCGTACGCCGAGCTGGCGTCGCGGCTCCCGGTCGTCGGCGGCCAGTACGTCTACCTCGCGCGCGC
>DASYQE010000270.1:0-9975 GCA_036005805.1 Candidatus Polarisedimenticolia bacterium | reverse complement strand
CGCCAGCGTCGCGCTGGAGTCGCGGTCACCGGCGGTGCTGACGACCCTCGATCGCTACACCTGCGCCCTCGGCCCGACCCGCAGCACCGTCACCGAGTGCTTCGGCAACGCCCTGTTCACCCGGCACCCCATCCGCGAGGTGCATCGCATCGATCTGTCGATGGAGCGTCGCGAGCCCCGCGGCGCGCTGGCGGCCAGCATCGACGTCGGCGGCCGGCTGGTGCACGTCCTCGCGGCGCACCTCGGGCTGCGCCTGCGCGAGCGCCGCTTCCAGGTGCGTCAGATCCTCGACTACCTCGACTCGGTGCGCGGCACCCTGTTCGTCGTCCTCGGCGACTTCAACGACTGGCTGCCGGGGCGCTCGGTCGTGCACCTGCTCGACCGCCGGCTCGGCCGCCCGCCGCGCGCGCCGTCGTACCCCGTGGGGTGGCCGCTGGTCGAGCTCGACCGGATCTGGGTCCATCCGTCCCGGGCGCTGCGTCGCATCTTCAGCCACCGCACGGCGGCCTCGCGACTCGCCTCCGATCACCTTCCCGTCATCGCCGAGATCGGCTGAGCCGGGCGTCGGCTTGCGCCCGGTCGTGACGGAACCGATATTGCGGACCGTGACCACACCGCTGCGCCTCCGCGTGCACGCCGTCCTCCTGGCGGTGGCCGCGCTCATCCTGATCGCGCCGGCGGCCTTCGCCATCTGGGTGCCGCAGACCCGGGCGGAGTTCGTCGATGCGGTCGCGAAGGGAACCCGCGGCGCCAAGATGGAATCGTTCGTGGTGGAGCGCGGCTTCGACGACGTGGTGAAGACCTTCGACGCGCGCTCGGTCCCGTGCCTCGACAAGCTCGTGGAGCGGACCGCGAACGTCGGCTACGTCGAGCGCTCGTCGACCGACTACAACCCGAGCTTCAAGCACGTCAGCCGCGACCGGGCCGAGTTCACCATGCAGGTGGTGCACCGGCCGGCCGGCGTCGGCGCCACCCCGCCGGCCGGCGGTCTGTACGCCATGGCCGTGGATCTCAAGCGCGCCGGCGCCAATCGCACCGAGGTGGTCCTCTACCGGCCGACGATGGGCTACAAGTTCCTCTCCGAGGCCCTCATGGAGTGGGCCGAGGGGACCTCCACCGACTGCCCGAAGCTGAAGTAGCCGCCTCCGTCCTGCGGCCAATCCCGCCCCCGGCGTGCGATTGCGGCGAAATGCCGCGATGGCAATCGCGGCAACCGCGATATGATGCGCGGCCATGTCCATCGAAGCGGGGAAGACGCTCCTCAACTACCGGCTCGCCAGCAAGCTCGGCGAAGGCGGCATGGGGGTCGTGTGGAAGGCAATCGACACGACCCTGAATCGTCCGGTGG
This sequence comes from Candidatus Polarisedimenticolia bacterium, assembly GCA_036005805.1. Taxonomy (GTDB): domain Bacteria; phylum Acidobacteriota; class Polarisedimenticolia; order Gp22-AA2; family Gp22-AA2; genus DASRAU01. The sequence goes on along the minus strand of DASYQE010000270.1, from coordinate 8,627 downwards.
CGGTGAAGATCCTGCCGGACCTGTTCGCCGGAGATCCCGATCGGCTGGCGCGCTTCGAGCGCGAGGCGCGGCTTCTGGCCGCCCTCAACCACCCGCACATCGCCGCCATCTACGGGCTGCACCAGGCGGAGGGGAAGCATTTCCTCGCCCTCGAGCTGGTCGGCGGCGAAACCCTCGACGCCCGGCTGAAGTCGGGGCCGATCCCGGTCGAGGAGACGGTGCGGCTCGCGCTGCAGATCGCCGAGGGGCTGGAGACCGCGCACGAGGCGGGCATCGTCCATCGCGACCTGAAGCCGGCCAACATCCAGGTGACCGACGAGGGGCAGGTGAAGATCCTCGACTTCGGTTTGGCCAAGGCGCTCTCCGGCGAAGGGAGCGAGCCGTCGCCGCTGTCGTCGATGTCGCCGACGATGACCTCGGGCGGGACCCGGGCCGGGGTCATCCTCGGCACCGCCGCCTACATGAGCCCGGAGCAGGCGAAGGGGAAGTCGATCGACCGCCGCACCGACATCTGGGCGTTCGGCGTCGTGGTCTTCGAGATGCTGACCGGGTCGCGCCTGTTCGACGGCGAGACCATCTCCGAGATGATCGCCGCGGTCCTCAAGACCGACCCGGACTGGAAGGCGCTGCCGGCGGCGACCCCGCCGACGCTGCGGCGCCTGCTGCGCCGCTGTCTCGAGCGCGACCCGCGCCCCCGGTTGCGCGACATCGGCGACGCGCGCGTGCTGCTCGAGGAGGTCGTTTCGGGGAAGGCGGCGCTCGACGATCGCGCCGCGGCGGATGCGTCCGGGTACACGGCTCCCGGCACGATGACGGCTCCGGCCGCGCGCGGAGCGTCCACGGCGCTGCTCGCCGGCGCCGCCATGGCCGCGGCGCTCGCGACCGCCGCCGGGTTCTTCTTCCTGCGCCCGGCGCCGCCGGCCCCGCAGCCGATCCGCCTCGAAGCGGCGGTCACGGGCGATCAGCCGCTCCTGACGATTCAGGGGAGCGCGACGGCGCTGTCTCCCGACGGCCGCTACCTCGCCTATTCCATCGGCACCGCCAGCGACGTCAGCGCCACGAAGCTGTACGTCCGCTCCCTGGGCCGCCTCGAGGACACGCCGCTGCAGGGGACCGACGCCGCCTACAACCCGTTCTTCTCGCCCGACGGGCAATGGATCGGCTTCGTCACCCCGTCGACGCTCAAGAAGGTGTCGATCACCGGGGGAACGCCGCTGGTGCTGTGCCCGGTCGCCCTCAGTCGCGGCGCGGCGTGGGGCGAGAACGGCGCCATCGTCTTCGCTCCCAACCCGGCGAGCGGCCTGATGCAGCTCCCCGCGGCCGGCGGCCAGCCGAAGCCGCTGACGACCCTGGGCCAGGGGGAGGTGAGCCACCGCTGGCCGCAGTTCCTTCCCGGGGGCGACAAGGTGCTGTTCACCGCCTACGGTACGGGGGACCGGAACTCCGGCACCATCGAGATCGTCGACGTGAAGACCGGCAAGCGGACCGTCCTGACCCACGGCGGCACGTACGCGCGCTACGCCGCCTCCGGGCACCTCCTGTATCTCAACCAGCGGACGCTCTTCGCCGCGCCGCTCGATCTCGCGTCGATGAAGCTGAGCGCGCTGCCGTCGCCGGTGATGCAGGACGTCAACACCAACACCGAAGGGGGCGGCCAGTACGACGTCTCCAGGAGCGGGACGCTCGTCTACCTCACGGGGCAGGCGGCCGGCGCGCGCAACACCCTCGCCTGGTCCGACCCGCAGGGGCGGTTGACGCTGGTGAGCGACGCGCGGCGCGAGTTCCAGGCTCCCGTGCGGATCTCTCCGGATGGCCACAGGATCGCCGTCGCCATCGTCCAGGATGGCAACACCGACATCTGGATCCAGGACCTGGAGCGGGGCACCTTCACCCGCCTGACGTTCGACGAAGGCCGCGACCTGTATCCGGTCTGGTCGGCCGACGGCCGTGACCTGTACTACACGTCCAACCGGAATTCGAAGTGGGTGATCCTGCGCAAGCATTCCGACGGCACCGGCGAGGAGGAGACGATGGCTTCGTCCGACGTCGAGATGGACGCCTACTCGACGTCGCCCGACGGGAAATACCTCGGCTACCACCTCTCCACGCCGAACGGCGACCCCTGGCTGCTGCCGCTGCAGGGAGATCACAAGGCGCGTCCGCTGTTCACCAGCAACGCGTCGGAGGGGGACCCGGTCTTCTCGCCCGACGGCAAGTGGATCACCTATGACTCGGACGAATCGGGGCGCTGGGAGGTTTACGTGCGCCCGTCTTCCGGCGAAGGGAGCCGCTGGCAGGTCTCGGCGCAGGGGGGCGAATTCGCGCGCTGGTCGAAGGACGGCGCGACCATCTTCTACATGGAGCGCAACAAGGCCGCGTGGCGCGTGCCGGTGCGCGCCGTCGGCGGGTCGCTCGAGGTCGGCCGCCCCGAGAAGATGTTCGACCTCGTGCCCGGGCTGCAGGGCGACTGGGACGTGGCGGCGGACGGCAAGCGCTTCCTGATCATCCAGAGCGAGGTCGCGACCCTCGCCGGCAACCGCAACATGGTCAAGATCGCCTTCAACTGGTTCGAGGATCTGAAGGCGACGCTCGCCGCCGGCCGCTAGCCCGGATTTCTCACTGGGGTTCGTCGCGAGGGCGCGAAGACGCCCGTCAGGACGGCCAGATCCGCGGCCGCAGCAGAACACCGGTGAAAAATCCGGGCTTGTCGAACGGACTTTTACAGCAGGTCCTTGCAGACGCCGTTCTCGAATCCGCTCCCTGGCACGCCGATCAGCCCCGTGAGGCCGTGGCATTCCGAAGCCGGATCCGGCGAGAGGAACAGGCAGCACGCGCACGCGTCCCCGGTACACGTGACCGCTGGAGCCCGGGGGAGGACCGGGAACGTGACCGGCCAGACGGACCCGAAGCCGTCCTTGTCCCAGGCGCCGAGCGCGAAGGACGTCGGCGTGCCGTCAGGCGCATCGGCGAACAGCGTGGTCGCCTGCTGCCGCCGGGCGATGCAGTTCTGGAACGCGCCGAAGGCGCTCTGGCTGAGCCCGTTCTGACCGGGCACGAACGTCAGACGCAGCGTGAAGGTGCCGTCGGCCGCCTGGGCGTCGCTCGACACGATCGGGAAGCTCTTCGGCGCGCACGAGCAGACCCCCGCGCCGGGATCGACGACGCAGTTCTCGGGGTTGTACCCCGCCTGCTGCTGCTGGGTGACGAGGAGCGAGCCGTCGTCGACGAGATTCAGGGGGAGTGGCGGGGAACCGCCACCCCACGGGGTGCGCGTCGCCTGGACGGTCAGGCGTGGAGGCGGCACCGGGGGCAACGCGGGGTTCGGCGTCGTCACCCGTAGCAGCAGGTCGGTGAAGTCCGCGCGGATTTCCAGGGACGGCCCCGGAAACAACGCGTACGTGTCGGGGGTGATGCCGCCGGCGGAGCAGAGCCAGCCGCGAATGATCGCGTCGTACTCCGGGCAGAGGGCGGTGGTGTCGGTGGCCGTCACCTCCACGGCGAGAATCTCCGGCAGCTGTGGATGCGGCACGCCGCACGCAAGCGGTACGGGCCGGGGCTGTCCCGAGGTGGTGGATCCGAGCGACCCCTCGCCGCAGCCGTTGTCCCCCGCCAGGAGATAGTAGAAACCGGTCCCGAGGGTCGGAACGCCCAGGTCCTCGGTCGTGACCACGCCGCCCGACTCCGACAGGTTCGCGTCGAGACATTCGTGGTCGAAGGGGGAGCCGGCGCGGCTTCCCATCATGTGCGCCGGCAGGGTGCCGACATAGGAGTGGTAGCGATCGACGCCGGCGCTCGCAACCCAGTCGATCCGGGTCAAGCCGTTGGCGTGCGTCACCGAGAGCGCCGCGCCGACTTCGGGGGGCGTTCCGGGCGAGGGATCGCCCGGGAGGCAGTCGCACGCATCCCCGATGCCGTCGCCGTCCGAGTCCGCCTGCAGGTCGGGAATGAAAGGACAGCTGTCGCAGGCGTCGCCGCGGCCGTCGCTGTCGCTGTCCGTCTGCGACGCGTTGGGAACGGGACAGTTGTCGCACGCGTCGCCGGTCCCGTCGAGGTCGGCGTCCGCCTGGCCCGCGTTCGCAATGAGGGGACAGTTGTCCGACCCGTTCGTCACCCCGTCGGAGTCGAGATCGGGAGGACGATGCAGCTCGTAGGTCGAGCCGAAGCCGTCGAACGCGACGAGCGTTCCGCGGGCGGCGTCGAAGACCGCGACCGTGGTCATGGTGAGCTGGGGAACGTCGAGCGTCGAGAGCGTCCGCCAGACCCGGCCGTCGAAGACCCGCGCGGCGGACATCTCGAAGGCAAGGCCCGTTCCTCCCGAGCCCGGGCCGGGGTTTATGATGAAATTCAGGCCCGAGACGAGGACCAGCTGCCGGCTCGTCCCGTCGTAGACCAGCTGTCCCATCCAGGTCGGCGCGACCTCACCCGTGTGATCGACGAGCCGCCAGGTTGCGCCGTCGAACCGCCAGGTGTCGTTGAAGGGGCTGCTGTGGTCGTTCGAGGTGCCGCCGTTCATGAAGACGGCCGCGCGTCCTTCGTCGTACGTCATCTGCATGCTGGAGCGCGCCCGTGGCGTCGCGGCCGTCGAAACGAAATGCCAGCTCGATCCGTCGTACACCCAGGTATCGGGCAGGATGTGATCGCCGAGAACCCCGCCGTAGAGGACCAGGAGATCGCGCGAGTCGTCGAAGGCGAGGCCGAAGTCGCCGCGCGGCGTGGGGGACGTGGCCGGCGTGATGTTGTCCCAACTCGCCCCGTTGAACGACCACAGATCGGTCAGCGGGATTCCGGTCGGGTACGAGAATCCGCCGAACAGCAGGATGCGATGGTGGAGGCCGTCGTAGGCCATCCGGTGTCCGTAGCGCGCTCCCGGGCTGCCGATGGTCGGGAGCGTCGTCCAGCCTGTGCCGTCGTAGGCCCAGGTCCGGGTGTCGTCCGACCCGCCGTAGAGGACTGTCACGGAGCGGAACCGGTCGTAGGCGGCGGCCGTGCCGGACCGGTACCCCGGTGTCAGCGGACCTTGCACGGCGACCCACTGGCCGTCGGTGGCGGAGGCCGGCGGGTCGCATAGGTTGCCGATCCCGTCCCGGTCGCTGTCGTTCCCCCCTCCTCCGAAGGAGAGAGAGAAGACGTTCGGGCACAGGTCGTACTGCAGTAGGACCCGATCGCCGTCGGTATCGAACGGGCGGAGCGTTGCGAGTGCCGGATGGAGTCCGACCTCGTTGTGCAGCAGCTGGTTCGAGCCTGCGGAGAGGGGCAGGGCGTCCAGGGACGACACCGGTAAGTCGGGGGGGTTGGGATTGACGAGCGGCGTCCCGAACGATGCGGAGGTGGTCGCCGATCCGTCGGGTGCCGACGGGGTGCCGGCGATCAGCCCGATGCCCATGAAGTTCCAGAATTCACGCGCGTCGAAAATCGCCCGCGCCCCGGAGACGTCGTCCGCGGAAGGAATCGCGGGGGCGATCAGGCCTGTCCGCCAGGTCGCACTGCCGAATCCGAAGAAATCCTCCGCCATCAGCCGGACGCCCGAAGCGCGCGCGCCGACAACCGCCGGCTTCGCCGCGTCGACGACGCGGTAGACGGTGCCGTCGTCGGCGACGATCGTCCGCGTCGGTGTGTTGATGGCATCGAAGTCGTACGAGGAGCCGTTCCAGGCGACCGAGGCGGCGATGATTCCGCCGGCCGTCGGCCGGGTCGAGCCGTAGGGATAGTCGGACACCGGGAACGGCTGGTCGTCCAGGATGAGGTTGTTGTTCCGGTCCTCGATCCCGAGGTCGAGACGCGCGTCGCCGTCGCGATCCTCGCCCGGGTCGAGGATCCCGTTGTGATTGGAGTCCTCGTTGATGGTGTCGAGGTGGCGGTCGCAATCGATGTCCTCGCGGTACGCCCCCTCGCACCCATTCGGCGGGGTCAGCCGCCCGTCATGGTCGAGATCCTCGCCGAAGTCGAGCCGGCCGTTCCGAATGACGAAGTCCTCGAACACGTCGAACGCCCCGTCGTGGTCCAGGTCCTCCGGGGAGGCGTAGAGCAGCAGCACCAGGGGAGGTCTCGACGCCAGCTCGCCGGGACAACCGACCGTCCGCGGGTCGTTCCAGCTTCCCGGCCCCTGCGGCGGCACCGCCACCCGGAACTCCGGCTGGCCGTCGTGATCGAGGTCCCCCAGGTTCACGAGCCAGGCCGAAGGGGGCATCGAGCCGCTGTTGTAGAGATCTCCGGCCCCCAGGAGGAAGAACTTGCCGCTGAACCCGCCGCCGACACCGCTGAAGACCAGCCTGGTCCCCACGGCCCCCGTGCCGCTCGTGATCGGCGTACCCGGGATGTCCTCGTCCACCTGCCCGTCGCAGTCGTTGTCCTGCTTGTCGCAGATCTCCGGTGTGCAGGCCTGGCGGGAAGCGCCCTGGGCGAGGGCGTCAACCGGCGCCAGCCACGCCGTGAGCAGGAGAAGAGCCGCCGTGGAGGCGCTCCGCATGGCCGTTCCTTTCATGGGAAAGCGAGTTGACGACGATGCTATACGCCCGCCGGAGGGACGTGTCAACGCGGAATCGCCGTCGGTGGCGACCCGGGGGCAAAGTGGACTGCCTGAGGATCAGGCCGGTTTGCGCGCGATCACCAGGTCCTGGTAGGTGACGAAGGTCGTGCGGCCGCACCAGCTGCCGCCGTGGATCCGGATGTCCCCGCCGAAGCCGGCGTGCACCAGCGCCTGGCGCAGCCAGTCGGTCGTGTAGGCAACCGCGGCTTCGGGCTGATCGGCGCGCATGATGTGGTGCACCTGGCCTTGGGCTGCGTCCACCGGCTCCGCCCGGAAGACCCGGTCCCCGCGCTTCGCCTTCTGCAGCGCCCAGGACTCCTCGTCGAGCAGGAAGAACGTCGCGAACAGCGTCCCGCCCGGCGCGAGAACGCGGGCGGACTCGCGCAGGTAGTTCTCGGCGTCGTGCGTCAGCAGGTGCGTGAACAGGGACGTCGCGCAGACCAGGTCGAAGGAGCCGTCCTCGTAGGGAAAGGTGAAGGCGGACCCGCTCACCGAGCCTGAGGGGCGGTAGTAGTCGCTGTGGACGTCCACGGCGCGGAAGCGGAAGCGGGGATGGCGGCGGGTGATGTTCCGCTCGCACCAGGCCACCAGCTCCGGGTCGATGTCGAAGCCCTCGTAGAGCCCTGCGCCGCGCAGGTACCTTGTCAGCGGAGCCGCGAGCCTGCCGACGCCACAGCCGATGTCGAGGAGGCGGTCGGTCGGCCGCAGCCCCCCCTGCTCGAGGAGATTGCGGCTGAGGGCCTCGCCGACGTCGCGGTAATCGCCCCCGCCGACGCGCTCGACGAAGCGGAAGGGAGGGACCGGCACCTGGTCGGGGTGGAGACCGGCCAGCAGGGCGTTGGAGATCCCCAGGCGCAGATCGCGGACGACCGTGCTCAGCCTCACTGGCGGTCCGCGACCGTCCTGGTCAGCGCCTGGAAGCGCGGGTGCTGGCGGATCGAGTCGAAGTCGGAGTCGGTCTCGAGCCAGGCGAGGTGGTTGTAGCCGTTGCGCACCGCACGCTCGAGGAGCGTCAGCGCTTCGTCGGCACGGCCGAGCGTCGCGTAGATGCAGGACACGTTGTAGAGCACGCCGACCTCGTCGGGGCTGAGCTCGACGGTCCGGTTCACCATCTTCAGCCCTTCCTGGACCATCGCCTCGTCGTGCTCGACGACTCCCAGCTTCGCCATCGCGCCGCCGCCCAGGTAGAGGGCGCGGGGATCATCTGGATTGAGCTCGAGGTGGCGCTTCGCCTTCTCGATGCCGACGCGGGAGATCGCCTTCTCGTCCTCGAGCCGGTGCAGGCTCCGGTAGACCTGGGGGAGCAGCAGGGGGACCTGGTAGTCCTCCGGGCGGACCTCCATCGCCTGCTCGTAGAGGCGGGCCGCCTTGTCGTACTTTCCCAGCGCGACGCTGGCGCGGGCGTAGAAGTAGTAGGCGTCGTAGAGGCGCGGGTTGAGTGAAATCGCTTTCTCGAAGTGCACCGCCGCCTGCTCGTTGTTGTCGGAGAGCGACAGCACCATGCCGCGCGCCGCGTGCGCCTCGGCGAGATCGGGGTCGAGCTGCAGCGCCTTGCGGCTGGCCTCCTCCGCGAGCACCCGCTCCTTCTCCGAGCGGTCGGCGTACATGAAGATGAACGAGCAGCAGTCGGCGATGGCGGCGTAGGCCAGTGCGTAGTTCGGGTCGAGCTTGATGGCGCGCTCGAACATCTGGCGCGCCTGCGTCCAGCCGGTGTGGCGCCATTCCCAGAATGACTTGCGCCCGCGCAGGTAGAAGTCGTACGCCTCGACGTCGCGCGTCGCGACGTTCTGGATGGCGCGGCGCTCCTTCGGCGACAGCGTCACCTCCAGCGCCCGCACGATGCTCTCGGCGATCTCGTCCTGGATGGCGAAGATGTCCTCGAGCTTGCGGTCGTAGCGCTCCGACCACAGGCGGTAGCCGTCGTTGACGTTGACGACCTGCGCGGTGATGCGGATCTGGCTGCCGCTCTTGCGCACGCTGCCTTCGACCACCTTCTCGACGTTCAGGCGCTCGCCGATCTCGCGGATGTCGTGCTTGCTGCCCTTGAACTGGAAGGCCGAGGTGCGCGACGCCACGCGCAGGTTCTTGATCCGCCCCAGCC
>DASYQE010000269.1:0-34467 GCA_036005805.1 Candidatus Polarisedimenticolia bacterium | reverse complement strand
GTCGAAGGTGCCGATCGCCATCCCGCGCTTCGACGGCGGCGGCACGCCGAAGGGTGACGAGGCGTCGTCGCTGCTGTACGACGTGGTGCGCGACGACCTGGTGTTCTCGAACTACTTCAAGCTGGTCCCCGACGAGTACCTCAAGATGGTCTCCCCCTTCGCCGGCCGAAAGACCGACTACAAGGAATGGCAGGGGATCGGCGCCGACGCCGTCATGGTGGGGGCCGCGCATCCGGAAGGGGCCGAGCTGATCTTCGAGGGGCGCGTCTACGACATGACGGAGCAGCGCCTCGCCCTCGGCAAGAAATATCGCGCCGGTCTGGACCAGGGGCGCCTGCTCGCCCACAAGATGTCCGACGAGATCATCCAGCGCTACACCGGCAGGCCCGGCATCGCGCAGTCGCGCATCACCTACGTCTCGCAGGTCGGCAAGGCGAAGGAAATCTTCGTCATGGACTACGACGGCGCGCGCCCGAAGCGGATCACCGCCAACAATTCCATCAACCTCTCCCCGTCCTGGTCCCCCGACGGCCAGTGGATCGCCTTCAGCTCGTACCGCGGCGGCTCGCCCGAGCTGAAGATCCTGAGCAGCAAGGGAGAGCTGCGCACCGCCTTCCCGCAGAAGGGCGAGCTGAACAGCGCTCCCTCGTGGTCTCCCGACGGGCACCTGCTGGCTTTCTCGAGCGCCCGCGACGGCAATGCCGAGATCTACACGCTGCGGCCGTCGGACGGCGCGCTGACCCGGCTGACCCGCGACGGCGCCATCGACACCTCCCCCACCTGGTCCCCCGACGGCCGGTCGCTGGCGTTCACGAGCGACCGATCCGGCTCGCCGCAGATCTGGATGATGGACGCCGGCGGCGGCAACCCGCGACGGGTGGACACGCAGCTGAACTACTGCGACGCGCCCTCGTGGAACCCGGTGCCGGACGAGGACGAGTCGATCGCCTTCACGGCGCGCGTCCCGGGTGGGTTCGACATCTACCTTTACGACCTCAAGGAGCGCACCATCAAGCGCCTGACCGACGGAGGTGGCATCAACGAATGGCCCCGCTGGTCCCCCGACGGCCGCCACATCGTCTTCTCCTCGAACCGCAGCGGCGGGTTCGACATCTACACGATGGATGCCAGCGGGGATCACGTCCGCCGGCTCACCAAGGGGGGGAACAACACCTCTCCCTCCTGGGCCCGATGACAGGCTTGTCTTCGGAAGTGCTTTGTTTCGCATGCTATAATCCGCACTCCTCGTGAGTCCTTCGAGGTTCATGCGTCCGATCACAATCGAAGTCACATGGAGGTGACCTGATGCAACGTCGTACCCTTCGCGCGCTCCCGGCGATGGTGCTGGCCCTGTGTGGTGTGTTCGTGGTGACGGCGTGCAAGTCGGCCCAACCGCAGCAGGAAGCTCCGGTGACCCAGGCGCCGACGTTTGAAGGAGCGACAAAGGCCGAGAAGGTCGATGAGACCGGCGGCTTCGGGCAGGCGAACGCGGGCGAGAAGAGCTTCGAGGAGCTCCCGTCCGGGCTGGCGGACAAGCTGAACGCGCAGGGGATCCTCAAGGAGGTCCTCTTCGACTTCGACAGCGCCGACCTGAGCGGCGAAGCGAAGACGATCCTGAACGACAACGCCGGCCAGATCCGGCAGCACGCTCCGCTCGCGGTGCGCATCGAGGGGCACTGCGACGAGCGCGGCACGACCGAGTACAACCTGGCGCTGGGGGATCGACGGGCCCGCGCCGCGCGCGACTACATCGTCTCGCTCGGCATCCCCGCCAACCGCCTGCGCACGATCTCGTACGGCAAGGAGCGGCCGGTGGACCCGGGCCACACGGAAGCGGCCTGGGCGCAGAACCGGCGCGCCGAATTCGTCTTCATCGCAGACTGAGAACGGAAAACAGAGGAGAACGTCGTGGCACGCATCCAGTCGGCCGTCAAGAACATCCGCAAGAGCCGCAAGCGCCGGGACATCAACCGCGCCCGGCGCACCGCCCTCCGCACCCAGATCAAAAAAGTGCGGCTCCTGCTCGAGAAGAAGGACGGCGCCTCTGCGCGCAAGGCCCTTCCGACCGCGCTGTCGACCATCGACCGCGCGGTCAGCAAGGGCGTGATGCACCGCAACGCGGCGGCCCGGCACAAGTCCCGGCTGACGCGCCACGTTGCTTCCCTGGAGAAGGCCAGCTAGGAGCCTGACTCGGACAGGCTCCCTGGCCGTCCGGGCGGGCAGGACGGCGCCTTGATTCGCATCCGTCGAGTCGTGCCACAGGAAGTGAGCGACCTGCACCGGCGCATGGAGCAGGTGATGGACAGCCTGCTCCACGGGCTGGGGCCGGCGTACGGACCGAAAGGCTTCGTGCCGCGCGCCGATATCCACGAGACCCAGGAAGGTCTGCTTGTCACCGTCGATCTCCCCGGCGTGTCCCGCGAGGCGATCGACATCGTCGTCGAAGGGCAGGCCCTGCGCATCTCCGGGGTCCGGCGCGAGCCGGCGGGGACCACGTGTCTGCGCTGGCACCAGCTCGAGATCGCCTACGGGCCGTTCGAGCGATTCATCCCGCTGCCGGCCTCGGCCGACGTCGAGAAGGTCCAGGCGAACTACAAGGACGGGTTCCTGCAGGTGACGATCCCCTTCAGGCCCGCCGACAAGGGCGGCCGGCAGGTCCCGGTCGAGCCCGCTTAATCACAAGGACACCATGGACGATCCGAACAAGCCCACCGACGAGCCGGACGAGTCGGAACAGCCCCCGTCCGCGGCGGAAGACCCGGCGGCCGGGCCGATCCTGGCCGAGGCGCCTCCGCCTCCGGGCCCGACCGACACGACCGTTCCGCCGACGCTGCCCGTCCTCGCGCTGAAGGGGACGGTGGTCTTCCCGCACATCCCGATGCCCCTGGTGATCGGCCGGGCCGCCTCCATCCGCCTCGTGGACGAGACGATGGTGCGCAACCGGATGATCGCCCTGGTGACGCAGCGCGACCCCTCGGTCGAGGAGCCGCACGAAGCCGACCTGCACAAAATCGGCTGCGCCGCGGTCATCCAGCGCCTCTTGAAGTTCCCGGATGGGACGCTCCGCATCCTCGTTTCCGGCGTGCAGCGCATCCGCCTCACCCGCTACGTGCGCATGGAGCCCTACCCGGTTGCCGACGTCGAGGTGCTCGACGAGATCACCGAGGCTTCGGTCGAGACCGAGGCGCTGGCGAAGAACCTCCTCAACCAGGTGCGCCGCATGCTGGCGCTGATGCCGATCGACTCGGACGAGATCAGCGTCGCGCTGCTCAACGTCAACAACCCGGGCCGGCTCGCCGACCTCGGGGCGGCGCTCCTCGTCCGCGACACGTCGCTGAAGCAGGAGTTCCTCGAGATCCTCTCCGTCCCCGAGCGCCTGCGCCGGCTGACGCGCCACATCAGCCGCGAGATCGAGGTCATGGAGCTGGGCTCCAAGATCCAGGAGCAGGTGCAGGACGAGATGGAGAAGGGGCAGCGGGAATTCGTCCTGCGGCAACAGCTCAAGGCGATCCAGAAGGAGCTGGGACTGGACGACGAGGGGGAAGGCGAGATCGCCGCCCTCGCCGAAGCGGTCGAGAAGGCCGGCATGCCCGAGCAGGTGAAGCAGGCGGCGGACCGCGAGCTGAAGCGGCTCCGGACCATGCCGCCGGCCGCCGCCGAGCACGCCGTCGTGCGCACCTACCTCGACTGGCTCATCTGCCTCCCCTGGTCGAAGCAGACTCCCGACAAGATCGACCTGAAGGAGGCGCGGTCCATCCTCGACGAGGACCACTTCGACCTCGACAAGGTGAAGGACCGCATCCTCGAGTTCCTCGCCGTGCGCAAGCTGCGCGCCGATTCGAAGGGACCGATCCTGTGCTTCGTCGGACCGCCCGGCACCGGCAAGACCTCCCTCGGCAAGTCCATCGCCCGCGCCATGGGACGCAACTTCCACCGCCTGTCGCTCGGCGGCGTGCGGGACGAGGCGGAGATCCGCGGGCACCGGCGGACGTATGTCGGCGCGCTGCCGGGGCGAATCATCGAAGGCCTGCGCAAGGCGGGCAGCCGCAACCCGGTGTTCATCCTCGACGAGATCGACAAGCTGGGGATGGACTTCCGCGGCGACCCGGCCTCGGCGCTCCTCGAGGTCCTCGACCCCGAGCAGAACCGTAATTTCCAGGACCACTACCTCGACGTGCCGTTCGACTTGTCGGCGGTGCTGTTCATCACCACCGCCAACGTCCTCGACACCATTCCGGGCCCCCTGCGCGACCGCATGGAGGTGCTGGAGCTGCCGGGCTACACCGAGGAGGACAAGGTGCAGATCGCGCGCCGCTTCCTCATCCCGCGGCAGGCGACCGAGAACGGCATCAAGGTCGAGGACGTGGACATCAGCGACGCCACGATCTCCGCCGTGATCTCGCGCTACACGCGCGAAGCGGGCCTGCGGAACCTCGAGCGGTCCATCGGCACGCTCTGCCGCAAGGTGGCGCGCCGGCACGCCGAGGGGGACACCTCGGTCGCCGTCATCACGCCGGACGATCTCGTCGCGTATCTCGGCCAGGAGCGCTTCACGAGCGAGCTGGCGGAGCGGATCGCCCTGCCGGGCGTGGCGGTCGGGCTCGCCTGGACGCCGTTCGGCGGCGAGATCCTGTTCGTCGAGGCGACCCGGATGCCGGGGGCGAAGGGGCTCATCCTCACCGGGCAGCTCGGCGAAGTGATGCGCGAGTCGGCCATGGCGGCGCTGTCATTCATCCGGAGCCGAGCCGCGTCGCTCGGGATTGACCCGGAGTTCTATTCGCGGGCCGACCTGCACCTGCACGTCCCGGCCGGCGCCATCCCCAAGGACGGGCCGTCGGCGGGCGTGACCATGGCCACGGCGCTGGCATCGCTCCTGACCGGGCGCCCGGTCCGCGGCGAGACCGCCATGACCGGCGAGATCACCCTGCGCGGCAAGGTGCTGCCCGTCGGCGGCATCAAGGAGAAGGTGCTGGCGGCGAAGCGAGCCGGCATCAAGACCCTGCTGCTCCCCGAGGAAAACCGCAAGGACCTCACCGAGGTGCCGAAGCACGCGCTCGACGCGCTCACCTTCCACTTCGTCTCGACGGTGGACGACGTGTTCGAGCACGCGCTGCAGCCCGCGCCGGTCGAGGAGCCGGTCTCCCAGGCGCTGGCGGGGGAAACGAACGACCGCGGCAGGACGGAGTCGGGGCACGCCCCCGAAGCCAGTCCCAAGGGGCGCGCCGCGGCCGCCGGGAAGAATCCGCGACCGCTCACGCCGGGAAAGCGCCGCATGCCGGACCGCGGCTCCGACGTCACCCCCTGATCGGGGCCGCCCCCGCGCGGCCTCTTCGCCTCAGGGTTCCAGTTTCCGCACCTCCGCTTCGAGCCGTTCCGTGACCTCGGTCGGATCGGCCTCGGCCGCGAAGCTCAGCGGCGCGCCGTAGACGATGCGGGTCGGGTGGAACATCGGCCAGTAGCGCTCGTCCGGCAGGACGAAGTGCGTCCCCCGGACGTGCACCGGCACCACCGGCGCGCGCAGGTCGCGTGCGAAGACGCCGATGCCCCCGCGGAAGCGCTCCATCGTCCCTTCCGGGACGTGCCGCCCCTCCGGGAAGATCAGGATCGAGAAGCCGGCGTCCATCAGCTCCCCGGCATAGACGAGGCTGCGGCGGAAGCCGGCCGTCTCCGGCAGCGGAAAGGCGTGGAAGAAGAACTCCGTGAGCGAGGCCTGCAGTCCCTCGAGGAGATAGCGGCCGCGCGTGCCGGGGGTCTCGCCGAACCAGACGCGGTGGTAGCGGGTGGTCATCGCCGGAGCGATGCGGCCGCGCATCGACAGCGGCAGCGTCGAGCGCAGGAGCGCCGTGTCGAAGTAGGAGTGGTGGTTCGCGACGAAGAGATAGGGCGGCGCCGCACCCTCGAGCCGCTCGCGCCCGAGCACCTCGGGTCGCCCCCAGACGTGCACGATCGGCCGTTGCAGGGTCTCCTCGACGAGGCGCCGGTTGACGTGGAACGGCCACGACCGCGCCCAGCGCGGCATCCGCAACGCCCCGCGCATCACCTGCGCGCTCCACGCTGCCGTGGCCGGACGACCGTTGCGCGAAGCGCCCTCCCCTTCCGTCCCCGCCGGCGCGGCGTCCGCATGCGCCACGGCCCGGGACGGCGACGGTGGCGCGGCCGCGGGCGCCGCCGCGCCGGCGGGGGCAGGTGCGGTGACGGGGGCTGGGCCCGTCGCGGGAGCCCGGCCGGGCGCGGGCGCTGTCCCGCCGCCGCCGAGAGCCGCGCGCGCCTGCTGCTCCAGCTCGCCGACCGTCGCCGAGGCCATGCGATCCTCGGCCATCGTCAGGCCGAACTCCTCCTCCAGACCGGCGGCGACCTCGACCAGGTCGAGGCTCGCGAGGCCGAGGTCCTCGACGAGGCGGGTCGAATCCTGGAGCCGATCGGGGGCGACCCGCCCGATGCGCGCCACGAGCCGGCGCACGCCGCCCGCGGCGGCGGGAGGACGCGCCGGGTCCGACTTCCCTCCCTCGGTCCCCCGGCCGGCAATCACCGATTGCCGCAGCGCCGCCCGCTTCACCTTGCCGGTGGAGGTGCGCGGGAAATCCCCCTCCGTCCAGACGGTCCAGTCGCGCACCTTCTGCTTCGGCAGGAGGCGCGCGTTCGCCTCCGACACGATCGCCGCCGCGTCGGCGCCGGGCGCGAGCAGGAGCGCGGCGTGCACCTGCTCCCCGGTCGCGTGCGGCAGCCCGAAGACCGCGGCGTCGCGCGCCCCCGGCAGGCCGTGGAACGCCGCCTCGACGTCGGTGGCGTAGACGTTCTCCCCTTCCGGCGTGACGATGACGTCCTTGATGCGCCCCTTGATGAGGATGCGGCCCTGCGCGTCGATCTCGCCGATGTCGCCGGTGCCGAACCACTCGCCGCTCTCCTCCTTGCCGAAGTAGCCGGCGGTGACGTTGCGGCCGCGCACCTGGATCTCGCCGTCGGGGCCGAGGCGGACCTCCTGTCCCTTCAGCGCCCGTCCGACGTTCCCCTTCCCCCGCTTGAACGGGTTGGAGATCGACACGATCGGGGCGGTCTCGGTGAGGCCGTACCCCTGCACCACGAGGATGCCCAGGCGCTCGTAGAACTCGCGCACCGGATCGGCGAGCGCCGCGCCGCCGCTGACGACGACAGTGAAGCGCCAGCCGAGCGGGCGGCGCGAGCGCCGGAACAGCAGCCGCTGCATCCAGAACGGGGCCCCCGCGTGCTCTTCGAGGCGGGCGTCGAGCCGCTCCTGCGCCCGCGCGTCCCCCGCCTCCCGGCGGATCTCCGCGGCGAGGATCTCCAGCAGGCGCGGCACCGAGAACAATCCCCAGGCCTTCACCCGCGTCGCGGCGTCCAGCACGTCGCGCGGACGCGGCGCCACCAGCGCCACCGTCAGCCCCATGTAGAGCGGCAGGAAGACGTTCATCGCCTGCCCGAACATGTGCGACAGCGGCAGCGTGCTCAGCACCGGGAACTCGCCGAGGGGGCGGGCCAGGCGCTCGTAGTGCCGGTAGCCCTCCTCGAGCGGCGCGAAGTCGGCCGCCAGGTTCTCGTGCGTCAGCACGACCCCCTTCGGCTCGCCGGTCGTTCCCGAGGTGAAGACGATCTCCGCCGTGTCCTGCAGCGACACCGTCGCGGCCGCGGCGGCCGCCCCGGGAGCCGCATCGCGACCCGCCGCGGCGCCGCGCGCCGACGCGCTGCTGCGCCAGCTCCCGAAGTCGATGCGGCGGACGCCGGGGGGCGGAGCGATCTCAGCCGGCGTGAGGATCAGCCGGGCGCCGACCGTCGCGGCGATCTTGTCGCGGAACGGATCGGCGGTGGCCGCCTCGAGCGGCACCGCCACCCCTCCGGCCAGGAAGATCCCCAGGAGCCCTTCGATCCAGTCCGGCTCGTCGGGCCCCTGGACGAGGACCGGCTCTTTCGGCTTCAGCCCCTGCGCCCGCAGGACTGCGGCGACGCCGCGGATGCCCGCCAGCAACTCGGCGTAGGTGCGCGTGCGCCAGCGCACGCCGTCACGCCACAGGTAGGCGCGGCGGTCTCCGAACGTGGCGAGACGCTCGATGCGCGCCGCAATCGGCAGCGTGGCCGTGGCGCCTTCCGGGTGCGGAGACATGGGGGGCAGATGCTACCCTGTCCGCCCCTCGTCGGGTATAGAATCCGGGCGATGCCTCACCATTTCTCGCTCGACGATTTCGTGGCCGCGATGGCCCACCTGTCGGTCGAGAACCTGACCATCGGCATCCTGCACCAGCTCGCCGGCGACCTCGACGTGCGCGACGATCTCATCCGCGAGCACATCCACTTCACCAGCGACTGCTACACCCGCAACCTGGTCTGCCGCACGCCCCGCTTCGACATGCTGGTGCTGTGCTGGAAGCCCGGGCACGTGACGACCATCCACGATCACGCCGGCTCGCTCAACGTGACGCGCGTCCTGCAGGGGCGGCTGACGTCGCGCCTGTTCGTGCCGGGGGGCCGGCCGACCCCGGACCGCTGCCTCGTGAGGCTGGCGAGCGAAGAGACGCTCGGCCCGGGGGATTTCTCCCTCG
Organism: Candidatus Polarisedimenticolia bacterium; assembly: GCA_036005805.1. GTDB lineage: Bacteria > Acidobacteriota > Polarisedimenticolia > Gp22-AA2 > Gp22-AA2 > DASRAU01. The sequence continues at coordinate 25,915 of DASYQE010000269.1, read as the reverse complement.
TGGATCGCGCCGAGATCCACCAGCTCGCCAACACCTCGGACGGGGACCTCGTGACCCTGCACGTTTACGCGCGGCCGCTCCGGGACATCGTGGTCTACGACCCGACGACCGGTGACATGAAGAAGGTCGCCCTGCGCTATTCCCTCGAAGACGACTTCCAGTGACCCGGCGCCGCACTCGCGGCGCATCGACCCCAACCGCACCGGAAGGCGCGCGTCAACCCCAAGCGCACCCGAGGGCGCGCGTCATCCCCAAGCGCGCCGGGAGGCACGCGTCATCCCCAAGCGCGCCGGGAGGCGCGCGTCATCCTTTGATGACGCCGACCGGGACCAGCTTCGCGACCTTGCGCGACAGGCCGGCCGCGTGGACGACGTTCACGACGTCGGTCACGTCCTTGTAGGCTTCCGGCATCTCCTCGGCGAGGGTCTCGCGGCCGTCGGAGCGCACGACGATGCCCCGGTCGGCCATCTCGCGCGCGATAGAGCGGCCTCGCGCCGCCTTCTTCGCCGCGTGCCGGCTCATCACCCGCCCCGCGCCGTGGCAGGAGGAGCCGAACGTCTCCTCGTACCCGCGCCCGGTGCCGAGGAGCACCCAGGAGGCGCGGCCCATGTCGCCCGGGACGAGGACCGGCTGGCCGATCGTCCGGTAGGCCTCGGGGGTCTGCGGGTGGCCCGGCGGGAAGGCGCGCGTCGCCCCCTTGCGGTGCACACAGAGCCGGCGCTCGCGGCCCTCCACGACGTGCCGCTCGAACTTGGCGACGTTGTGGCAGACGTCGTAAACGACGGAGAGCCCGAGATCCCGGGGCCCGCGCGCGAGGGTCTCCTCGAAGGCGCGGCGCACGAAGTGGGTGATCAGCTGCCGGTTGCCGAAGGCGAAGTTCGCGGCCGCCGCCATCGCGCCCAGGTAGCGCCTGCCCTCCTCCGACTGCAGCGGCGCGCAGGAGAGCTGCGGGTCAGGCAGCTCGATGCCGTGCCGGCGTGACGCCTTCAGCATCACCTGCAGGAAGTCGTCGCACACCTGATACCCGAGCCCGCGCGAGCCGGTGTGGATCGACACGGTCAGCAAGCCTTCCTGAAGGCCCAGGGCCCGCGCCGCCGCGTCGTCGTGGATTTCCGCGACTCTCTGGACCTCGACGAAGTGGTTCCCCGAGCCGAGGGTTCCGAGCTGGGTGCGGCCGCGCTCGCGGGCGCGCTCCGAGACCTCCGACGGCTCCGCCCCCTGGAGCGCCCCGCCCTCCTCGATGTGCAGGAGATCGTCCGGCTCGCCGAAGCCCTGCTTCACGGCCCAGGCCGCGCCGTGCGCCAGCAGGCGCTTCTCCTCGGGCTGCGTGACCTTGAAGTCCTTGCGGTGCGAGCCGACGCCGGTCGGGATGTGGCGGAACAGGGACTCGACCAGGTCGCGCATGCGCGGCGCCGCCTCGGCCGCGCTCACGTCCGAGCGCAGCAGCCGCACGCCGCAGTTGATGTCGTAGCCCACGCCCCCGGGCGAGACCACGCCGTCGTCGGGGTCGAAGGCGGCGACACCGCCGATCGGGAATCCGTAGCCCCAGTGGATGTCCGGCATGGCGTACGAGGCGCGCACGATGCCGGGAAGGCACGCGACGTTCATCACCTGGACGAGCGACGGATCGTCACGCAGCGTCTGCATCAGGCGGTCGTCGGCATAGACGACGCCCGGGACGTTCATCTTTCCGTGACGGGGAATCTCCCAGCGGCAGGTCCCGGCCCGGCGGATCTCGACCTTCATGGGGCCGAGTGTAGAACGATCAGGTGCGGATGACGCGGGTCTCGCAGATGCGGTCGTGCAGCGATCGCTTCTCGTCGTCGAAGGCGGCGATGATGTAGCCGATGCAGAAGATGAACCCGGAAATCCAGGTGCTGAAGAAGCGCGCCACCGACCGGCCGAGGGTGATGCCGCTGCCGTCGGGGCGCACGACCTTGAGGCCCAGCGCCAGCTTGCCGAGCGTCGCCCCCTTCTTCCAGGTCAGGAGGATCTCGTAGGTGGCCGAGACCGTGACGCGAATCATTGCCGCCAACCCGAAGAGCGCCAGCATCGAGGCGAGATCGAACATGTCGTGGCTGCCGCTGAGGATGCTCAACCCGCCGAGGCCGAGGGGCATGGTGATGGCGCTGTTGATGACGATGAGGATGAGCCAGTCGATGAGGCGCGCGAGGAAGCGGATCCAGAACCCGCCGTAGCGCGGAACCTCGAGCGGCCGGATCGGCGACATGGTGGCGGCGCCCGGAGCCGCGGCTCCGGGAGGTGCGGCCGTCCAGGCCGCGGCACCGGCGGCACCTGCTCCGGCGGCGCCCTCCGGCGTCCCGGAAGAGGAGGCGGAGGACGTCCCGGGCTGCGGGGCTCCGGGCGTCGGCGCACCGCCTGCCGCCTGCGGCGGGAAGAACGAGCCGTACGGCTGCCAGTCCTTCATCCCGGCGCGCCACACGAGGGTCTCGCCGCGGATCGCTCCGAGGCCGACGAGTCGCGCGAACTCCGCTTCGCTCACGGGCCCGACCTGTCGCTGGTCGGCGACGTAGAACCAGTCCATGCGCTTGACTCCGCTCGATGAGGCGGCCAAGGCGGGCCGCGGTTCGTGGTGCGCCTTTTACCTTACCTACCGGGGACGATCAAGAGAGGTTCCCGGAACCGCCTCGCGCCAAGGCTACACGTCGAGGACGAAGCGCACCCGCCAGGCTCCGGCACGGCGGCGCACGGCGAGCTGGTGGTAGGTGATCGCCTTCACCTCGCGCCGCCGCGGGTGCCGTTCCGGGTCGAACGGCTCCCCCGCCGCCACGGCGCGCACACGCAAGCCGTGCCGATCGAGCCAGGTCACCCGGCAGGAGCGGAATCGCCACCCCTTCACCTCCTGCAGGTAGAGCAGCTCCGAGAGGAAGCGCACCAGCAGGTTCTCGAGCGTGACGCCCTGGGCTTCGAAGCGCGCCCGGCGCCGCGGGCGCACCGAGAGGCGATCGGTCGTGAGATCGAACAGGGCGGAGGCCGCGTGTCCGAACAGCGCCGGCAGCGTCGCGGCGCGGACGGCCACCGCCACGTCGGCGGTGTGCGGCAGGAAGCGATACGGCCGGCTTCGGGGTCTCAGCGGCGACGACGTCCGCGCCCGCTGCGGACCGAGCCCGATCCGGTCGGGCCTCCACCGCCGCGACGGCCGTGCCGCTGTCCGCTCGACCCGGCCCGCTTGTGATCGTCCTGGCGACGCTTGCGCTTCGCGCCGTCGCGCCGGCCGGCCCTGGTGTCGGCGACCGGGCGCGGCGCCGCGACCACCCCGGCCGGGCGCGGGCCGGGCCGGTGGTCGAGAAGCGTGAATTCGATCTCCATGCGCGCCGCGTTGACGCGGCTCAGCCGCACCCTCACCGGGTCGCCGAGGGCGAGCACCTTGCCGGTCTTCTCTCCCCGCATGAGGCGCTGGCGCTCGATGAACTGGAAGCGCTCGCCGGGGAGGCTCTCGATGGCCACCAGCCCGTCCACGAACAGGTCGCGCAGCTCGACGACGATGCCGAACGCCTCGACGCCGCAGATGAAGCCGTCGAATTCCTCGCCGATCTTCTGGGCCATGAAGACCATCTTCTTGCGCTGGATGAGCTCGTTCTCGGCGGCGTCGGCGGTCCGCTCGCGCACCGAAGAGCGGGCGGCCGCCTCGGGCATGAAGACCTCGAGGTCGCCGCGCTCCTTCGCGTGCAGCGGCCCGCCGCGCAGCAGGCGCTTCACCAGCCGGTGCACCACCAGGTCCGGGTAGCGCCGGATGGGCGAGGTGAAGTGGGTGTAGCACGACGAGGCGAGCCCGAAGTGGATGTCCCGCTTCTCGGAGTAGCGCGCCTGCTTCATCGAGCGCAGCATCAGCCGCGCCAGGAAGCGCTCCTCCGGCCGGCCCTGGGCCCGCTCGAGGAGCGCCTGGAAGGCGCGCGGCTCGATCGAGGTGAACGGGCGCGGCAGGGAGTAGCCGAAGGCGTGCGCCAAGGCGTCGAAGTCCTCGAGACGGCGCGGATCGGGGCGCTCGTGCACCCGGTACATCGCCGGGATGCGCGCCTTGAACAGGTGGCGCGCCACCGTCTCGTTCGCCGTCAGCATGAACTCCTCGATGAGGCGGTGCGCGATGTTGCGCTCCAGCGCCATGATGCCGGTCATCTCCCCGGTGGCGGCGAGGATCACCTCCGGCTCCGGCAGATCGAAGTCGATGGAGCCGCGCCGCCGGCGCTGGGCGTTCAGCACGCCGTGCAGCTCCTCCATCAGCAGGAAGTTCGGGACCAGGTTGCGGTACTGCGCCATCACCGCCGGGTCCTTGTCCACCAGGATCTTCGCGACGTTGGTGTAGGTCATGCGGGCGGCGCTGCGGATGACCCCCTCCGCGAGCGTGTACTCCTTGACGGTGCCCTGGCGATCGATGCTCATGACGCAGGACAGCACGAGACGATCGACGCGCGGATTCAGCGAGCAGATGCCGTTCGACAGCCGGTGCGGCAGCATCGGCAGCGACGTGCCCGGGAAATAGACGCTCGTCGCCCGTTCCAGCGCCTCGGAGTCGAGCGGCGTCGCGGCCCGCACGTAGTGCGCGACGTCGGCGATGTGGACGTGCAGCTCGTAGTCGTCGCCGAGGCGGCGTACCAAAACCGCGTCGTCGAAGTCCATCGCCGTCTCGCCGTCGATGGTGACGATCGGCAGGCCGCGGAAATCCTCGCGACCGCGGATGTCCTCGGGGCGCACCTGATCGGGCGCCTGGCTCGCCTGCTGCATGACCTCGGGGGGGAACTGGTCGCGCAATCCGAACTTGGCGATGACGGCGCGCAGGTCGGTCTCCGGCGACTCGGCGGGCCCGATCACCTCGACGATGCGGCCCCAGGCGCGCTTCCCCTCCTCGGCCGGCCGCTCGAGCTCGACTCCGACGACGAGCCCGTTCACGGCGCCCCCGACTCCTTCGGGCGGGATGCCGATGCCGGCCTCGTAGCGCCGGTCGTACGCCTCGACCGTGCCGCCGTTCGGCCCGCCGCGGTACAGCCCGACGATGCGCCGCCGCGTGCGCTCGACGACGCGCCGGATCTCCCCCTGCGCGCGCCCGTCCCGCTGCATGCGGACCACCACCGCCTCGACGCGGTCGCCGTCGCGCCGATCCCCCACCGCCGGAGGCGGGATGAAGAGATCGACGCCGCCGCCGTCCGGCGTGACGAACGCGAAGCCCTTCGGGTGGACCTGGATGTTGCCGATGACGATCGATCCGCTCCGCATCGGCCCCGGGGTGGCGACGGCCGGAGCGGCTGTCGCTGCGGCCGCGGAATCCGCGAACCCCCGTCCGGCCCGTCCCGCCCGGCCACCGTCGCGGCCGCCACCGTCGCGGCCGACGCGCGCCTGTGGCCTCCAGCCGGCGACGGCGTAGCGGTGGCGGTCGACGCGCACGACTTCGTCGTCGTTGACCAGCTCCCGCAGCGCCCGGCTGAACGGATGGCGCCGCGACCGCTCGATGCGCAGCAGGCGCTGCAGCTCGTCGGCGCTGGCCGGCCGGTAGTCCGGCCGGCGCATGAACTCCAGGATCGCCTGCCGCAGCGCGCGCGCTTCGCTCATCGCATTCCTTCCGCCGCCGCGCGCGCGTCCGCGTCCGGAACCGGCTGCCCGCCGTGCGCCGCGAAAAACGCCGCGATGCGGCGGGTGCGGTCGAGCAGGTGCTCCGGCTCGCGGAAGCCGTGCCCCTCGCGCGGGTAGAGCACGAGCGTGCTGTCGCCGCCGTTGTCCAGGATGGCGCGGTGCATCATGAGCGCCTGCGGCATCGGACAGCGGCGGTCCTGTTCGCCCTGCAGGAAGAGCATCGGGGTCTTCACCTTTCCGACCTGCGTCACCGGCGAATTGGCCCAGTAGGCCGGCAGATACTGGGGCTCGAACGGGCTGCCGCCGAAGTAGTCGAAGCGCCAGCGGCGCGCGTCGCTCAGGATGTACTGCATGCGCAGGTCGGCCACGCCGGCGCCGCTGACGATGGCGCGGTACCGGTCGGTGTGCGTGGCGGTCCAGTTCGCCATGATGCCGCCGTACGACCAGCCGAACAGATAGAGGCGATCGGGGTCGGCACGGCCGGCGGCGACGAGCGCGTCCACGCCGGCCATGATGTCGGAGAACGGGCCGGCGCCCCAGTCGCCGCCATTCCCCTTGGCGAACTTGTCGCCGTACCCTGTCGAGCCGCGGAAATTCGGCTCGAAGACGAGGTACCCGAGGCTGGCGAGCCATGCGTCGTGCGGCCCGAACTCCATCAGGCTGTTCGCCCGGGGGCCTCCGTGGGGCCGTACTAATAAAGGATACGGGCCGGGTCGCGGGCTCAATGCAGCGCGCCCCCCGCCGCTGGCGGGCGGCACCGTCAGGACGCCTTCGACCTCCCAGGCGCCGCTCCTGAAGCGCACCGTTTCCAGCGTCGGCAGATCGAGCGACGCGATGAGGTCCCCGTTGAAGCGGGTGATGGCGTGCGCGGCGCCGGCGCGATCGGAGCGCCACACCTCGTGCGGCCGGTCGAGTCGGACGAAGAGACGCGCGTCGCCGGCACGCAGCGGCGAGGCCACCGGGTAGAGCGGGCTCCAGGCGCGGCCGAGCTTGCCGTCGGAGGTCACGGTCGCGGTTTCGGTCAGCGCCCCCTGGCTCCAGAGAACGTCGAACGATCCATCCGGCATCGGCAGGATCTGCTCGATGTCCCGATCGATCGAGGCCGAGAGGTCGCGCGGCTCCGCCTCTCCCGGCGTCCAGGCGAAGAGATCGGCGCGCGACCAGCCGGCGCCATCGAATGGACGGGCGAAGAGGACGGTCCGCTTCGCCTTTCCCGGCGCCGACCACGCAACGGCCGAGGCGCGCCGCGAGCCGGGCACCTCGGTCACCTGGCGCGTGGCGATCTCGAGGAGGCGCACCGAGGCTTCCTCCGAGGCGTCGGCTTCCGGAGTCGGCTGGGCGACGAAGGCGACGAAGCGGGCGTCGGGCGAAGGGGCGATCAGGTCGGTGACGTGCATCGTCCCGTCGGTCAGTCGCACCGCGACCCGCGACGCACCGCCGGAGCCGGATTCGCGCGCCAGGTCTTGGTCCACCCAGACGCGCCAGAGCGACGACGACGGCCACTCGCCGTAGACCCGGGCGTCGTCGCCGCGCTCGAGGCGCTTCTTCTTCGCCATGTCGGGGGGATCGGGGGCGGTGAACAGGATCGATCGACCGTCCGGGTTCCAGGCGAATGTCCCGACCCCTTCGCTTGAGGTCAGCTGGATCGCCTCGCCGCCGTCCACCGGCATGATCCAGACCTCGTCCCTGCCGGAGCGATCGGAGACGAACGCGATGCGGCCCCCGTCCGGACTGAAGCGCGGCTGGCCGTCGTTGCCCGGCGCGCGCGTCAGCGCCCGCTCCATCGACAACCCATCGGCGGCAACGAGGAAGATGTCGGTCGTGAACCGGTTGCCGTCCGGCGCCCGCCTGGACACCGTGACCGCGACCGACTTTCCGTCCGGCGAGAGCCGCAATTCCTCGATCCCGGCGAAGAGCACCGTGTCTTCGAGCCGCAGCGGCCGCGCCGACAGCGTCGCGGCGCCGCTTCCCGCGAGGAGCAGGGCGAGGGAAGCGATGACCTGCCGGGGCGCGCGGTTCCGGGATGCGGGCATGGGAGGCAGAGTATAGTCGCGGCTGGAGGTCCACCATGCCCCACGAACTCGGCGCAGGTCGATCGATCCGGCTGGTCGTGGCCGCGGGTCTCGTTCTCATGACCACGACCGCGGCGCGGGCGCTGACGATGGAAGAGGTCGAACTCTCGGCGGCGAGCCTGGCGCCCCGCTGCACCCTGATCGCCACGGAACACGCCGTGTCGATCCAGGCGGCGACGCTCTACCGAATGGCCGACGACAAACAGACGAGCGCCACCCTGTTCAACGCTCCGCAGCACAAGACCTTCCAGTCGTTCGACTGCGACGGCCAGAAGAGCACCATCTACTACTACGAGTACGCGACGAAGGGAGACCTGGACAGGGCGATCGGGTTCACCAAGGGGCTTATCTGGGGAGAGGACAACCGGACCTCACTGCACCCGGAGATGATCTTCCCAGTCGAGAACGTCCTCATCGTCGTCTCGAGCCGCAAGCCGGAATACTTCGCGAACGCCTTTCTGTACGGCTTCCCGGGGGAGGAAGGGAAGCAGTTCCACGAAGCGGTGCTGAAGTACGGAACCAGGGATTTCGGCAAGGCGGAGAAGGCCTTTCGTTCCGTCACCAGGAGCGTCCCGCAGAGTCCGATGGCGCAGCTGTACCTCGGACACAGCCTCTTCTACCAGGAGAAGTACGCCGAAGCGATCGCCCCGTACGAGGCGGCCCGGGACCTCTCCGCGAAGGGGGGCCTGACCCGGGTCCAAGAGCGGGTGTTGTCGGACCAGCTGGGGATGGCCTATGCGCTCTCCGGTCGGCTGGACGACGCGAAGAAACACTTCGAGACGGCGACCCGGAAGGACCCGGACTATCCGATGACCTACTACAACCTCGCCTGCGTGCATGCCGAGCTCGGCAACCTCGACGAGGCCCTCGCGAACCTGAAAACCGGCTACGCCCACCGTGACCAGCTGCTCGAGGGAGAGACCTACCCCGACCCGCGTACGGACGACTCCTTCAAGAGGTACGTCGACGACCCGAAATTCCAGGTCGCCATGAAGGAGCTGGGTTACTGAGCCGCGGCTTGCGGCCGGGGGTTCCTGCTGCTATCCTTCGCGCTTCCCGGAGTGCCCGCTCCGGTCCGTGCCGAAGTGGCGGAATTGGCAGACGCGCTAGATTCAGGGTCTAGTGCCCGCAAGGGCGTGCAGGTTCAAGTCCTGTCTTCGGCACCAACAAAACCCACGACAGCCAAGGCTTTCCGCGGACCGCGCTGAACAGCGCGGTGACGCCCGTAGTTGACAACCCGGCGGATCGGCACCGGATCGGCACCAATCAGCCGGTATCGGCACGGCAGGGCACATGGAAGGTGACATCCCGGTCCAGCCCCGCGTCCGTCACCATCGAACGGAAGGCCGTGTTGATCGAAGCCACCGGCTTGCCGTGGAAGGTGAACACGTTGGGGCTGAACCGTTCCCTTTCCGGCCGGTGTTCTCCGCGACGATGGAGACGGACACGTTGTTGGCTTCGGTGGGGATGCGGTGCGTCGGGCGGCGGAATACCCTGACTGTCTCCGGATCCCGGACCGCGGAGATGGCCCCGCAAGGGTCCGGCGAACGGGCGTGGTCGCCTGTGGCGGGGCGCGGTACCGTCTCGCCACGTCCTTTCGGCTCGTTCGCTCGGTGTGTTCGTTCGGCTCGGTCGTCCGGCTTGCGGGGAATCGGCACATGCCTCGTCTCGTCCGTCCGGGATTCGCCCGACAGTTCGGCGTCGCCCTCGCGGCGATCGTCCTGGCCGCGGGCGCCGCGTCGCCCGCCGGTCCAGCGAAGGCATCACCAAGCCCTTCCCTGTCGAGCGGCACCCCGTACGTCGAAGGTGAGATCCTGGTCAAGTTCCGGGCCGAGTCGCCGGCGGCGGTGCGCCGCGCCGTCCGCCTGGATGTGGCCGGCGAGACGACGCGCCGCTTCGCCTCGGGCGCCGAGCTGTGGCGGCTCGGAGCCGGGGTCGCCGTCCCCGATGCGATCGAGCGTCTGAAAACGGCAGCCGGGGTCGAGTACGCCGAGCCGAACTATCTCCTGCACGCGACGGCAACACCGGACGACCTGTTCTTCCCGCAGCAGTGGTCGCTCGTGAACACCGGCCAGGACGGAGGGACGGCAGGCGCGGACATCGATGCGGGCGGAGCGTGGGACATCTCCACCGGCGGCGCGTCGGTCGTCGTGGCGGTGATCGACTCCGGCATCGATCTCGATCACCCGGACCTGGCGCCGAACATCTGGACCAACCCGGATCCCGGTGAGGTGATGACCTTCAAGCCGCTCGATACCGTCGTGCTCCGGCGCGACCTGCGTGCGCACGGTCTCAAGGCCGGAGACATGGGCGCCGTCGTCGAGGTCTACCCGCCGGATGGGCTCGAGGTCGAGTTCGTCCTGGCTTCGGGGCGTACGAAGGCGCTTCTCACGCTCAAGGTCACCGATGTCCGGCCGATTCGCGGATCGGATCTCCCCGCCTTCCGCTCGGCAGGCGACCGACCCTAGGGCGCCGCTCGCCGTCCAGGGCGGGGCTGTCACCGTCCAGGGGAGCATGGTGGGGGCCGGCTCCCGCGCCGGCCCCGGTTCGGTCAGCTTAGTTGCACGCCACGGCCCTGCAGCCCACGGAGCACCCATTGATGATCGGGCCCTGGAACTCGGCGTGCGTGCATGCGGTGGTTGACATGATGCCGTCGTCACCGCAGCCGGGGGTCACACAGGTGGTGTGCGGGCAGTCGTGAGGACAGTTGCCACCACCGGCGCAGGCATCGTCGGTGGTCCCGATGTGGGACGGGATGACGAGCACGCACACCGCGACGGCGACACCCACCGCCAGCACGCGCAACGACTTCTTCAATGACATGGACACGCCCTCCTGCGCTCGGCCTAGGTGTGTGCACTCCGGGAACGGGTCGAGAGACGTTCCCGGCGCGACCGTGCGGCGGCGAGACATCGGAGAATTCCGTACAGCAAATGAGCGCTGGAGTGGACGCTATGCGCGCGTGTGAGGTCCGTCAAGACGGCAAGTCTGCGGACAGCAGGATTTCAGACGGTAGAGTTTCGTAGTTTTCGCCGCGGGCATTCTGGAGTTTTGGTCGGCTTCTACGCGTTCGCCATGGTTGGCCTCGGGGACGCGGAGAGCCGAGACCTTCCGGAGCATGTCCGGAAATGATCCCTTGACCTCCGACTCGCACCTCCCTTAGCGTTTCCCACAACTTCGTCGCCGCCGTTCCGCACTGAATCCGTGAAAGCTCGACCAAGGGGACGCTCACGTGAGCAAAAGCAGACGAAGCAAGAAGAATCGCCCTGCCACCGGCCAGGACGTCCCTGAGGGAAGACCCGCTTCTTCGGAGTCGCCAGGACCCGACGAGTCGGCCGGGCACGTCTGGACCTGGATCTGCATTCCGACATTCCTTTACTGTCTGGGCCTCTACATCAAGACGCAGACGAGCCAGTTCAAGCCCGTCGAACTCATCGTCGAATCGAAGGAGGTGGCCGCGATTGCAGGATTATTCGCGGCCCCGATCATTTTGGTGTGTATCGCGCTGGCACGAGGGTATGCGAATGAGCGCCCCGGCTACCCCCTGGCGCGGCGCCTGCCACCGCCGACGGAGAAGTGGCCGCGTGGCGTGACCGCCGACCGGATGCGGATCGTGGTCGTGCTCGGCGTCCTCACCATCATCGTCGGCTCGCAGGTTCATTTTCTCGAACAAGTACTCCAGGGACCTGTCTATCCGTACGGCGCGGACACGCCGATTGCGACGAAATGGAAGCAGATGCTCACGGTGTGGCCGTCCGGCGGGTGCTGCGGAGACAAATTCCGCTTCGGGGAACCGAAGGGGTGGACCTACTGGCCAGCTCTCGAAAGTTGGATTTTCCTCAGCCTCGTCGTCGCGGTCGTTGTGTTGTTCCTCACCTATCTGTTCAAGGATCTGCGGATTCACAAGTACGTGGCGCTCGGAGCGGAGCACATCAGGCGTGTGGCTGAAGGAGAAAGAAGCGAATCATCCTGACGCCGATATGGCGCGCGTACTCCCGGATCCCAAGTCCGTGAACCAAGCATCGCGCACGCCCGCCCATAGGATGGTCGCGGGTTGCTGCGCACCATCCCCTACTCGCAACCGGCGCTCTTGCCGCAGGCCTCCTCGTTCTTTGCCCGCGCAATGAGGAACTGGGCGTAGTCCTTCAGCACGGCTGGCAGGGACAGCCTGGCCTCGGACTCGAGTTGCGCCGCACGCACCCCATCTTCACCGCGTCGACGGGATGTTCCCAGGAAGACGATGTACACCATGCCGGGGTTGTCGGTATCTTCCGCGCTGTCACGCGCCGGACGCGCAATCGGATAGCCGAGTCCTCGCCCGAGAGCAACCGAGATTTCCCCCGTCGAGTGGCAGGGCCCCGCATCTCCGTACACCGCGAACGAGGCCGTCCCCCGGCGGTTGCTCTTGACGTAACCGAGCGTCCCTGCCTCGATGTCGGGAACCTTTTTCGACCTGGCGCCACAGATTCCGAGCAGGGTCTGGCTGAGAACGAAGTAAGCGTCGGCGAAGGCGTCGAGGGAAATCAGCCTCCCGTTCGATCCGCGCACTTTGTACGATGTCTCGAGGACAGGATGGCTGCCGATGTCATTCGTCCTTCCATCCGTATCCGTCGAGGCCTTCGCAACGAAGAGGAGTACGCCCCCGCCCGTGTAGACAGCGGACCCGGCGAGACCCTTGATCTGCGGTCCAGGATACTTCTTGTTCGAGAACGTCAGCTCGACGCGGTAATCGGCCCACCCTTGCAGTGACCGCTCGACGACGTCGAGCGCTGCCGGAAGATCGGGCGGTTGCGCGCCCAGGAGCTTCTGCAATTCCTCGTAAAGCACGCGGGAAGGGGCCGGACTGGCGGCAGTTTGCGGGGACGAGTCACCGGCTGCTCGGTTCTCTTCGGCATTCAGAGCGCACCCCGAGAGACACGTGGCGAGGATGCCGATGCCGAGCAGTCTCGACCTCGTCATTCGCTAGGGGGAAATCAGGTCAGACGCGAGCTCCAGCTTTGGCTTGAAAGCCGCAGTCGAGAAGAGGCGATAGGCCGGGATGCAGTAGCTGAGCGGACCCTCTCCGGCGATGTGGATGCCGACAAGCAGCGGGCCGACCATGACGGCCCCTCCGCTATCGCCCTTTTTCGGCTCGCGCCCCGTCGAACGCGAGACCACCACCTCGATGATCCGGACAGTGACGCTGTTGCTCCCGTATTCGATCTCCTTGCAGAGACGCGTCCGAACGTAGCTCAGCCCGGCGGGTTCGAATCGGGAATACAACTTCCAGGCGAGGCCAGTGACGTTGTCGAGCTGCGTTGAATCTTTCATGTAATCCGTTGCGACCTTGGGCCAGAAGCTTTTCTTTCTCGCAATCGCAAGCCCAGCATCCGTCAGCAGCACGAGTGACGCGTCGACACTGTCCACCCGAGGTCCGAAAGGAGCGGGGCGAGTCGCCGGACCCAGCAACGCGGAGCCGGCAGGTCGCGCGTAGACCTGCGCCGTGGGATCGGGCGCCGAATTCCACGTCAGCAGAGTCCTGTGGAAGACATGCTGGCAGCCGAGAAGGTAAATGGGCCCTCCGGCCTGGCCCGCGTTGCGGACGAGAGCTGCGACGCTCCCCTCAACGCCGGGTTCCCCTGCATACATCGACTCCGACCGGCATGCATCCGGGTCGGCGTGCGGGCGAGGCCGCCGGGCCTGGCACACGTCGGTCGGAATGGCGAGCAGAATGCGCCGTTGTCCGAGCGGCACGCGGACCTCCACCTTCGGCGGAACCGCACGCAAGCGGCCACGACGCCCAGCTTTCCACTTCTTCCTGACGGTCACGACCAGGACGACGCTCTTGCCGTAACGCGGCCGTCCGCCGCGCCGCTTCGGCCGGCGCTCCCGGAAACCGAATCCGATTCCGACGACTCCGGAGCCCAGTCGCCGGAACGTGCCGGTCGCCATCAGCCTGCGCGCCATCCAGCGGGCCGCGGCATGCCGCTCAGGATTCGACAGGGTCGCCCAATTCGCCAGGGCTGCGGGCGACATTCGGCCCCTGCTGCGAACCGGGCTACTTCTTCGGGACTGCTTTGAAGGTGGTTTTCTTGAAGCCATTGTGAAGCGTCGTCTCGACCTCGCTGACATCCTGTTGGGTCGGCTTGGTGCCGTCCTTCAGCTTGAATTCGACCGTCAGACTGTCGACCAGATCGCCTGTCTTCTTGATGTCGCTGACCGCGGTGATCACGAAACGCACGGGCGGGTCCACCGCCTTGAAATGCTCGTTCAACCGCTCCACGTTCGCAGAATCGGCCCCGAGCGCTTTCGGTCCCGGCTGTCCACCACTGTCCGTATCGGTCTTGGCACTCTTCTCGGGCTTGGGCGCTTCCACATTGAAAGGTGCTTCCAGCCTCTGGCTGATGTTCGCGTTCAGGAAGCTGAACGAGACCCCGACGAAGAATGCGGAGTCCGTGCGTGATTCGAGCGGAAGGTTCGGCTGGGCGATGAAATCCCCCTCTTCAATCCCCTGCCCCAGCTCGTCCCGGCTCCCGACGGCGATTCCGGCGGTCAGGAACGCCTGCTTGCCGAACTTGAGGCCGGTCCCCAGGTAATATTTCGCGTTCTCGGTCGAGGCGAGGCCCAGTCCGAACGAGAGGGGCGCCCAGCTCACCCCCTTTCCCAGCCCGAAGGCATCGCTGTGGTACAGGTGCACCATCGCGGCGGCCCCCTGTTCCCACAAATCCTGCTTGTCTTCGACCACGACCTCGTTCAATCCGGCATTGGCGCCGGTCCCCGCACGAAGCGCGAACGCGGGATCCGTCAGCTTGTCCACGGTATAGGCGCCGGCGAACCCCAGCTCCCATCCCGAGGGGACCACGGCGATGTGCCACGTTCTCGCAAACGGACACTGGGCTTCGGTGCTATCGGCTTTACGTGTCGCCATGATCTCGTACGCGCTGGTCGTGTCGACATGAATCGTCTGGAAATCGACCGTGTCGTTGTGCGGGAGGGCAACGTCCACATCGCCCTGAGCCTGCGTCTTTGCGACTTCCGCGAAGTTGAACGTGTAACACTCCCGGCTGGTGTTCATGATCCGGAAGCTGACGGCCTGACCTTCCTCGAGACGAATCCGGCTGTTCGATTGCCATCCGGTCTTTGCATCCAGGAGCACCGTGATGCCCGCGCCTGCGGTCTTCCGCTTCAGCTTCTCGATCTTGGCGTCGTTTTTCGCCTTGAGGCGAGCCAGCTCGTAATCGTGCTTTGCCTTCTGCAACTCGTCCGTGTCGTCAGCGGTCGCGGGCACTGAAGCACCGAGACAAGCGCAGAGCGCGCAGATGGTTCCTAGAACCCTGAAGTTGACCAGCATGCCCCCCCCTCGAGTTTGGTGCAGTCTATCGTTCCTTGCTCTTGATCCTTATGCCGGCCCAGCCGCCGCCTTGGCACAGGGGTGGATGACCTTCGTGTACGGCTTCTCCCCTGGAGCGAGCGGCGCCGGCGTCTTCTTCGCGGTCTGGGGGTCTTCGGTCGGAACGTGCCAGCAGGCCCAGATGCGGTCCTGGTCGTCGTGCTGCAGCTCGAGCCAGTTCCTCGTCCCGATGAACCTGTTCCTGGTCCCCGGGAAGGCGAGCATCCGCGTCGTGATGCCCCGATCCACCTCGAGGACGTTGTCGCCGAGGCTCTCCAGGAAGTGCAGCATCATCCCCGGCGGGGAGGGATGGACGATCCCGGACGAAGTGAGCTGGTTGATGACCTGGGAGTTCTCCGGCGCATCGTTCGTGCGCGTGGATTCGATGACGCCGATGGCGCCGACATGCACGTCCCCGGAGAGGATCGTCACCCTGCAGGCGCGCTCCCTGGCGTAATTCAGCAATCGGTGAATGAGGCGCAGCCGCTCGGTCTTGTGCGTCCGGCTCAACCAGTGATCCTTCAGGTCGTCCTCCAGCTCCTGCTGTCCGGGAAAGATCCCCAGGATCCGCTCCATTGCGCCGAAGTCCGGATGGACGACCGGAATACTGGACATCAGGAGGAGGTGCGTGCAGCCCTTGAGCCCATCCAGCCAGTCGTAGAAGGGTGTCCAGGACGTTTCGCTCAGCACCTGGCTCTGGCTGCGATCCGACCGCATATCGAGCACGGCGAGCGCCACCGACCCGAATTGGTAGCAGTAGCTGAAGGCTGTGTGGCCGGGAAGCGTGAACGGGTGGCTCTCGCCCGGGGCGAGCTGGAGTTGGAAGATCCGGAAGTACTTGCGGGCGACCTCGAAGATCCCCTGGTAGACGGCGCTCGCCTGGTCCTCGGGCGGATAGGATCCCCAGCCATCGAAGATGTCGTGATCGTCCCACATCATCACGGTCGGGATCCGCGCCAGCGCCTGCCGCGGCTCCGGCTGCCGCCACCGATCCACGTACAGGTTGAAATAGAACGCGTCGGCCGCCGCCTGCATCTCGGGGGTGAATGCGGCCGCGCGCCGCTTCCTGGCGTTCGACCCCGACCATTTCTTGAAGGCGGGCACCGTCTCCCAGATGGAATCGCTGTAGACCTGGTCTCCCCCCATCAGGAGAAGGTGCATCGGGCTCTCCGCCTGCTTCCCCGCCAGGTGCTTCCAGCGTTCGTTCTTGTCGGCGACCTTCTTCATGTCGCGCGGGTTCGAGAAGCCGTTGCAGGAGGTGTAGGCGCAGTCCGGGGGCTGACCGTCGCGCGGCACGGTGAAGCGCTCTTCGATGCCGCCGACGGCGTAGGTCACCTGCTGGGCCGCCGCCCGCAGAGTGACGGAGAGATCGAATCGCAGAACCCGAAAGCGATCCACCTCGTGGAGCAGCACGGCCTCCGTCGTCGTTCGGTGGGCCCGGCCGGCGTCCGTCCCCCATTCCAGCGGCATGGCTCCATCGTCGTCGACCACGACGAGAACGCTGATGTCCCACGACGTTCCGCGCAGGCCCCGGAATGCCAGGACCGGCCCCATCACGACACTCATGAGCGGCCTTCCGTCTTGCGAACGGGCTTCAACGACAGGATGTCCTGGAACTTCGTGGGGTCGTACCCGACGAGGAACCCCACGAAGGACAACAGACCGGCGAGCCTCACGTACTGGTCGGGCGTCGGGTTCGCGAATGGCTCGTTGGTCGTGATGAACACCCCGGCGATGAACGCCAGGTAGACGAGGAAGCTCCGCATCATCGAGGCCATGGGGTTCTCGGTGCGGAACCGCGTGCTCGCATCCGGCTCTTCGTGCGGCTCGCTCGTCACCCGGCCTCCATGCGTCTGGGCATAGCCCAGGCGGCTGGCACACCCGCCCACGAATCCCGCGACCATCGTGAGGAGCGCCACGTTGAGAGGGGTGAAGAGGGCCATCACCGCGAGGAAAGCGAATCCCCGCGTCGGCTTCTTCACGACGCTCGCGAGACCCTCGGCGATCGGCGCCGGCAGGACCCCGCTCTCCGATCGCACGGCCGGGGCCGAACTCGGCGCGAGGACGTTGCGATAGGGCGCGGAGTCGATGGTGACTCCCGCGGAAAACAGGAGGAACCAGGCGAGGACCGCGAGCACCCCCGCCATGACGTGCGTCTTGACTTCGCTCATGGCCGACCCCCTTTCAGGCGCAGAGACGTCCGCCATGAACCATGGCTCGGGCCCGCGTGCGGCCGCGAACCGATCGGACCACGACGGTTCTCAACGTCTGGCAGATGCGATGAGGTAATCGGCGGCGAGGACTGGCGCGACGCTACAGCAAGAGTTTTCGTGAGGTCAACAGCCGGATTCGATGCCGATCGATGCGGATCGAATTCGGACATCGCGCAACCAGAGACGCGGAGCCACTTTCCGGCTAACGCTTTCTCCCGTCGTACGACTTCTTTTCGCAGGAAGTGCCCACTCGCGCCGCGACGAGCTGCCGCGGAACGACGATTGGAAAGTACGGGGGGCCCAATGAGCATCGAGGACATCCAGGTACCGCTGGGATCGCTGTTCGTGTTCCTGCATTCCGTCCACCGCTTCAACACACCTCCGACGAACCGCGCGAGCACGACCGCGGGCCGGTACTGGTGGGCGACGGCGACGTACTGCGCGCTGCTCGTCGGGCTGTACCTCGCCCTCGTATTCGCTCCGGTGCTCATCGAGCTCGCGACGACCGGAGGCGAGGTGGCCCAGCAGCTGCCCGAGGGAAGCCCGGCGCTGCTCGTGGCCCTCTGCCTGACGGTGCTCCTCCCCACCCTGCCCGTCCTCAAGGACATGGACGAATGGGTGCGAGAGGCGCTCCGGGAGCTGGCCGCGATCCCCCACGAGGCCCGCCGGTTGAGGGCCGAGATCCTCCGCGCCCCGTTCGCGCTCTCCCCCCGCATGCAGCAACGAGTCTTCGAGGAGCTCGCCCGGGATCTCTTCGATCCCGGCGATCTCGTGAGCCAGCCGGCGGCGACCCCGCATTCCGAGTGGGTCAAGCTGACCGCCTTGATGATCCACCTTCACGACTGGGAGTCCGATCGGCGATTCGCCGGCTTCCTGTCGACGTTCGGGGACGGCTACCGGGACCTGACGCGGCGCTACCGGCTCCTCGTCCCGAAGACACGGAACTGGTTCAAGACCGTCCGGGAGCTCCAGGTCGACGAAGGAGGCCGGATTGCCGAAGTCGCCGCCCAATACCAGGCGGAGCTCGCCGAACAGCACTCCGGCCTCCTGCTCGAGGTGGTCACGTTCATCAGCCATGGCTTGTTGAAGTGCGAGCTGACCTATGCCTCGCGCACCGCGCGCCTGCGATCGATCGGCTTCGACCTCGTCGTTCATCCGTCGCGCCTCACGATGAACCGCGTGATGACGCTCTTCGGAGCGGTCGGCCTCGTGTTCGTCGGGGGCTTCGTCCTGGTGGACAGCGTCGTCACCGGGGGCACGGGACCCGGCATCGGCCAGGTCCTCATCCGGACGGTGTCGATCGCCGTCATTTACACGGCCGCCGTCTGCTGCGCGATCATCCCCAAGGAATCGTGGGCGTGGGCCAGGCGTCCGCCCGACGGCGACCGGCCGGTGGCCTCTTACTTCCTGGCGGGCATCGAGGCCGCGGCCATCAGCCTCGTCGTCACGTTTCTCATGGGCCTCGCGATGAACACTTTGGATTTCCCCAAAGCCTTGCAGAGCTTCTCGGTGCGCTACCCCTGGACGGTCATGAGCTTCGTGACCGCTTTCGTGACCGCGTGGCTCGCCGACGACCCGCCGGCCGAGCGCGGAGCACGTGCCCGAACGCGCATCGTCGAGGGGCTGACGCAGGCCTGCATCAACGTCGCCGCCGTCAGCCTCGTCCGGCTCTGGCTCGCCGAACTCGCCAAGCAGTCAGGCAACGTGAATGTCCCATTACCCAACTGGGTGTCCCTGATCCTGATGACGAGCGTGATCGGATTCCTGATCGGCTACCTGGTCCCCACGTGGTACCGGGAAGCACCCCGTGAGAGCGAGGACGTGAAGCTGGCCGCGGTCCGAAAAGAGACTCCGCAGGCCGTTTCGGCCTGAATCGCCGCGGGAGCCACACGCGCCGAGTCGTTGGCTCCGCGCTAGGGACAGGGATGGTGGTTCGGCCGGAGCTGCCCTTGGCTATCGGAGTTCGAGCTGGCGATCGTCAACATCGGCGACCTCCCTTTGACCGTGACCGCCGCCGTCCCGGACGACGCGGAGGTTTCCGCTCTCTTCGCCCCCTTCGTCCTCGCCCCGAGCGCGCGGCGAGCGCTGCGTCTCACGTGGCAACCCCGCGCGCCGGGCGTCCTGCGTGCGAATCTGCGCCTCGAAAGCGACGCCGAGAACACTCCATTCGTCTCGGTCCCGTTGACCGGAACGGCCCTGAACATCCCTCCCAAAGCCGGCGCGAACTGGCCGCCGGCGCAGGTGGAATGCTCCGGACCGGATGGCTCGGACGTCGTGCTCGACGCATCCCCCTCCGTGGACGAAGACGGCGGCGCCGCCGGCATCCCCCTCTACGAGTGGATCGAGAACCCCCGCACCCCGCTCGAAACGCTCCTCGGGACCGGGATGCGGATCGCGCGGAGGTTCCCGCTCGGAATGCACCGCCTCGCGCTGCGTGTCACCGACAGCCGCGGCGACACCGACAGCATCGCGAGCACGGTCACAATCGCCGACACGATGCCGCCGGTTCTGACGGTCAAGGCCTCCCCGGCGCTCCTCTGGCCTCCCTCCCACCGCATGGTCCCGGTGCGCCTGGTCTGGAGCGCGGACGACGTCTGCTCGGGAGAGGTGACGGTGCGGTTGAGCGAAGCCTCGAGCAGCGAGCCGGACGACGCGCCCGGGAACGACGACGGTCACACCACCGGCGACATCTCCGGCGTCGAAACGGCGACGTCGGGGAGCGGCATCCTGTTGCGCGCCGAGCGGAGTTCCGCCGGGACGGGCCGCGTCTACACCCTGCGCTTCGTGGCGACGGACGCCGCCGGCCATGTCGCGCCGGCGGATGCCATCGTGACCGTCCCGTTCAGGCGCGGTGGACGGCGGCGCTAGTCTTTCCACGACGTTCGCGACCCTCGTGATGTCGGCCGGCTCCCTGGCCCGCGCCGGAATCCGCGGGACCGTACGCCTTCGCCCCTCCACACCCGGGCCGCGCGGAGTTTCATGTATTCTCCCGGGTCGCTCGTGAAACCTCACGCGAAGGCGTCTGCCGCTGCCGCCTCCCCTTCCTGGCCGGCGAAAATCTTTCTCGGCCTGTTGCTCGCCGGGGGGTTGCTCGGCTGGGTCACCCACCGGCACCAGTTCGACGATGCGTACATCTCATACCGTTACGCGCTCAACCTCGCGCACGGTGAGGGGCTGGTCTTCAATCCCGGGGAGCGGGTCGAGGGCTATTCGAATTTCCTCTGGATCCTGATCCTCGCGGCCGGCGAGCGGCTCGGGATCGCGCCGCACGTCCTGGGGCCGGCGCTCGGAGTGCTTGCGTACCTTGCGCTGCCGGCGATGGGCTGGCTGATCATCTGGATCGGTCTGCGGGAATGGGCGCCGGGGCGGCAATGGCTGGCGAGCGCGCTCCTCCTGAGTTTGCTGACGAGCCGCGGCGTGGCAGCGTCCGCGGGCTCGGGGCTAGAGACGTTTTTATACGCCGCCCTGTCTCTCGGCGCGCTGGCCGCGTGGGCCTTCCAGGATCGGCGGCCGCGGCTGCTCGCTCCCCTCGCCGGAATCCTTCTCGCCGCCGCAGCCCTGACCCGGCCGGAAGGCGTGATCACGGCCGCGGCCCTCACGCTTCTCGAGTTCATGCGTCTTTCGGCAGGGGCGGGACTCGCGGCGCGCGTGCGTGGCGCCGCGAGCCTCGCCTGGCTGCCGGGGCTCGCGTTCTCGCTCCAGACACTCCTGCGGCTCGCCTACTACGACTCCTTCCTGCCCAATCCCGTGTACGCCAAGGGCATGACCGGGTCGCACCTCGAGGCCGGGCTTCTGTATCTCCGTTCGTTCGCCGCCTCGTATCCGGTTGCTTTGGTCTTTGCGCTGGCGGCGGTCGTGCTGCTGGCGAGCGGGCGGGGCTCGCGCGCGGAGCGGGCGCTCGCGGCCGGTGCCCTGCTGATCGTCGCGCTCGAGGCGGCGCTGGTCGCCTGGATCGGTGGCGACTTCATGGAGTACCGCCTGGCGCTGCACTTCTTTCCGCTGCTCGTGGTCGCCGGAAGCATCGCGACGGCGGCGCTCTTGCCCTTGCGAGGGACGACCGCAACGTACGCGGCGACCGCCTTGGCCGCCGGTGCGCTGCTGCTGGCGCTGACACTCGTGCCGTTCCGTCCCGAGCCGCGCTTCTACATGCAGTCGCTCGCCGAGATGGACGGCTACGTGCACGACGGCACCCAGGTCGGCCTGGCGCTGCGCGGGCTGCCTCCGGGAATGCGGGTGGCCACCACCCTCATCGGCACCATCGGCTACTTCTCCGGCCAGCCCATCCTCGATCTCTGGGGTTTGGTGGACCGATCGGTGCGGACCCGCGCCGCCCGCCCCGAGTTCGTCCGCGGGCACCTGGTCGGCATGAGCGGCACCGAAGCGGTCGATGCGGGGGCCGACCTCTATCTCCAGCATCCGCACCGGTGCGCCTGCGATGCGCGCTGCATCGATTCGGGGCAGGAGATCCTGCTGCGTCTTCCCGAAGGGGACTGCGTCCGCGCCTTCGTCACCAGCCAGAGCGGCTCGACCCGCGCCTCCCTCTGCGCCCGCCGTGACGCCATCCCGGTCTTCGGCGCCGACGTCTGCCGCTAGGCTCGTCCCGCCGAACCGGTCCACGGCTCCGGCCTGTCCGGAGGGGCTGCGCGGATCCCAAACCGCAGCATCCCGATTCCCCCGGATGGCCGGGGTCGCAACTGGCGGGATAAGGTCTCAACAGTTTTTCGCTCGCTCGCCGCGAGGGTTCGGCAATGCGTCGTCCGGTACGCCCCGGCTTCGCCCGACATGTCACGGTCGCGCTCGCGGCGATCGCCCTCACCGTGGGCGCCGCCCTTCCGGTCCTGACGGTCGGTGCCGGGCTGCCGGCCGTGCCCGCGAAGCAGCCGGCCCACCCGCCCGCTCCCCGGTACGTCGAAGGCGAGCTCCTCGTGAAGTTCCGGCCGGACGCGCCGGCGCCGACGCGCGGCGCGGTGCGGCTCGATGTGGCCGGCACCACGCGGCGCCGCTTCGCGTCGGGGACGGAGCTGTGGCGCCTGGGCCCCGGGGTCGCGGTCCCTGACGCCGTGGCCCGCCTCGAGCAGACGCCCGGCATCCAGTACGCCGAGCCGAACTACATCCTGCACGCGGCGTCCACGCCCGACGATCCCTTCTTCCCGATCCAGTGGGCCCTGCAGAACACCGGCCAGTCCGGCGGCACCGCGGGCGTGGACATCGACGCCACCGACGCCTGGGACATCACCGAAGGCGCGCCGGTCGTGGTGGCGGTGGTGGACACCGGCGTGGACATGCAGCATCCCGACCTTGCGGCCAACATCTGGACCAACCCGGACGAGATCCCCGGGAACCTCATCGACGACGACGGCAATGGTCTCGTGGACGACGTCCACGGCTACGACTTCGTCAACCACGACGACGACCCGAACGACGACGACGGGCACGGGACGCACGTCGCCGGGACGATCGCCGCCATCGCCGACAACGGCATGGGGGTCGCCGGGGTCGCCCCGCACGCGCGCGTCATGCCCGTGAAGTTCCTCGACGCGAGCGGCCTGGGCACGACCGCGGACGCCATCGAGGCGATCGACTACGCCACCGCCATGGGGGCGCGCGTCATCAATGCCTCGTGGGGCGGCGGGGATTTCTCCGACGGCCTGCTCGATTCGATCCGCAACGCCGCGCTGCACGAGGTCCTCTTCGTGGCGGCCGCCGGCAACGACGGGGCCGATTCGGATCACGTTCCCTTCTTCCCCGCCGGGTTCGATGCGCCGAACATCATCGCCGTGGCGGCGACCGATCGCCGCGATCAGCTCGCCCGCTTCTCGAACCACGGCGCGACCAAGGTCGACGTGGCGGCCCCCGGAGTGGACATCTACTCGACTCTTCCCGGCGGGGCGTACGGGTTCAGCAGCGGCACTTCGATGGCGACGCCGCACGTCTCGGGGGTCGCGGCGCTCATCCTGGGCTTCGCGCCCGGGATGCCGGCCGAGGCGCTTCGCGGCCGCATCCTCGACCACGCCGAGCCGGTCGCGTCGCTTTTGGGTCAGGTCGCGACCGGCGCCAGGCTGAACGCCTTCCGCTGCCTGCAGGGAGCCGAGCGGATCGCGCCGGGCCCCATCGTCGATCTCCGCGTCGCGGATCCATTGAGCAACGGCCTGGTCGTCACGTTCACCGCCCCCGGCGACGACGCCGGGAGCGGCACCGCCTCGGCCTATGACCTGCGGGTGTCCGAAACTCCCTTCGACGCCGCCTCCTTCGACGACGCCCCGCGCTGGCCGCTGCCCGGTCCGCCGCGGCCCGGCGGCACGCCGGAGACCCGGGAGATCGACGGGCTCGAAACATCCCGGACGTATTACCTCGGCCTGCGCGCGGTGGACGAATGGGGCAACATCGGGCCGCCGGGCTTCGCGACCGCCACGACCCTGCCGGCGCCGACGCTGCAGCTCTCGCCCACGGAGTCCTCCGCCGCGCTGCTCAGCGGCGAGACCACCACCCGGACCTTGACCCTGCGCAACGTCGGCGAGGGAACGCTCGACTGGAGCGCGCAACGGCCGATCCAGCGCCCGTGGGCGGCTCGCGCGGTCCCCGGCACCGATCGCTGGGGCGGACCGGACTCCTTCGGCTACGCGTTCACCGATAGCGACGAACCGCACGGACCGGTCTTCGCGTGGAGGGACATCACGGCGACGGGGCGCACCGCCATCCTGACCGGCGATGACGTGTTCTCGGACGCGCTGCCGATCGGGTTCGCCTTCCCCTTCTACGGCAAGACCTTCACGAGCGTCCGGATCTCCGGCAACGGCTACCTGACGTTCAACGATGCCGAGGCTCCCTTCGACAACCTGCCGCTGCCGAACCCCGGCGTCTCCGGCAACCTGGTCGCCGGGTACTGGGACGACCTGTACGTGCCGGGGCTGCAGAGCGTGCTCTGGCTCGCCGAGCCGCACTCCTTCACCGTGCAGTACGACGGTGTCCTGAGGATGGGAGGCGGCGGGCCGTACACCTTCGAGATGATCCTGTTCGACACGGGCGAAATCCTCTTCCAGTACCTCGAGCTGGCCGAGCGCGTGGATTCCGCCACGGTCGGGCTGCAGGATCAGGCGGGGGCGGCCGGGTTGCAGATCGCCCTGGACGAACCGTACGTGCACGACCGCATGGCGGTGCTGCTGCTGCCGCAAAGGGACTGGGTGACGGCTGTCCCCGCGTCCGGGCGCCTGCGATCCGGCGCGTCGGCGGCGATCACCCTCTCCTATGACGCCCTCGAGCTCCCCGGCGGGCTGCACGAGGGCTGGCTGCCGATCGTCACGAATGATCCGGCGCGTCCGCGCGTCGAGCTGCCGCTGAGCCTGTCGGTCCAGGACGCGCGGGCGATCGCCGTCGCCCCGTCGTCGATCGACTTCGGCACGGTGATCGTCGGGTACCCGTGGCAGCGCGAGGTCGAGATCGTCAACCGCGGCAGTCTCCCCCTGATGGTCACCGCCGCCGTCCCGGACGATCCGGCCGTGCGCACCGATTTCGCGCCCTTCACGCTCGCCAGCGGGGAGAGGCACGTGATGACGCTCGACTGGCTTCCCGCCGTGCCCGGCGGGCTCATGGCGGATCTGCATCTCGAGAGCAATGCGAGCAACGCGCCGTCGCTGCGCGTGCCGATCATCGGCAGCGCCCCGAACATCCCCCCCACCGCCGCCGCGATCTGGCCACCGTCGCAGGTCGAGTGCACCGGACCGCAGGGCGCGGATGCGGTCCTCGATGCGTCGCTCTCGGGGGACGACGATTCGCCTCCGGGCCAGCCGCTCGACATCGTCCGTTACGAGTGGCTCGAGAACCTCGGCACCGCGGGCGAATCGATTCTCGGAACGGGGGCCCGGCTGGCGAAAACGCTGTCGATCGGCACGCATGCCCTGGCGCTGCGCGTCACCGACGCGCACGGCGCGGTCTCGAGCACGGGGAAGACCATCACCATCGCCGACACGACGCCCCCCGAGTTCAACCTCTCAGCGACCCCGGCGGTCCTGTGGCCGCCCGATCACCGCCTCGTTCCGGTGCGTCTCGTCTGGAGCGCGCACGATGCCTGCTCCGGTGCGGTGACGGTGCGTCTGACGGGGGTGACGAGCAACGAGCCGGACGACGCACCCGGGGCCCGGGACGGCCGGACTACCGGTGACATCGCGGGCGCGACGCTCGGAGTTGCCGACGATGCCCTGCAGCTGCGCGCCGAGCTGGGCGCAGCGGGGCCGGGTCGCATCTACACCATCCGCTTCGTCGCGACCGACGCCGCCGGCCACGTCACGACCGGCGAGACCGCCGTCGCCGTCCCCCGGAAGGCGCGGCACCGCTGATGCGTCTCAGTCGAACCCGACGACCGCCCGCAGCCAGAGGCGATCGCCGCCGTACGCGTCGTACGACGGGATCGGCACGCTCTCCGGGTCGGCCCGCTCGTCGGGCGTGACCGGCTGCCGGACCGGTGGCGCCATCGCGTGACGGTAGGCCAAGCGGAGCACCCCTGCGGGGGCGGCGGCGAGGATCACGCGCTTCCACAACGGTCCCGGCGGGGCCACGACGGGGCCGCAGGTCTCGAGGGCCCGCACCTGGCCGCCGCGCTTCTCGAGGAAGCGGCCGAGCGACGCGCGCTCGAAGAAGCAGATGTGCGGCGCGTTGTTGTTGGTCCGGACCTCGCGCTC
>DASYQE010000268.1:0-2814 GCA_036005805.1 Candidatus Polarisedimenticolia bacterium | reverse complement strand
GCCGCGGGCGTTGGTGAGGTTGTCGTACGGGTCGGTGCCCGGGTTCGAGCCGATGTTGTCGTCGTCCTCGTTGGTGAAGACGATCGGCTTCAGCTTCGTCCCGATGGCGTAGATCTTGGCGCCGCGGGTGATGACCAGCGTTCCGGGATCCTGCACGCCGGGAGTCTCGGCGTCCGGAAGGCCGCGCACGACCGTGCCGGGCTCGATGGTGAGCGTGACGCCCGCCTCGACGTAGATGACGGTCCCGAGGACGTACTCGTTGTCCGCGGTCCAGTGCATCAGGCTGGCGGGGCTCGCGGGCGTGATGTTGGAGGTGATGTTGATGGTGGCGGCACCGGCCGGCGCCGCGAGGGCCAGACCGGCGAGAAGCGAGCCTATGGCCGGGATGAGCTTCGAGAGTTTCACGTTTGCGTCCCTCCCCCAGAGAATTCTCGATGCGGGCTGCCCCGGACGGGGCCAAGCGGTCTCGTCTCGAGAACAGGCGGGAAGTTACCGGGAGGGGGTGACGCTGATCCGACGCTTCTGTGACGTCTGGGTGAACCGGACGCACTCTGTGACAACCGCGTGAAGACACGCTCCGGGCGCGAGAGTCGCCCGCTGACACGAAGGGGGGCGCCGGACCCCACCGGTCCGACGCACCCCCTCGTTCGGCGGCGCCCGTCAGGCGCCCGCCGATGCCCGGGACTAAGGCGCCTGCAGCGCGGCTATCACGGCCTGGAGCAGCGCGATGAGCGGCGCCGTGTCGGTCCCGGCGTCCTGGGCCGCGACCAGGCCGTCGATCGCCTGCTGCAGCGACCCGATCGCGGCCGCCTTCTGGTTCGTGTTGATCTTCTGCAGGGCGCCGTTCGAGCCGATCGGGTTGCCGGCCAGCGCCTTCAGCGCCTTGTCGAGCGCCTTTTTCACCTTGAAATCGGTCGCGCCGGCGAGGAGTTGCGTCAGCGCATCGATCACCTCCTGCGTCGCCTGCGCCGGCGTCAGCACCCGCAGCGAGGCGTTCGACGTGCCGGCGCCGCCGTCGTCGTCGGTGACGGTCAGCGCGATCGAGTAGATGCCCGGGGTCGTGTACCGGTGCGCGTGGGTCGCGCGCCCGGCGCCGTCACCGAACGCCTCGTCGAACAGCGAGAAAGCGGCCTGCGTGTCGACGACACCGTCTCCCCACGCGAAACCGGCGGTCTGGTGATCCGGCAGCCCCGGGTCGCTGAACGACGCGTCCGCCTGCACGGGCATCCCGACGATCACCGCCGAGACCGTCCCGCCGACGACGCGGCCGGCGGCGTCGGTCAGGATGACGATCCCCACCCGCGGCGGCACGTTGCGCACCGTCACCTCGGCGAAGGCGCTGGCCTGCCTCCCTCCGAAGGCATGCTGCGCCAGGAGCGGGATCGACACGGTCGACGGGCCGTCGAGGGTCGCCGCGGAGAATGGCGCCTGCGTGCCCGGCGTCTCGAAGGAGCCGTTGCGATCGGTGTCCCACGAGAGGAGCGTCGGCGTCTCGTAATAGGTGGAGCAGTTCTCCTCGAAGCGGACGCCGTCCACCACCCGGTGCATGTCGTGCTGGCCGCTGTCGTCGAGGATCGTCGTCAGGTCGAGGTCGTGCTGCGGGAACCCGGTTCCGGGGAGGGTCTTCTGGCGGTTGCCGTCGAAATCGAAGAGATCGATGGAGCAGCCCACCGGTGCGAAGTAGGCCCACGACTGCGCCACGTGGTCCCACGTCGGACTCCCGGGAATCGGCACGAGGGGGAGGTTGCGGAGATTGTCGTAGTCGTCCTTGAACCAGTCCTCGAAATCGATCATCGGGTAGAGCCCCTCGTTGTCCTGCTGGGAGTAGAGGGCGATCCACGGCTTGACGAGGGGTGGCGCGGCGAAGGCGGTCAAGGTCGTCGTGGATCCCTCGTCCACCACGTACGGGTCGTGCAGCAGGATCCGCGGCAGGAAGTTCGGGCTGTCGCGGCGCGCCAGGTCCCTGTGGTGCCACTCGCCGAGCTTCACCGTGCCGTCCGGGCCGTCGTTGTCGTGCTCGGTGACATACATCAAGAGCTCGCCGGACGGCGTGATGTAGAAGCCGGAGGCGGCCGCGCCGCTCGCCTGCTTGGCGATGCCGCCAATCGTGGCGAAGGGAGTGATGCGGCGGGCGTTCAGGCGCGTCGTCAGGAAGATGCCTTCCCCGGGCAGGCAGTTCTTCGTCTGGCAGTTGACCTGGTAGAGGTCGCGGGCGTCGCGGTCGTGGCCGATCTTGCCGCGCACCCCGCCGAGCATCAGGGTTCCGTTGATGTCGTCCTCCCGGAAGAACGTCAGGGTCTGGTGCGCGTCCTCGACGTCCGGGCCGTGCGTCCGGCTGACGTAGGTCCAGGTGAGGCCCTCCGCCGACAGGTCGGTACCGTCGGAGCGGTACCAGTAGAAGAAGTCGTTGTGCTCGCCCCC
The DNA here is from genome assembly GCA_036005805.1 of Candidatus Polarisedimenticolia bacterium. Classification (GTDB taxonomy): domain Bacteria; phylum Acidobacteriota; class Polarisedimenticolia; order Gp22-AA2; family Gp22-AA2; genus DASRAU01. The sequence goes on along the minus strand of DASYQE010000268.1, from coordinate 393 downwards.
CGTCGCCACCAGGAGGTAGTGACCGTCCGGCATCGGCGTCACCCCGATGGTGCCGGTCACGCTTCCCATCTCGTTCTCGGTCGTGAAGCTGCTTCGGAACGCCGGGTGCTCGGGATCGGTGACGTCGAAGAACTGGATCAGCGTCTTGTGCTCCGCCGACACGTAGTCGGGATCAAAAATGGGGTCGGCCGGCCGGGGCGATTCGCACGCCATGGCGAGCATGTGGCCGACGAGCGACAGCCCGCCCGGGTGCTGGTACACCTCGGGGGGATGCTCGTTCCCGCCGCTCCCCTGGATCAGGCCGTTCTCGACGACGGTGTAGAAGATCGTCGCCCGGTCCTCGTTCGGCGGCTCGGTCGCATCGCTGTGCACCCCCTTCAGCAGCCGGTTCGA